>CABUSR010000017.1 GCA_902494245.1 uncultured Collinsella sp.
ACCAACCCGGCGTTTTTGAGCATCGTCAAATGATGGCTGAGCGACGGCTTGCTAATGTCAAAATGCTCGGCAAGTTCCCCGGCCGTGCAATTGCCCTCGCGCAGCAACTCCAAAATGCGCCGTCGCGTTGGATCGGCAAGCGCCTTAAAACCCTCTCCCGGCATAAGACCTCCTCTCATCATCTCTCATGACGCGCACACTATACTCGATATTTAGATGTTTGTCTAACTATCTAATCTTGTACTCAAAAAAATAGCCGCCTCCGCGTAATGCGAAGACGGCCACTTCTCACGCTACAAACGTGTTTGGGAGTTGGCCAACCCGCTGCAACGGGTGCCATCTGCTTCATCTTATGCGAACCCCGATCCCATTTCAACAAGCCCAAGGGCTCAAATGGAATCGCGATAATACCTATAATGGCGATAGCTAAAACACGATTTGCTTCCCCATCGGAGGATATCCATGACCGAAACCATAGCCGCTTCACCCATCGAGACGCGCGACACCAAGCTCGAGATCATCATGGGCCGCGAGGCACTCAACAAACTCGCCGCTGCCACGGTGCTGGTACTCGGCTGCGGCGGCGTGGGCTCCAACTGCTGTGAAGCACTTGCCCGCGGCGGCATTGGCCATTTCGTAATTCTGGATAAAGACATCATCGCGCCCAGTAACATTAACCGTCAGGCCATTGCCTTTCATAGCACCATCGGTAAGCGCAAAGTGGACGTTATGGAGGCTATGATCCACGACATCAACCCTGCCGCCACTGTCATCAAACGCACCGAATACCTGTTGAGCGACAACATTGACGGGTTCTTCGCGAGCGTTCTGGAACAGACGGGTGGCAAGATCGACTACGCCATCGACGCCATCGACACCATCTCCGCCAAGCTCACCGTTGCCAAATATGCTCAGGACCACGACATTCGCCTGGTGAGCTCCATGGGCGGCGGCAACAAGCTGCATCCCGAGTGCCTGCGCTTTGCCGACATTTTCGAAACGGTCCGCGATCCCATGAGCCGCATCATGCGCAAAGAGTGCAAGAAGCGCGGCATCAAAAGTCTTCATGTACTGTTTAGCTGCGAGGAGTCGGTCAAGACCCAGCGCCGTGACCCCTCCAACATCCACGAGCGCACCGAGCTCGGAACCGCCAGTTATATGCCGCCCATCATGGGTCAGATGATTGCCGGCGAGGTCATTCGCCAGATCAGTGGACGCGGCACTGAGCGCGTGCGTGCTGACGGCCAGCGCCTGGACTAGCAAGGCGCACCGCGATGGAACCCCGGTTAATTGACGCACACTGCCATCTTGATTTGATGGCTTACCCGAATACTGTTGCCGACGAAACTGCGGCTATAGGGCTGGGGGTCTTTGATTGTGGGGTCGACCCACGCGACTTCGCGGCAGCAAAAAGGCGTGCCAGCCGCTACCTAAACATTATCGCGGGCGTTGGCCTCC
This sequence comes from uncultured Collinsella sp., assembly GCA_902494245.1. Lineage (GTDB taxonomy): Bacteria > Actinomycetota > Coriobacteriia > Coriobacteriales > Coriobacteriaceae > Collinsella. Next base: position 1,459 of record CABUSR010000017.1, read on the forward strand.
ATCCCTGGTGGCTCGTCGACGGCCGCTGCGGTCCCGCCGAAGTCAATCTGCTTTGCGAAGCTGCGGCCCAAGAGCGCTACATCGGCGAGGTGGGACTCGACTTTTCCGCGCGCTTTGCCGGAAGCGAGCCGCTGCAAACACAGGCACTTGACCGGCTCTGCGATACACTCGTGCAGCATCCTCTTACCGGGCGCGTGATATCAATTCACGCGGTTCGTTCGGCAGGAGCCGTACTAGACGTCCTCGAATCGCATGGACTACTCATCCCAAACCCCGACTCCCCCGCTATCATCTTCCACTGGTTTAGCGGCACTTCGGACGAACTCATTCGCGCGCGCAACGCGGGTTGCTATTTTTCCGTCAACGAACGCATGCTCGCGTCTAAGCGAGGACGCGAATACGTACGACAGATTCCACTCGACCATTTACTGCTCGAGACCGATGCGCCAGCCGAAGCAAATACGGAAACCTCAGCGCGACAGCTCGCCGACTCACTCGCGAGAGCTTCCAAAGTCATCACCCAACTTAAAACCCGCGATGCGGGGAGCATCGAGTCGATCATTTTAGACAACTCACGCTCCATTTTTGGCCTTCGCTAACCCCGGTGGGCAGATAATATCAAATATGAGTACTGTTGCCAAACTAGTCACATTATTTTACGGCAAAATAGCGCCCTGATAATATACATCTGTCCATTATCAGGGCGCTTTAAGATGGTTTAAGTCATTTTTAACAGGTGTTTATCGCTCGCTGACACCCAAGTAGTGCCTCAAAGGCTTGATTTTGCTGTTACTAGATTAGTGACAGTACTCATATTTGGCATTTTTTGCCCACGGAGTGGTCGCGCGCGCGAACGTGGTGTAAGAGTGTCCTGAGGTCCGTCGCTGCAAGTCCCGATATTACTCCTTCTTTAGACCGCGCCTCTCGACTATCTCGTCCACGATCTCCTTGGCGCGCCGCCCGAGCGCGCGGCGCCTCCCCTCCGTCGGGGCCTGCCTGTCCGCGGGCTCGGCGAAGCCCTCGGCGGCCGATGCCTCGGAGAACACCCGCTGCTGGGACCACTGCCCCTCGGTCTCCATGAGGCTCGCGCACGTCAGGCGCAGCATCGACTCCCTCGAGGGGAAGGACTGCACGACCCTGTAGCGGCGCTTGATCTCGCGGTTGGCGCGCTCCTGGACGTTGTTGGTGCGGAGCTTGGGCCAGTGCGCCCTGGGGAAGGCCGTGAACGCCAGCGCGGAGTCCTCGGCCCGCTCGAAGACCTCGCCGGCCCTGGCGGACACCGACGCCACCCAGGGCACGGCCTCGGCCCACACGCAGCGCGCGAGGTCGGGGTCGTCCTGGTAGACCGCGGCGTGCACGAGGTCCCTGACGGCGGCCTTGGAGCCCTCGGGCCTGCCCGAGCAGACGCTCTGGAGGTTGCGCTGCAGGTGCGTCACGCAGCGCTGCCAGGCGCATCCCTGGAACAGGCGCGAGACGGCGGCCGCGAGCCCGGCGTGGCTGTCGGAGACCGCGAGGCGCACGCCGGACAGCCCTCGCTCGCGCAGCCCGCCGAGGAAGGCCGCCCAGGAGTCCTCGCTCTCGGTGTCGACCACGTCGCAGCCCAGGAAGTGCTTGCGCCCGTCGGCGCCCAGCCCGATCGCGGTCACGACGCCCTGCGAGACGACCGACGAGCCGACCCTGCAGCTCATGTAGGTCGCGTCGAGCCACAGGTAGCAGCACGGCGTGCCGGACAGGTCGCGGCGGCGGAACTCGGCCACCTCGGCGTCGAGGCCGGAGCAGAGGCTCGAGACCTCCGAGCTCGACAGCGAGGATATGCCCAGCCTGGACGCCACGCGCTCGACCTTGCGGGTGGACACGCCGCACACGTACATCTCCTGCACGATGGCGGCCACCGAGGTGTCGACGCGCGACCAGCGCGCGAGCATGCCCTCGGGGTAGTAGGTGCCGTGCCTGAGCTTGGGTATCTCGAGCTCCACGTCGCCCACGGCGGTCCTGAGCGACCTGGTGCGGTAGCCGTTGCGACTGTTCTCCCTGCCGCCGCCGCGCTCGTTGCGGCCCGCGCCGCACATCTGCTGGGCCTCGGAGTCCATCAGCGCGTTCATCACGCCGCCCAGCACCCTGCACGCGAATTCGCGCGCGTCGCCGCACTCCTGCCAAAGCCGCGCCGCCTCGAGGGCCTCGTCGCGGCTGAGGCGCAGTACACTCTCTTCTTGGGGCATCGCCTTTCCCTTCATTCGTCACCTTCACTACTCCAACGACGAATTCTAGGCGGTGCCCCCGCCCTTTCAAGGAAGGGCGGGGGCGGGGCATGCCCCGCCTCTTACACCACATCTCTGCGCGCTACCCACGGAGTCCCGGGGAGGCGACAATTCGACTCCCCGGGACTGCTCAACTATTCAAAAATCGGCGCTCCGTGGCCCCAAGAACCTTCCATGCCGCACACGGTCGAGGCAAACCCGGCAGCAAAGTCGAGCGCGCGCTCGATGGCCTCGGCGCCATCCTCACCACGCTTGGCGGAATCGAGATAGCACATTAAAAACGAGGTGAGGAACGAGTCGCCCGCCCCCATGGTGTCCTTCATGTCCGTTACCGGTTTAGCCAGCTGGCGGTAATAACGCTCGCCGTCGTAAGCAATGCAGCCCTCGGCGCCCGCCGTAGCCGACACAAAACGCGGACCCAAGCCCTTCACCCATGCCAGACGCTCGCGAATCTCGTCCTCACTCGCGGCATCCGCCGCACTAAAGAAAGCGAAATCGACGTAGGGCGCAATCTGCTCGTAGTACTCGTCGGTGGAGTCGTCCGAAAAGTCAAAAGAGACCGTGACGCCCGCAGCCTTCAACTTGGGCAGCTCGCGCTCGGTAAAACAATAGTTGCCCGAATGAACCACATCGAACTGCTTTATGTACGCAAGGTCAAAGCGATCGAGGACATAGCGCGCATCGCCACGGATACCGCCCTCGTTGGAGCCAAGGAAGACACGGTCACCGTCAACGACGGTCACACGAGCCGCTCCGTTCTCGCCAATCATCTGCTCGCACTTGTCAAGCTCGATACCCTCATCCTCGAGGCTTGCAATGACATGCTCGGCAGCGACATCATTGCCAAAAATGCCCATGTAAGCGGAGCGTGCGGCACCGCATTTCTTGGCATAAACGGCGAAGTTCACCGCGTTGCCGCCGGGATACATGGTGTGGATATGCTCGTAGCGATCGACGACGTTGTCGCCAAATCCGAGCGCGTTAACGTTAAATGCCACGGCCCTTGTCCCTTCTAGTACTCGACAACACCCATATAGCGGCGGAAATCGGGATCGTGATCAAACACCTTGCCGCGTGCAGCACGCAGCTCGCAGTTCATGGCGTAGAACAGCACCGGGTCCAAATAGGCACGGACGCTCGCCGGCACGGCTTCCATACCGTACTCCTTGGCATCGAGCACCATCAGCGTATCGGTATGCGTCTTAAGGAACGCCAGGGCGCGCTCGTCCATAGCACGGCACTCGCTGGAGCCCATCTGCAGGAAGTAAAAAACGCCATCCTGAGTAGCCTCGAAGGGGCCATGGAAGTACTCGGCAGAGTGGATGTAGCTGCAGTGCTGCCACTGCATCTCCATAAGAGAGCAGATAGCGAAACCGTAGGTCTGGCTAAAGTTGGGACCGCTGCCCAGAATATAGAAGAACTCGTGCTCCTGGCAAAGCTTGGCAAAGCGATCGCCCAGCTCGGCATTTACCTTCTCGCGTGCCGGGGGAAGAATCTTATCCATCTCGGCAATACCGGCATACATATCGGCAAGATCGGCGTAGCCCTCCTGCTGATCGAGCAGCTCTGCCGCAAGCGACAGCGAAATACCAGCGGGGACCTCGGCCTGCGGCACGCCCTCGCCCCACGGGTAGACCCACGTGATCCACTTGCCGGAGTCAATCTTGGATCCAGCGTTGTCGGTCTGGGCGATCACCGTAGCGCCGGCGGCAAGGGCAATCTCGCAGCCCTCGACGACCTCGGGGGTGTTGCCACTGTGGCTACAAGCGATGACCAGGGACTTCTCGCCCAGACGACGCGGACGCATGATATCGAACTCGCGAGCCGTATAGATATACGAAGTGAAGGTGGTTGCCTCGCGCTGCAGAAGCTCATGAGCCGGGATCAAATCGATCATGGAGCCACCGCAAGCAATCCAGTAGACGCTGTCGAACTTGCCCTTCTCGGCAATTGCCTCTTTGATCAAATCGTGTGCGTTCATATCCAGTTCCTTTCTTATTTGGGCCGCAACCAATGACGTTGACTGCGTGGCCGATAGTTGTTTTAGTCAATCAGATATTTCTCGAATGCGGCCATGTTCTTGGCATCTGCCGCCGCCGGGTCATCGTAGTAACGACCGTCCGTGATTTCCTGGCCCAGCATGCCGTCGAAACCATGGGCGTTAAGTGTGGCGACGAAGGCGTCCATATCGTGCTTGCCATCGCCCCACACCAGATGGCCATACGGGTCGCCGTCGATAAAGTGCATCTCGTGAATTGCCCCATCACCAAAGGCGGCAAACCAGTCCTCGAGCGTCTCGCCCGCAACGCCCATCGCAGTTGTATCAACCATGGGCTGTAAGTACGGGCTCGCGACCTCGTCAATCATGCGCTTCGCATCGGAAACCGTCGTCACAAGGTTGCTCTCCTCGGGGCGCAGGCTTTCCATCGTAAGCACCAGACCGTGCTCGCCGGCATACTCCGCCAGAATGGACAAGTGCTCGCGGCTGCGCTTCCAGGCTTCCTCGCGGTCCTCATCCCAGTCGCCCCAGCCCGAGTTGACGGACATACGGTCGCACCCAAGCACCTCGGCAAGCTCAATGCCGTGCTTAAAGTACGCCAGGCTGCGCTGTTCATGCAGCGGTTTGCGTGCGCAGTACTGCCAAGGATAGATAACATTCTCGGGGCACAGAGTACGATACCTAAGCCCACGATCTACAGCCTTTTTCGCCAGGGCCTCAGCCTCAAAGTAGCCCGTGTGGTCGAGCGTCACATGCGGCTCCGCACACCACAGCTCAATGGACTCAAAGCCCAAGCGCTGCTGCACATCAAGGAAGTAATCGAGCGACCACATGATGTAATGGATATTCATGCCCGCAATCTGTTCGCGGCGCAGCGTCGGTTTGAATTCAGACATCTTATGCCTCCTTATTTCGATCGAACACGATTTGTCCGTCCGACATCGTCATATCAACCGAAAGATTGCGTGCGTCGCGATAATCGAGGTCGAATACATCCCGATCGAGCACGCAGATATCGGCAAGCTTGCCAACCTCAAGCGTACCCAGCTCGTCTTCGCGCATCAGATCGTGCGCGCCCCCGGCAGTCCAAGCGCGCAAGAGCTCGACAAGCGTCAGCGCGTTGGCCTCATTCACGGGCAGTCCATCGTCGAAGTATCCGCCGCACGCACTGTAGATTGACTCGCCCAGGCTCGGAATCAGCAGCGGCAAATCCGTACCACAGCACACCGTGCATCCGGAATCTTCCATGCCGCGGCGATTCCAGCTGTGCAAAAGTCGCGTCTTGCCAATTTGTCGACGCATCATCGACAGGCAATCCTCGCGCCGGTCCAGCGTCAGAATCTGCGGATAGACCTCGCAAATTCCACCTAACTTGCCAAACTTGACAAGATCGGTCGGATCAGAGTTCTCGAGATCGGTAATCGCATGGCGGCGAAGCAACCGTCCATGCTCGTCTCGAGGCAGCGAGGCATAGAGCGCCACGGTGCGACGAACGGCGCCATCGCCCTGGCAATGCAAGGAATATCGGAAGCCGTCAGCATCAATTGCGCGCAGCTCGTTCTCAATCAGATCCCACTCGGGCTCCTCGACAACCGTCTTGCCGGCAGCGCCCGCATCGGCCGTGTCCTCATAGGGGTCAATCATCTCGGCAAGCCCCGCCCATACGCCGCGATCGGTCATACGGTTGAAGCCAGAAAAACGAACGAACGGTCCCCGGAAGCGCTCTCGTGCCTCGCGGGCATATGCCAGATTTGCACCGGCACCCACCGGCTGCGACATCATAGAGACGCGAACCGTCAGCTCACCAGATTCCTCACGGCGAGCCATTTCGTCGGCAAAACCGTAGTAGTCATCAAACGCCATCTCCTTGATGGCGGTAACGCCGCGCTCGTTAAGCATGCTCATGTAGTCCGAATACCCCGCACGTACCTCGGGCAGCGCGAGGAAATCGCTCATCATGCGCCAGATCTTCTCGGCATAGCACGCCTGGGGTGTAAAGCCGTATCGTGCACTGGCGGCAGCATTGAGAACGCAGGTCTCCGCACCCGGTGTAAAGCAGACGACAGGGATATCGCCAAAACAATCGTCAAACACAGCTGCCGTATTTGCGTTCTCGGCATCCGATGCCAACGTTTCGGGTAGGCTGTGGCCAAAAGCCGCCGCGCAATCCGGATGATCTTCTTTCCATGCACGCAAGAGCAACACGGCCTCTTTGGCATCAGCGATGCCGGACAGATCAGACCCCAACGTCCGCAGCGCCCAGCCTGTATAGAAGGTATGCACATCGATCAGGCCAGGCATGACGGTACGGTCGCCCAGATCAACTACCTCGTCCGCCTGGGTCAAATACGAAGCTACCTCACACTTGGTGCCAACCGCCTCAATTCGATTGCCACGGACCGCTACGAAACCTTCGAACGGCAGGTCCCCCGTACCGGTAAAGACGCTCTTAGACGTCAGGACCGTTAAACGATCAGACATCACAACCACCTACACCGGAAGCATGCCGGAAATGGCAGTAACGACCAAGCCAAACACGACCATGAAGATGAAGAACTTCCAAATGGTCTTCCACCATTGGCCAAACGAAATCTTAGCCACGGCAAGGCCGGCGACCGTCATGCCCGCCACGGGACTGATGGTGTTGATGGTCTGGTTGGCAAACTGGAGCGCGGTGACGGCCGCCTCGGGATTGAGGCCCATGAGCTCGGTCAGGGAGCCCATAACGGGCATGGTGAGCGCCGCCAGGCCAGAACTCGAGGGAACCAGCAAAGAGAGCAGGCCAAGGACGATATACATAAACGTGGTGTAGACGGCAGCGGGTGCACCGGCGAGCGCAGTAGCGAGCGCCTGGAGAATGGTGTCGATGATCATGCCGCCCTCGGCGATGACCAGAATACCGCGAGCGATACCGATAACGATGGCAGCGTACGCAAAGTCGGCGAGACCCTTAACGAACTCCTCAGCGATCGTCTGCTGGTCAAGGCCGCCCAGGATACCGGCAAGCAAGCCCATGCCAAGGAACACAGCAGAAATCTCATTCATGTACCAACCCTGGGTAACAAGACCCCAGACGATAATGCCCATACCGCAAGCAAAATCGATAAGCACGAGCTTCTGACGGATAGTGAACTCTTCCTCGATGGAGGCATCGGTCACGGAAAACTCAATACGCTTGAGCTTATCGTCCTCGTACGTAATGGACGACTCGGGGTTTTTCTTGACGCGCATGGCGTAGCGCATGGCCCATGCGATACCGACGGCAGTGAAGATGACCCAAGAAACGGCGCGCAGCCACAGTTGCGGATTGCCCTCGATGCCAATGATGCCTTGGGCGATCAAAACATTAAACGGGTCGATGGTCGAAGCACAATATCCCAGGTTAGGACCAAGGAAGCAGATGATGAATGCCGTCATCGAGTCATAGCCGATACCCATCATGATGGGAATGAAGATGGCATAGAACGGCAGGGCTTCCTCAGACATACCAAACGTAGTGCCGCAAATGGACAGCAACGTCATCGTGATGGGAATGATGAGGATGTCCTTGTTCTTGAGCTTTTTAACCACACGGCTCATGCCGGCATTCAAAGCGTTGGTCTTGGTGATGATTGCGAACGATCCGCCAATCAATAAGACGAACGCAACGACGTCGGCAGCCTCCTGGATGCCCTTAGTGGGCGCTTGCAGGACCGCGAAGATATCCTGGCCCAGATTGATGGTCTCGCCGGTCTCGGAATCGGTGTAGTTCTTATCGACCTGTTCATAGGTTCCAGCAACGGCGACTTCACGCTCGCCCGCCGCCGTCGAAATCATCTTGCGCTGATACTGACCAGAGGGAACGATCCAAGTCAGGACCGCAAAGACAACGATCAGCAAGAACATGATCGTATAGACATGCGGTAATTTGAACTTAAAACGTCTGTTTGTCTTCTTCGCCTTCGTATCTGACATAGATACCTCCAAAGAACTCGAGACTGCATCGCATCTCGCCTCAACGCTTGCACAAGCAAACGTTCTATGACGTCCCATAGATTACCAGCAGCTTTTTCCTTCATCAAGATAATTTCAAACTGGTTGCCGCAACGCGGTTGAACGGTTGCGTTTGCGCCGTGAACGGTATGGAAGCGCCCGGTGAGATGATCCACCGGGCGTTTCCATTCGCAATGTCCTAGATGTCAAAAACGTAGCGAGACCCAACGATCCGCTGACGACCGATGATAAACGGCCGCCGTTGCTCATCGAAAAAGAAGGCTTCCATATAAAACAAGGGTTCGCCAACGGGAACCGCCAGCAACCGAGCGACCTCGGGCGATGCGCACGCGATCTCGAGCGTGCACGGGTCGGTAAACGCGGGCATGCGGCCAGTCTGGTTGCGCACGAACTCAAAAATGGATTGGTTAGATAGAGGCGCCGTTGATAGATAGGCGTTGTCCTCGTAAACGTATATGTTGTTCTCAAGCATGACGGGGACGCCATCGGCAGTACGCACACGCTCGACGCAAATCAAGTCAGTTCCAACGGGAACACCAAAGAACTGTGCTTCGGTAGAATCCGCCGGCAGTATCTTTCTCGAAATGACACACGCCCCCGGTTCCATTCCGTTAACGCGGCATGCGTCCGAAAAACTCTGGACGTCATCCTTCTGGCGAATCTTGCGCTTGAGCTTGGGGGCATTGACGAACGTGCCTTTCCCCTGTCGCTTCGTTAGATAGCCCTGCTGGACGAGCTCCTCAATAGCGCGTCGCACGGTAACGCGGCCAACTTTATAGCTCTCAGCCAATTCGAATTCGTTGGGTATCCGCGCGCCTGCCTTGTAGGCGCCGGAGTTGATTTCGTTTTTAATGATATCAATGACCTGTTGGTACAGCGGTATCGCTGCTTTACCGTCAGTTAGCCCTTCAGTCGGTGGCATATACCCTCTCCCAGCACAATTAAGTCAAAAGCGGGCTCAAGGGCATTCAACAAGCCCTTAAGCCCGCATTAGCATAAAGTATGCTTGCTGCCGCACCAAAATGTCGGGTATTTACTCATCTGACCCGAAAAACGCGCAACTACCGCGCTCCTAAGAAAGCGTGAGCAGCTCCGGCAGCTGGTCGATAATCTTGTCCGCGGCATCCTGGCTAAAGCCAAAGCGTTCCTCGCGCTTGGCAATGACCGTCAGGCCGGCTCGCTTACCCGCGGTAATGCCCGGAACGGAATCCTCAACGCAGCAGCAACGATTCGCGGGCAGCCCCAGCAGGTCCAGCGCATGCAGGTAGATGTCGGGCTCGGGTTTGCTCTCCTTAAACTGCTCGCCGCTCACCACATACTCAAAGGCATCAGACAGCCCGCATGCGTTGAGCACTTCCTCGATGCTAACCATGGGAGACGAGCTGGCAAGCGCCACGCGAACGCCACGGCGCGGCAGCTCTCGAATCGTATCCACGGCGCCTGGGTTAATCAAAGCCTGATAGTCACGCGGACGCTTATGCGCCCACTCGTCCCAACGGGCCAACGCCTCCTCGCCAGTGAAGTGTCCCTTACCGGCGCGCTCAAACCAATCGACCAGCATATGCAGGAAGAACTGATGCGAGGTACCGACCTGCCCATTCAACTCCTCTTGAGTCAGATTAAGTCCAAGCTCCTTGGCAAACGCGGCAGTCTCGCCCAAGTAGTAATACTCGGTATCGACAATGACGCCGTCCATGTCAAAGATAACGGCGTCGAACGGAAATGCGGACACGGCACCCTCCCTAACAAAAGGACGCCCGCAAGCAGGCGCCCGAGCCATGCATTAATCGGCGATTCTAACCCAGCAGCTTATCCAGCGCCACCGCAATGCCATCTTCGTTGTTATCGGCGGTCACCATCTGGGCTACAGCCTTAACCTCTTCGACGGCGTTACCCATGGCAACACCGGTGCCGGCCCACTCAATCATGGACTTGTCGTTCTGGCCGTCGCCAAACGATACGACCTCACTGGCATCGATGCCGAGCTTGGGCAGGGCACCCTCGAGTGCGCGGGCCTTGTCGATACCGGGCGCCGTGTACTCAAAGTACCAGTCGGCCGTAAACATGCCCGAAAGCGTCTGCTTAAAGGGCGCATACATCTCCTCGTAATGCGCCTGCAGGTAGGCCGGATCGCCCGCCGTCAGCAGCTTGTCCACGGGATAAGCATCAGCGACCTCATGCAGGCTCTCCACCTCGCGAATCTTAAGATCGCACGCATCGCGCTCGTATTTGACGATGTTTTTCTGCGAGCCGTCAGGCAGCGTGATCATGCAGTGATACGAATCCACGACATGCAAATCGCGACCGAGCGAAATCATAGGGATCACGTCAAAATTACGCAGGTGATCAATCAGACGGTGCAGCTCGTCAGCCGGCATAGCCTGGTCAAAAAGGACCTCATCGGTCTGAGCGTCGACCACATGCGCGCCATTAAAGGCAACCAGCAGACCGTCATGGTTTTGAAGGTCGAGCTCCTGCGCCAAGGCGTGCAGTCCCCATGCGGGACGGCCCGAAGCCAAGATGAGCTTAATGCCCGACTCCTGCGCCGCGAGCAGCTTCTCGCGCGTACGCGGGCTAATCACTTTCTGATCGTTGGTGAGCGTACCGTCGATATCCATCGCGATGGCTTTGATTGCCATATATGCCTCCCTGTCATTGAACAACCTTGTCTGAGCCATCATACAGAACACCCATCGCGACTCCGTTTACAACGGGCAAAAAGTCATATTGTCTCGAACATGAACGGCGTGTGGTCGTGAAGCTTTATCGCTCAGGTCAAATACGTCTGCTAGCGACGCTCATCCGTCGGTGCGCCCTCGACGATCGCGATGCCCGCCGATGCGCCTAACGCGCTGGCGCCGGCCTCGATGAATGCGCAAGCCTCTTCGTAATTATGGATACCGCCCGCCGCCTTGATTGCCACGGCATCGCCGAGCACCTCGTGCATCAGCCGCACGTCCTCGAGCTTAGCACCGCCAAAGCTTCTGCCGGTCGATGTCTTAAGGAATCCCGGCTTGGCCTCCAGCGCGATCTCGCATACACGGCGCTTGGCGGCGTCGTCGCCGTCCAGCTTGCACATCTCGACGATTACCTTGTCAGTGATGCCATGCGCGCGACAAAAATCAGCAATGGTAGTCATCTCGCGCTCGATGGCATCAAAATCGCGGTTCTCGATCGACCCCTGATTCAAAACGTAGTCAATCTCGGTAAAGCCACACGCAGCGTATTCCTCAAACCTCGCAAGCTTCTCCTCAAGCGTCATAGTGCCCTGGGGAAAGTCGATGGCGCCGGCAAGGATGATGTCAGAGCCCTCGAGCATGGCGCGGCCCGTCTCGTACTCCTGAAGGTTCGCAAATACGCAGCGAAAGTTGTACTTTAACGCCTTCTCGACATACTGCTCAAACGTGTCCTCGGGGGCATCGATATAGTCGATGTATTTATTGATGGGTTTGGCAAGTGTCATGCTGGGCCTCCTTGTTCAGGACTGACAACCGATTCGTGGTTTCACGCGAAAAACCACGTTCAATGTACGCCCGACATACAAGGACAGCGTCCGCATTCCGACAAGTGGTATGAAATTAGCTGTAAACGTATATTTACAGACAGCGAATGGCACCGCACGCGGATGCCGACAGCAAGACATCCCCCCTCAATACACCCTCACGCCCCTTTACTGTTTGCGACCAGAAATGATGAGCTGCACAACGTCGTTAGCGGTCGAATTCGACCTCTGACGACGTCACGCGACTCATCGTATCCGACCGACAACAGAAAAGGGGCACGTTCGCATAGCGCGGCGCGTGACGGTTGCAAAACCACCCCATTTGAAACAAAGGCAAAAAAGTACTTGCAAAGACGCGTTCCGACATATAAGTTGAAAAAAGACCGCCGTTGCGGTTTTAAGTAGATCGAGCATATGAAGTTTGAGTTTTAGCGTGTAAGAGAAGGAAGATCGGCAAAGTACAACCCCAAACGCAATGACAACTTAATGAGGTAACTGCCACATGTGAGGCACCCAGGGCATTGCTGTCTCGATTTTGAGCACGATGCCTTCCGCCTTGCATGGGCCGTTCCATCCCACCCCTGCAGCAACTGCCTCACGGGCTCATTGAAAACCGCATAGCACCCCAACGTCAGCACATCACCCACGGCAAGCACATCACTCACGACAACCAACACATCAACAAACAGCACGAACATCAACCGATTGGAGAAGCTATGACAAACCACCGCGCTGAAGACGGCGGTAAGAAAAGCATTCTGGATGCCCGAATTGAGCGAGCATATGCAAACGAATATGACGCCGCCTTTGCCGCCGCGACCATCAAGAACTACGCGTCGCTACCGCTCGCGACGATCTTGGCCGACCACCCTCAACTGCCGAAGCGCTGCACAAAGATCATGGGCGACCCCGACATTCGCAAGCTGACAGACCCCTATGCCCCAAAACGCGACAACGATTCGTGCGTCCTTACCGTAGGCTGCCTAGCCCATATGCTTACGGCGCTCGACACGAAACTCAAGCTCGAATGGGAACCCGACGAGCGTCATGAACTCGAAAGCAAGCGGAACACCCTGCGCACCGCACTGTTCCTTCCGTTGGACGGCCTCAAGCGCTGCAACGTCGAGCTCAATACACAGGCGCGGCAAAAGCCCGGGACCACGGGGCAGAAAACTCCAAGACCCCATGCGGCCATCGTCGACCGCAACCGATATAACCGCATGACCGCGCACTTTTCCGCCGAGGGAGCGGCCATAAGGACGCTGATCGACCTGCTGTGCCTCCTGAGCATCAACGAGCTATTTGAGGGCTATCTCGCCCTTGTTCCCGCGACGGCACCCAAGTCGGTAGCAAAGATCATCGAGACCTGCAGACGCCAGTTTGAGCGCCATCGCAATGGCAACGAGATGAACGCCAGCATCGCGCAGTACTACGCGGCTCATTACAAAAATGACGGATGTGCCCCTGTCGAGCATCAGCTGCGGCTCGCCTACACCACGCCCGCCGCAACGCTCCATCGCTTTGGAGCCCTCGGCGCTTGCGAGCCGCACGAACAGGCAGCCTGTCCCACAACCGAGCTCGATCTCAGGCTTGGACGAACCCTGTAGCCCGCCAGCCCCTCCGCGGGCAACAATCCTATTCCACAACACAACCAACAGAAAGGAGTCCTCATGGACACCAATCATTCCCCCATCATCAGCCCCCTCACCATGCGTGAATCCGCCCGAGGTATCACGCTCACCAGCATTTACGATGAGATGCTCGCCCGTCGCGAGCTCTCCGTCATGGGAAACATCGAAACCCCGATGGCCCACGACCTATGCCAGCAGATCCGCCTGCTAGATGCCACCGACCCCAGCCGCCCCATCACCATATTTGTCGCCAGCGCTGGCGGAAGCGTGCGATCGGGTCTTGCGATCTATGACGCCATGCGCCTCGCATCGTGCCCCATCCGCACCGTCTGCCTGGAATTCGCCGCGTCCATGGGCGCCGTGATCTTTATGGGCGGCGACAATCGCCGTATGGCGCCCCATGCAGAGCTCATGATTCACGACCCGCTGATCCCCCAGGGGGCAGGCGGCTCGGCACTTGCGCTGCAGGAAACCAGCCGGCGTCTTATGCAGACCCGCAAGACCCTCACGCAAATCCTCTCGGACCGCAGCGGCCTCACGCCCAAGCGCATCCAGTCCCTCACTGCAAAAGACACCTACCTTTCGGCCGAGCGCGCCGTCGAGCTCGGCTTTGCCCACGAAATCCTCTCGACCACCAAGGAGGTCGCCCATGTCTAACCTCACCAGCCGCCTCGCCGCATCTGAGTCCGCATCGTCCACCATCCTCGCCAAGGATCGAACGCTTTCCTGCGACACCCGCCAAACGGGACTCAACAACAACGCACTTGTGATCGGCCCCTCGGGAGCCGGCAAGACCCGAAACGTCCTCAAGCCCAACCTGCTGCAAATGAACGCAAGCTACATCGTGCTCGACACCAAAGGCACGCTCTGTCGCGAAGTGGGACCCGTGCTGGCAGCCCACGGCTACCGCGTGCAATGTCTCAACTTCGCCGACCTCAACACCGTCCCGGCCCTTGCGCCCGGCATCGAGCGCTGCGGCTACAACCCCCTGAGGCACATTCGCCGCAAGGCGGACGGCAGGCCCAACCAGCAGGACATCCTCTCGGTGGCAAAGGCCATCTGCCCCATCGAGGACAACAACCAGCCTTTTTGGGATCATGCGGCGGCAAACCTGCTGTCGTGTCTTATCGCCTACGTCACCGAACAGCTACCCGCCGACGAGCAGACGATCAGCTCGGTCATCAAGCTGATCGAGCACCTGCAGGACGGTGCCACGGCCCGATTGTTTGACGATCTGATCACGACCGACCCCCAAAGCTATGCCCTCTCGCTATGGCGGCGCTACGCCATTACGCAAAATGCCGAGCGCATGCACGCGAGCATCGTCGGCATCCTTGCCGAAAAGGTCATGTGTCTGGGATTCGACGGTGCGGCACAGCTCTATCGTGAGTGCCATCAGGTGGACTTCGCTTCCATGGGACACACCCCCTGCGCCCTGTTTGTAACCGTAAGCGATATTGACCGCAATCTCGATCCGCTGACCGGCCTCTTTATTACGCAGGCGTTTATGGGCCTCATTCGCGAAGCCGATAGGCAGCCCGACGGCAGCCTGCCCGTGCCCGTGCGCTTTATGCTCGATGACTTCGCAAATCTGCAGATCCCCCAGATCGACAACGTGCTCTCGATTATCCGAAGCCGCAACATCTGGGCAACGCTGCTATTGCAGTCGACCAATCAGCTCGATGCGCTCTATGGCGAGGCACGCGCACGCTCCATCATGGGCAACTGCGACACGCATCTGGTGCTGGCGTTCCAGGATCCCGAGAGCGCCCGGGTGTTTTCCGACCGCGCCGACGCGCTGCCCAGCACGCTCATGGCGACGCCGATCGATCGCTCGTGGCTCTTTGTACGCGGTCGCACTCCCGAACAGGTCGAGCGCTTTAGGCTCGAAGACCATCCGCTCTACGGGGAGCTGCCCGAGGCGCAGCGAGGCCATGCGGAGGCCGAGATCTAGGCGCAGGGTTCTCGCAGCGCGCGACGCCCCGGCGATGCTCCACAAAGGCCGTGCGCCCCGGGACCACGGCAAAGCAAAGGGGCCCGCATCCGATAGGATACGGGCCCCTGACTATAAGGCGCGATGCGTTAACAGCAGCGACTACTTGCGATGCGCGCGATAGAACTCGATGAGCGCCTGGGTCGAAGCGTCCTGCTCGGCCTTGGCGGCATCGTCGTGGAAGGCAGGGGTGATCTGCTTGGCAAGCTGCTTGCCCAGCTCAACGCCCCACTGGTCGTAGGAGTCGATGCCCCAGACCGTGCCCTCGACAAACGTGATGTGCTCGTACAGTGCGATGAGCTCGCCGAGTGCGAACGGGGTCAGCGTGTCGCCAAAGATCGAGGTCGTCGGACGGTTACCCTCAAAGCAGCGGGCCGGGACGATCTGCTCGGGCGTGCCCTCGGCACGAACCTCGTCGGCCGTCTTACCAAAGGCGAGCGCCTTGGTCTGGGCCAGGAAGTTGCCCAGGAACAGCTCGTGGACATCCTGGCCGCTGTCGGTCGCAGGGTTGGCAGTGTTGGCGAAAGCGATAAAGTCGGCCGGGACCACCACAGTGCCCTGGTGCAGCAGCTGATAGAAGGCATGCTGGCCGTTGGTGCCGGGCTCGCCCCAGAAGATCTCACCGGTATCGGAGGTCACAGCGCTGCCGTCCCAGCGGACGTGCTTGCCGTTGGACTCCATGGTGAGCTGCTGCAGGTAGGCCGGGAAGCGGTGCAGGTACTGGCAGTACGGCAGCACGGCGTGGCTCTTGGAACCGAAGAAGTTGACGTACCAGACGTTGAGCAGGCCCATCAGCGCGACGGCATTGTTCTCGAGCGGCGTGTTGCAGAAGTACTCGTCGATGGCGTGGAAGCCCTCGAGAAACTGCTGGAAGCGCTCGGGGCCGAGCACGACGATCAGCGACAGGCCCACGGCGGAGTCAACGGAATAGCGGCCGCCGACCCAGTTCCAGAAACCGAAGGCGTTGGCGGGGTCGATACCGAAGGCCTCAACCTTCTCGAGTGCGGTGGAGACGGCGACGAAGTGCTTTGCCACGGCCTCGGCGTTCTGCTCATCGGAGCCGTCGATGGCGCCCTGGGCCTTGAGCTGTTCAAGCATCCAGGTCTTGACCTCGCGGGCGTTGGTGAGGGTCTCGAGCGTGGTGAAGGTCTTGGAGACGATGATCACGAGCGTGGTCTCGGGATCCAGGCCCTTGAGCTTCTCGGCCTGGTCGTTGGGGTCGATGTTGGAAATGTAGCGGCAGTCGATACCGGCGTCGGCATAGGGACGCAGGGCCTCGTAGGCCATGACCGGGCCCAGATCGGAGCCACCGATGCCGATGGACACCAGATGCTCGATCTTCTTGCCGGTTACGCCCTTCCACTCACCGGAGCGCACGCGCTCGGCGAAGGCGTACATGCGGTCGAGGACCTCGTGCACGTCGGCGACGACATCCTGGCCGTCAACGATGAGCTGGCCCTTCTCGCTTGCCGGACGGCGAAGCGCGGTGTGCAGGACGGCGCGGTCCTCGGTGGTGTTGATGTGCTCGCCGGAGAACATGGCGTCGCGGCGCTCCTCGAGCTTCACCTCGCGGGCAAGATCGCACAGCAGCTTGACGGTCTCATCGGTCACCAGGTTCTTCGAAAGATCGAAGTGCAGGTCACCGGCGTCAAAGCTCAGCTTGTTCACGCGGTCGGCGTCAGCAGCGAACCAGGCCTTGAGGTCGATACCATCGGCCTCAAGCTTCTCCTGATGAGCCTCGAGTGCCTTCCAAGCGGCAGTCGACGTAGCATCGATAGGTGCGGCAACAGTTGCCATAGAGTCCTCCTCAGCATACGGGCGCACGCCTCCATGCGCCCGGACATTCAGATGCCACTATTCTAGCGCAGGTCAAGACTACAATCAGCGAGCGTTGCCAATCGGCCCCCAAACGGCAACCGATTAAAAAGGGACAGGCTTATTTTGGCAGGTCAAACGCTTTACCAACCAAAAATAACCCGTCCTTTTATGGCAAATATTAGGCCGCGGCGCAGACGCTACCGAGCAACTCACGCAGAGGAGACCCGATGCCCTCCAGCAGTTCGGGCGCGATAATGGCAAAAACGGGAACCTCACCGGTGCCCACGACAGCAGGCACCTTGCCCTCCGAGAGAATGCATCCATAAGGGACAAAACCGTCTTCGCCGGCATCGAGCGCCGCCATGCGACGCGCGAGCTCGCGCGCAAAGCCAGCAGTATCGGCATCGCCAATCGCCAGGACAAAGTCCACGCCTTCGTCGGTCGCCAGGGCCACGGCTTCGTCGATCAGTCCGTCTCCCCCGTCGCCCTCAAACGAGCCGCAGCGAAAAAGCACGCGCTCGAGCAGGGCTCGATCAAGCGAGCCAAGTGCCGCCGAGACAAGCTCATCGCGCGTATGCTTGTCACCGCCCAACACGACCAGCGCCTTGGTGCCACCGTAGTGAGCGACCAATCGTCCGCACCAGCGAACCACGTCTCCATCCGCAACAAGGCGCGTCGGCATACCAAACCCATAATTGACCATCTTTCCCACAACCCTTCCGTGCGCATAGGCGGTATCAATCGTTAGGCTCATGCTACGAAGCGAGGTTTTCCGAGCTGTTTCGCACTCTTTAGAGCTGCGTTAAAACCCCGATGAAGCCGCGCGACCATACTTGCCAAAAAGGGGCAGGTTTTGACGGTGTCCGTTCAAGCGGGTATTATCGAACAGGTATTCGATAAGAACATGTGTTTGATGGAAGGGCACGGATGGCGCACGAGCAGCACACCTATATCTGCATCGACCTCAAGACGTTTTATGCCAGCGTCGAGTGCGTCGACCGTGGGCTCGATCCGCTCACCACCAACCTGGTCGTTGCCGACGAATCGCGCGGACGCACGACCATCTGCCTCGCTATCACGCAGGCCATGAAGGACTTAGGTATTCACAACCGCTGCCGTCTGTTCGAGATTCCCGACGGCATCGACTACATCAAAGCCGTACCGCGCATGCAGCACTACATGGAAGTGTCGGCGCAAATCTACGGCATCTATCTGGAATACGTGAGCCCGCAAGACATTCACGTCTATTCAATCGACGAATGCTTTATCGACGTGACGCCCTATCTAGACCTCTACCATACCAATGCCAAAGGCTTTGCCTGCATGTTGCGAGATGAGGTCCTCGCGCGCACCGGCATCACGGCGACGGTCGGCATCGGCCCCAACCTATTCCAGGCCAAGGTAGCACTCGATATCACCGCCAAGCACGTACCCAGCCGCATCGGCAAACTCGACGACGAAACCTTTCGCAAAGAGATCTGGCCCCACCGCCCCATCACCGACATCTGGGGCATCGGCCCCGGCGTGGCAGCCCGACTCGAAAAGTATGGCGTCTACGACCTGATGGGTGTCGCCGCACTCGACGAGAACTTGCTCTACGACGAACTTGGTGTCAATGCCGAATATCTTATCGACCACGCCTTCGGGCGTGAGCCGACAACCATCGCCGACATCCAAGCCTATCGCCCGCAAGCGACCTCGACCACCACAGGGCAGGTGCTCTCGAAGGGCTATGCCTACGAGCAGGCCTACACCGTCTTGCGCGAGATGGTCGACAGTGCCGTGCTGGACTTGGTCGATAAG
The DNA here is from genome assembly GCA_902494245.1 of uncultured Collinsella sp. Classification (GTDB taxonomy): domain Bacteria; phylum Actinomycetota; class Coriobacteriia; order Coriobacteriales; family Coriobacteriaceae; genus Collinsella. Next base: position 20,456 of record CABUSR010000017.1, read on the forward strand.
CACATGGTATGTGACAGCATCTCGCTCTTTGTGGGCTACGCGAGCGAGCGCGCCGACATACGCCGCCTTGACGCCAGCGGTACAGCGCAATATGTGGACGGATGCGGACACCTGCGCTCGAGTACGTCGAGCATCGAACCCACCGCAACCGCCGGCCCCGAGCTCGCACCCCGTGCGCCCAAGCCCGTCCAGTGCGATGACGAAAGGCGTCGCCTGGTGCGCGAAGCGCAGGCAATCGATGGCATCTTTGTGGGAGAGCATGGCGGCAAACCGCGTGGTGGCTATGCCGCGCTCTTTGCGCACTCCAACGCCTCGCGCAAGCTGCCCGAGCGCACCAATTCGTTTAAGAAGATCATGGGCTATTTCGATGACCTTTGGGCGCAAACGGTCGACCCTAAACGACCGGTCAAGCGAATCAACCTGGGCTTTGGCAACCTCATGCCCGAGGAATTTGCCACTATCGATCTGTTTAGCGATATCGAGGCCGATGAGCGCGAGCGCGACCTGGCGCGCGCCGTCCTGGCTGTGAAAGGCAAGTACGGCAAGAACGCGCTCGTCAAGGGATTAAGCTTTACCGCCGGCGCCACCGCGCGCGAACGCAACGACCAAGTTGGAGGACACCGTGCCTAAACCCAAACAACAGCCCGTGCGCCCGCCGACCGCCTTCGAGCGCCTGGCGGACCCCGAGGGCAGACGCCGCGCCGCCGACCCCAACCTCACAGCCAACGGTGCCGTGCGCGCCAACCGCGCCGCACAGTTTATGCCCTTTGCCGCCCTCACGGGATACTACGAACTCGTGCGCAAGCAGGAAATCACCGTCGAGCCAAAACGTGAGCTCACGGAAGAAAAAGCCCTCGTGCTTTCTAAAAAGTTCGAGGGTCTCAAACGTGGCGACCTGGTCCGCGTCACCTATTACGATACGTACGGCTATCGCTCCCGCACCGGCATCCTTGACGAGGTACTCCCTGCCTTCAGGCTCCTCAAGCTCAAAGATATCGCCATCGACTTCGACGATATCCAAGACATCGAGCTGCGCGGACGAGCCTAGACAAGGAAATGCATCCAAGACGGCGCTTACAGCGTCATGACGTAGTAGCCCGCGTCTTTCACGGCCGTCTCGAGGACACCGCGATCAACCGGCTGCTTAGAGCGCACGCGTGCCGTGTGGTCCGCATACGTCACCGTTGCCCACACGCCATCCAGTGCATTAAGGGCATTGGCTACGTTCTGAGCGCAGCCGTCACAGCTCATGCCGCCGATGAGCAGCTCATCGCTATAGGGGTAGTGCGATGCATCGGTATCCACCACAACAACCTTTTTGGCCTTCTTACCGCTCGCGCCATCGCTGCAGCAACTCTTCCCGTGTGTCGAAGCGGCAATACGACGCAGTCCAAAAAACATGCCGACGGCAATGACGGCCAGCACGATGAGATCCGCAGGGTTGAGCAAGTCACTCATGCGTTCCCCTTTCAAGTAGTCCTATCTAGATACCCCCATGGGGTGTCCCCATCTTAACCCAAAATCATGTCCGTTCGGTCAATTAGTTTCCCGCTTCAAACTTTTTTGTTGACCATGGCTTACTTTCGTGTATAAGTTTTCCTAGGCTAACAGTTTAGATCCATAAGGAGCGCCGTGACTCGAACCATAGACATCCCAACGTTTCAGGCAGCAGTCGTGCGCAACTGCTCCCCCACGCTCGCGGGAATCAAGCCGGCATCGCTCTTTACCTATCCAGGCACCTACGCCCACGGGGACAGCTCGACCGCAACCGAAGCCATCGCAGAACGCCGAGCACGCCTGCTCAACGTTATCGCCCAGTGCAACCGCGAGCTTGACCCGCTCGGCATCCACCTGAGTGTTTTGGTCTGGCGGCCTTGCGGAGCGCTCGTGTACGTGTACCGAGCCAAAAGCCTCACCACCTATTTCGAAGACTCTCGCGCCCAAACGGCGCTCGCCTCGGAAGGCTACGACACGAGAGACCTTTCGACATGCCTTGTACATTTGGCATCACGCATCACGCTCGCAAGCAATAACGTCGCGGAATGCGCCTGCGGCCAGACTCGATGCGCACTACCCCAACAAGCTAGCTGCAGCAAAGACTGCACCTGCGAGTTTCCGCACGAAATAGGCTATTTCCTTGGATATCCCTACGACGACGTCCACGAGTTCATCGTCCAGCACGGCGAAAACTATAAGGTCTTTGGCGCCTGGAAGGTATACACAAACGTTGAGCAGGCGCTCACGACCTTCGATTCCTATCGCGCATGCACGCAATACCTTACCTACATCTATCAACAGGGCTGCACCCTGGAACAACTTGTCCAGGCAACCCGATAGAGCATACAAAACGCGGCCGCACGCCGCACAACCGAAAGGAAAACATATGAGCAAGATCGCAGTCGTCTACTGGAGCGGCACAGGCAACACCGAGGCCATGGCAAACTTCGTTGCCGAGGGCGCAACCGATGCCGGCGCCGAGGCAGAGGTCATCTCCTGCGCCGATTTCTCCGCAGACAAGGCCGCCAGCTATGACGCCATTGCCTTCGGCTGCCCCGCCATGGGTTCCGAGGAGCTTGAGTATGACGAGTTCCAGCCTATGTGGGACGAGGTCAAGGAAACCCTCAGCGACAAGAAGGTCGTCCTCTTTGGCTCCTACTCGTGGGCCGAGGGCGAGTGGATGGACAACTGGAAGGCCGATGCCGACGAGGCGGGCATCAACGTCGTCGATTCCGTCATTTGCTATGATGCGCCTGATGATGAGGGCGAGGCGGCCTGCAAGGCTCTGGGAGCGGAGCTGGCCTAACGAAGCCGTCAGAAAGTCGCAAAGCAACTGACAGCTGAGCATTGCACAACAACAGTCGTTCACGCCCAAACAAAAACGGGGGCCGGATACTATCCGGTCCCCGTTTGCTATATCGATAACTTCGACGCGCCGCTATGAGATATTGCCCAAAAACGCCTTGGTGCGTTCGCTCTTGGGATGGTCGAAGACCTCGATCGGCGTGCCCTCCTCCACGATAACGCCGCCGTCCATAAAGACAACGCGGTCGGCGACGTCGCGGGCAAAGCCCATCTCGTGCGTCACGACGATCATGGTCATGCCGTCGCGTGCCAGGTCGCGCATGACACCCAGAACGTCGCGGACGAGCTCGGGGTCGAGCGCCGACGTAGCCTCGTCAAAGAGCATGACGTGAGGGTTCATCGACAGGGCACGGGCGATGGCCACGCGCTGCTGCTGACCGCCCGAAAGCTGGCTCGGCATAAAGTCGATACGCTCGGCAAGACCGACCTTGGTCAGCTCCTCGACGGCAATCTTTTCGGCCTCTTCCTTGCTGCGCTTGAGCACCTTTTGCTGCGCGAGCATGACGTTCTTTTTGACTGACAGGTGCGGGAACAAATTGAACTGCTGAAACACCATGCCCAAGTGCGTACGTACCTTATTGAGGTCGACGCCCTTGGCACACACATCCACGCCCTCAACGACAATCGAGCCGCTTGTGGGATGCTCCAGACGATTGATGCAGCGAAGCATCGTCGACTTGCCCGAGCCCGAAGGACCCAGGACTACGACGACCTCACCCTTGTGCACATCCAGATCGATGTCGCGCAGGACCACGTTATCGCCAAAGGCCTTCTGGAGGTTCTTGATGCTGACGACGACCTCGTTCGAGTTATTGGTTTCGCTCATGATAGGACCTCCTTACAGACCGGCGATATGATCGGCGGGCGTCGCGACAACCTGTCCGGCGCTCTTGGTGGGACGCTTCTTCTTAGTTTCGGCCGTCCCCAGAAGCCTCGCCTCAAGACCGCTCACCAAGCGTGCAAGCGGCAGGGTAATGACCAGATAGAACAGGGCGGCAACCACATACGGCGTGATGGAGCCCGTCGTGGCCACGATGGTGCGGGCGTTCATGACGATCTCGACCACGCCCACGGCCGCGAGCAGCGACGTATCCTTGTAAAGCAGGATAAACTCGCTGGTCAGCGTAGGCAGGACATTGCGGAACGTCTGCGGAATCATAACGTAGAGCAGCGTCTGGAAGGCATTCATGCCCAGCGAGCGAGCGGCCTCGTTTTGGCCCTTGGGGATCGACTGAATACCGGCGCGGAAGATCTCGCACAGGTAGGCGGACGAGTTCATGGCCATGACGATGACGCCCAACACATAGTCGTCCACCTTGACGCCGGCAAGCGGCAGGCCAAAGAACGCGATGTAGATCTGCAGGAACGCCGGCGTACCACGGATGATATTCACATAAATGCCGGCAAGGCAACGCAGGATGCGCGACTTGGAGATGCGCATGAGCGACAAGGCAAAGCCAAAGGGAATTGCCAGCGGAAACGCCGCGAGCACGATCGAGAGCGACATGAGGAAGCCTTTGAAGACGATCGGCAGGCTCTGGACCAAAATGACCGGGTTCAGGAACAGGCGAAGGAACATGTTGGAATTCCATGCCTCGACCCACGGCTGCTCCTTAAGATCGGCCAGGAAGTTATCGAATGCCGTCACGCCCTTAATCTCGACGGAAGGAATCTTGGAAATCTTCTTGGTCGAACCGTCGGCGAGCGTATAGGTGCCGCTAAAGGCCTCTTCGCCGCCCTCGACGGGAAACGTCACGCCGTAAACCTCGACACGGAAAAAGCCGCCGGCAGGCGCTGTCTCGCCAAAGTCAATCTTGAGCGTCTGGCCGTCAGCCTTGCACGTGGGCTTCATGGGCGTACGATCCATGAGGTCCTCGCCCGAGAGCATCGTCAATCGCGTGTCATCGGTACCAAACGTCGTGCCGTCGACAAACGTCAGCGAAAGACCGCTCAGCTCCTCGTCGGCATCGGCCTGAACTTCCCAGGTAATGCGCGTCTCGGTGCCGCCGACCACATCGCTGCCCGAACCGGTGTTGGGTCGGGCGGTAATCTTTACGGTCTCAAGCGCCTGGGCGGTCGTGGGCGCATATGCCCCCGCGCACACCAGCGCGAGCGCCACGGCCATGACGCAGACTAGCTTTTGGAGCAAGGCGGGCAGTGGAAAACGCTGCTCCGCGGCCCCTTTGTTCAGTCGAGACAAGGTGGCTCCTATCGTAGAAGTTGCCGGCAAAACGAGACGGAAACGCTCTCCGTCAAGAGAAGCGCAAAGGCCCTCTCCGCAAAACGGAAAGGGCCCGCGCGCAATCAAGTAGTTATTTTACTTGATGTTGTACTTAGCCATGAGGGCGTCGACGGTACCGTCGTCGGTCAGGTCCTTGATGGCCTGGTTGATGTCATCCTTGAGCTTGGCGTTGCCCTGGTTGATGGCAATGGCGTACTCCTCGCCGGTGCTAATCTGCTTGATGGTCTGGCAGGTGTTGAACTGCTCGGCGGTCAGCTGGCTGGCAACGGAGCGGTTGGTGACTACAGCGTCGCCCTTATCGGACTGCAGAGCGCTAAAGCACTCGGTAGCGTCCTTGTAGGGGACAATCTTGGCCTTGGGGAAGTTCTCCTGGGCAAAGGCCTCGGCGGTCGAGCCAGACTGGACGATGATGGTAGCGTCAGCGTTGTTGAGCTTCTCGCTGTAGTTGTCGGCCGTGATGTCGGTGTTATCGACCTTGGTCACAATAGCCTGATCGTCCATGTAGTAGGAATCAGAGAAAGTGACTTCCTTCTCACGCTCGGGCGTGTCGGTGATAGCCGCAATGGAAACGTCATACTTGGCGCCCGAAGCGACACCCGGAACCAGCGTGTCAAAGTCATTGTTGATATACTCGACATCCAGGCCCAGCTTGTCGCCGATGGCCTTGATGAGCTCAAGGTCAAAGCCCTGATAATCGCCGTTGTCATCCTTGTACTCAAACGGAGCGTACTCGGCAGAGGTGCCGACGGTCAGCGTACCATCCTTGACGAGCGCGTACTCCTTGGAGCCGTCGACCTTCTCGACCTTAGCGTCGTCAGAGCTGCTGGAACCGGCATCAGAACCAGAGGTGGCGTTGGACGAGCCGCAGCCCGTCAGTGCGAGGGCGAGCGCCATGGCACCCGTGGCGGCAAATGCGCCAAGCTTCTTGAGCTTCATAATCAGTCTCCTTCCGGTGACCTCGTTTGATTCAGAGGCCTGCAAAAACTGTTGGCTATTATGCACCTGGAATTACGAATCTGCAATGAGAAAACTGATTGAAACAAACCCATAACGTGAATGGAATACTCTACTTTGTGACAGTCATTACTGCTGCAATGACCTTAATAATCTAATTTCAGCTGCATAACCTGCAAGTTCGTTCGGAGTCTCCAAAATAAACGGCAGCGAACACAAACGGCCATTCGATACAATATTCTGCATAACCTGCATACCGCCACCAAATTCCTCGCTGCCAAGGTATCCCTTGCCGATGCACTCGTGACGATCTTTATGGGCGCCGCAGGGGTTCTTCGAATCGTTGATGTGTACGGCATGCAAGCGATCGATACCCACCACGCGGTCGAACTCGTCGAGCACGCCGTCCAGATCATGGATGATGTCGTAGCCGGCATCGCTCACGTGGCAGGTGTCCAAACAAACGCCCAGCTTATCGGACAGCTCTGGGCACTTGGCGGCAACGCCCTCGATAATGCACGCCAGTTCCTCAAAGCTGCGGCCCACCTCGGTACCCTTGCCGGCCATGGTCTCGAGCAGCACCGTCGTCTGCTGGCCCTCAAACATCACCTGGCACAGGGTGTCGACAATCATCTGAATGCCGGCGTCGGAGCCCTGCCCCACATGCGCACCGGGATGGAAGTTGTAGTAGTTGCCGGGCAGCGCCTCCATGCGCCGCAGGTCCTCTGCCATGGCCTCCAGGGCAAACTCGCGCGCCCGCTCTTTGGCTGAGCAGGGGTTATAGGTATACGGGGCATGCGCCACGAGCGGGCCAAAGTCGTTTTGCTCCATAAGCTCGCGCAGGGCCGCCACGTCATCCATGTCAAGGTCTTTCGCCTTGCCGCCGCGCGGGTTGCGCGTAAAGAATGCAAAGGTATTGGCGCCAATGGACAACGCTGTCTCCCCCATTGCCCGATAGCCCTTCGTCGTCGAAAGATGACATCCGATTGTCAGCATCTCCAGCTCCCCCTCATCAGTTGCGGTGAAATACGGTCTATTGGTGCCCTATTTTGGCGCAAACAGACCGTATTCCACCGCAAGTTATAAAAGGGGCATCAGGGGCGAAGGCCTCCAAGGCATTCCAGGCGCTGGCGCCATGCCCCCACGCCCTAAAGTTTCAAGCGAATCGCATCGATGATGTGTGCACAGCGCTGCGTGGCGGCAAGGGGCATGACGGGACTCTCGAGTTTCCCCGCCTGAATAAGCTGCGTCGCATGCTGGATTTCGCCGTAGAAATCATCGATCTCAAACGGGGCATTTATTTCTAGCGTTCGACCGTCGGAATACTTCACATGAGCGAGCTCGGGGCGATGGAGCCGCTCGATTTCCAACGAGCCCCGCTCACAGGCAATCGTTAAGCGGCTTTCATATGTTGCTTTGCCGTCGCACACCATATGAATGGGTATACCGCCGACGCTCATATGGATCTCGTCGGCCCAATCGACGCGGCCGCCCGATACGTCACGCCAGCGAACTTCACGGGAAGAAACCTCGCACGCGCCCGCGAGCAAATCCTCAAACCAACCGACTGCATAGCAGCCCATATCATATAGACAGCCGCCCTGCAACGGATCAAGCAGATAGCCCGAAGGAGGCTCGCCGTAATCGAGCTTTTGCACGCTTTCAATCGAGACAATACGGCCAAGCTCACCCGACGCAAGCAAGTCCTTCACGCGAGTGCGCATCGGGCAAAACCGATTCTTCATCGCCTCCATAAACAGCACGCCGCGCTCGCGAGAGGTGGAAGCAATCGAGAGAGCCTCTTCCTCACTCAAAACGGCCGGCTTTTCGCACAGCACGGCCTTTCCGGCGCGCAGCACGCGACAGGCCCAACGCGTATGCATGCCATGCGGAAGAGCCAAGTAGATTGCGTCGACATCGGGGTCGGCAATCAGCGCGTCATAAGCCGCATCGCCGTTATCATCGGCCGAGGCATGGCTATGCGCAGCATCGATCGAAAACGCTCGGGAAAATTCCTCGACATGCGCAGGAGTGCGGCCGGCCGCAGCCACCAGCCGTGCCCCGTCGACCTTCTTGAGCGACGATGCAAATCGATGAGAAATGTGCCCAGCGCCCAAAATGCCCCAACGAACCTCACGCGAATCATTACGTAAACCTCGGTCACCCACGATAGCCTCCCATCAGTTGCGGCGAAATAGTTCCTGCTATCGCCCTATTCTGCCGCAAACAGGAACTATTCCATCACAAGATATAAAAGGGTCATGAGGAGCGTGTTTTGCCGAAGGCCTTAAGCACCGCCGTCACGGGACCAGGCTGGAAACGTCGGCGCACATCGTCGAGACACTCGGGAATATCGATGTGCTGTGGGCAGTGCCGCGCGCATTTGCCGCATTTGACGCAATTGCTCACCAACTTGGGCTCGCTTGTGCGCACCGCGCTCGCCGTAAAGTATTGAGACAGCCCCGTAAACCAGCTGTGCGCATAGCTTGCGTTGTAGGCGGCAAAACATCCAGGGATATTGATGCCTTTAGGGCACGGCATGCAATAGCCGCATCCCGTGCAGGGCACGCGATTCGATTTTTCAAACTCATCCAGCACGTGCGCGATCGTGTCGAGCTGGTTGGCAGTCATCGAATTCGGCAACGCGAGGTCTGCCAGTGACGAATTCTCATCCACCTGCGCGGTATCGGTCATACCCGAAAGCAGCATCGTCACCTGAGGATGATTCCACACCCACGAAAGACCCCAGGCGGCAGGAGTGAGCAAATGCGGGTCACGGGCACTATCGAGCACAGCGCGGGCCCGTGGCGGCAGCTTGCCCGCTAAACGCCCGCCCAGCAGCGGCTCCATCACAAACACCGCGAGGCCTCGCTCGGCGGCGGCCATGAGCCCCGCTGTTCCCGCCTGATATCGCTCTCCAGCGTAATTGTACTGGATCTGGCAAAAATCCCAGTCATATGCGTCAAGCATCGTCAGGAAATCCACCGCGCTGCCGTGGTACGAAAAACCAATCTGGCGAATGCGCCCCGCCGCCTTTTGACACGCGATCCAGTCCTCAATGCCCAACGCCACCACACGTTCCCACTGGGCGGGCGAGGTAATGTTATGCATGAGGTAATAGTCGATATGGTCGGTCCGTAGGCGGCGCAGTTGCTCGTCGAAGAACCGGTCGAAATCCTCCGCGCATTTGCACGAAGCATGCGGCAGCTTGGTTGCGAGCAAAACCTGGTCGCGCAAGCCCAGGCGCTCAAGCGACGCACCCACGCACGCCTCGTTGCCGGGATAGAGATAGGCCGTGTCCAGGTAGTTAATCCCCTGCTCCACCGCGCGGGAGATGATGGCATCGGCCGTCTTCGCATCGGGGTGTCCCGGCGCACCGGGAAACCTCATGCAGCCCAGACCCAGAGCGGATATTCGGTTACCACTTTTGGGGTCAACACGGTATTGCACGGCCCCTCCCTTCGCCATCAGCGCCCCGGCAAGGCGAAACACAATGGTCACGCAGCCGAAACATCGTGGAATCGCAATCGAGAACGTATCGTAACGCAGCAGAAATCGAGCTGTCACGGCACCGCTTTAACATCAGCAAAAAGCCCGATGAAAGGAGGCGAGCGTGACCACGCGCGAGGATGCCTACCCCTACCCCGGCGAGCAGTACATCCTCTCGGTCGTCCGCTATCAGATCGAGGCCATGGACCATCTGGACGAGCTTCCCGCCACAGGCGCCGTCATCTTCTGCACCTTCCCTAAGGTCCGTGATGGTGTTGGATATCCCGCACGCGTTTTTGCCATCTGCCCCGCGGCATAAGTCCCCATGCGTTTGTTCTTCTAAATTCCGCCTCCGGTGCACGCTACATGCTCCAGCGGCATACAATCCACCAGGCGCCCCGCACGCGGGCGCCTTTTTGTGAGGAGATGATTCACATGCAGATCAACAAGGTCGCCTTTATCGGCAAGGGCGGCGTCGGCTTGCTCTACGGCAGCATGATTGCCAAGACCCTCGGCAATGACGCCGTCGAATACGTTATGGATGACACCCGTTTTGAGCGTCACGCGGGCGATGCGCTCACTGTCAACGGCAAGCCCTGCGATCTCACGTCCGTCCGCGCCAGCGAGGCGACGCCCGCCGATCTGGTCATCCTGACAGTCAAGACCACCGGTCTCGACCAAGCACTCAAGACTATGGAGCGCGTCGTGGGACCCAACACGCTCATCGCCTCGCTGTGCAACGGCATCACGAGCGAGCAAAAGATTGCCGAGCGCTTTGGCTGGGAGCACACCGTCCTGGGTATCTGCCAAGGCATGGACGCCGTGTTCCTCAACGGAGAGCTCACCTTTACCAATGCGGGCGAGATTCGCTTTGGCGCGGCAGCGGGCACCAAGCCCGCAACCGTTACCGTCATCGACGAGTTCTATACGCGCTGCGGCATCGCCCATACCGTCGAGAGCGACATTGCGCACCGCATGTGGGCCAAACTCATGCTCAACGACGGCATCAACCAGACCTGCATGGCCTACGGCGGGACCTACGGAAGCGCCACGGAGCCGGGCTCCGAGCAGCGCCGCTGTTTTGTCTCCGCCATGCGCGAGACGCTTGCGGTTGCCAACGCCGAGGGCGTTGAGCTGACCGAGGCAGACCTGACGCAAATGGTGCACCTCATCGAGGGAATCGACCCCGCCGGTATGCCCTCGATGGCGCAGGACCGCATCGCACAACGAAAAACCGAAGTCGAGGAGTTCGCGGGCACCATTTGCCGCCTGGCCGCCAAACACGATATCCAAGTGCCGCAAAACGATTGGCTCTACCAGAGGATTCGCGAAATAGAAAGCAGCCGGTAGTGTTCGGCATACTGCAGCCAACAGATCCAATGGCAAAGCCGCCGCAAGGGGCACTCCCCTCGCAGCGGCTTCCTTTTTCATCTTTGGCCAAAAATCAGCTTCACAACGGTTAGAGCTGCGACTCCGACGCCTGCCCCTCATCGTCGCGACAAAGGACTACACCCGCACTTCCCAGCAGCGCGGCCGCGATCAACGCGCCGACCACAATAGAGGCAGCCCCACAAGACCCCTGCACACCTGCGACGAGCGCGGCCGTAGGACCAAGGCAACCAAGCGTCAATGCAATGGCGGCAACGGCGATATCTCGAGCGTTCACAAGACCACTTCCTCCACGAGAAAGACCTTATTTCTCATGAACTAGTGTGCCCCGCATCCATACGCCCAGCGTACCGCCACGGTAAGGGCTCTGTTAACTCAAACGCATACATAGAACGGACGTCCTTACGTTGCCCTAAAGCTCGGTAAAGACGCCCGTCCGCCAAATATCCGTGATGCAGAAAAATTACCAACCGGTGTAGTAGTCGGTGGTTCCGGCAGCGCAGCCGGAGTCATAGACCTTGCAATCACCCTTGGAGCCCGTAAAGGTCGAGCCCTGGGCCATATCGCCCGCGGCAACAACGTAATAGCCGTCGGAATCGCGCCAGAAGCCCTCAGAATCCTGAGTCCATTCGCCCGTGCGATAGTGATAAAGCACATTGCTGCTGTAATAGGTCTCGCGGCGCCCGTTGTAGTTATTGACACCCGTAGAGCGCGTCAGGCCCGATCCGTTCGCGCAGGACGCGGCAGACGCGTAGGACGAAGTGTAACCGGCGTTGTAGTACGAAGCCTGGGCGGCCTCGGCAGCCTCGGCCTCGGCAGCGGCAGCCTCGAGCGCCTCGCGCTTGGCATCCTCAAGCGCAGTACGCAGCTCGTCGAGCTCGGTCGACTTGGCGTCGACCTCCCCCATCGTCAACAGGCCGCCCGCACCGTCGATGCAGCCCTGCAACACAGCGCGCTCGTCATCGGTAGCATAGTCGCCATACATATTCATAATGATCTGAGCGCGCATCTCCAGGGAATCGCGCTTTGCCCCCATCGAGGCGTTCCACTCCTGCATAGAGCCATAACCGTCGCCGCGGTAGTCGACGGGCTGTACCAGCGTCGCCTCGGACGGCGTAGATCCGACCGTATCGGACAGTGTTGCCGCGTGGGCATCAGTTGCGCCGGCGCCCGCCAAAAGTGCCACGGTCAGAGCGGCGGAAAGGGCGGCGGCTTTCGGTTTTCGTGAATCAATCCTCATGTGCTGGAAACCTCCGTGGTGCGTTTTTGCTGCGTTTGAGCTGCGTGTGATTCGATCGCGCTGCATAGTACCCCGAGCACATCGCGACCTGCGGTTTTACTCAAAAGGCGCACGTCAATTGCGTAAAACTCACATCCTCTCAACAGGAGTTTTCCACAACTCGAATGCATAAAGCGTGTCAAAAACCCTGTTTTTGCACCCTCTCTATGCAAAAAAGGGCGCCTGTGCAACCATTGTTCGCACAGGCGCCTTGAGCAGGCATTTTATGCAGTTATACCTATCGAGTCGCAAGGGTTCCTTGCACAAGTCGCCCTACTCGTCCAGCGCGGCGAAGGCCTGCTTCAGATCCCAAATGATATCCTCGGCGTTCTCGGTACCGATGGAAAGACGAATCGTGGAAGGCGTGATGTTCTGCTCGGCGAGCTCCTCGGCAGAGAGCTGGGAGTGCGTGGTGGTAGCCGGGTGCACGACGAGCGACTTGACGTCGGCCACGTTGGCGAGCAGCGAGAACACCTGCAGATGATCGATGAACTTCCAAGCTGCCTCCTGGCCACCCTTAATCTCAAAGGTAAAGATCGAGGCACCGCCATGGGGGAAGTACTTCTGATAGAGCTCGTGATCGGGGTGCTCAGGCAGGCTCGGGTGGTTCACCTTGGCGACATGGCTGTCGCCAGCCAGGAATTCAACGACCTTCTTGGTGTTCTCGACATGACGGTCAACGCGCAGCGACAGAGTCTCGGTGCCCTGAAGCAGGACCCAGGCGTTGAACGGGCTGATGCAGGCGCCCTCGTCACGCAGCAGGATAGCGCGGACATAGGTTGCGAAGGCGGCGGGACCGGCAGCCTCGGCAAACGAAACACCGTGGTAGGAGGGGTTGGGCTCAGCGATCTGAGCGTACTTTCCGCTCGCCTTCCAATCGAAGTTACCGCCGTCGACGATCACACCGCCCAGCGAGGTGCCGTGGCCGCCAATGAACTTGGTTGCGGAGTGGACGACGATGTTGGCACCATGCTCCAGCGGACGGAACAGATACGGGGTGCCGAAGGTGTTGTCGACGACAACCGGCAGACCATGCTTCTTGGCGATCGCGGAGATGGCGTCGATGTTGGGGATGTCGGAGTTGGGGTTGCCGAGCGTCTCGAGATAGATGACCGTGGTGTTGTCCTTGATGGCACCCTCAACCTCTTCCAGGTTATGGGCATCGACAAACGTGGTCTCGACGCCAAACTGGGAGAGCGTATGCTCCAGCAGGTTGTAGGAGCCGCCGTAGATGGTCTTCTGAGCCACCACGTGGTCACCGGCCTGGGCAAGAGCCTGCAGGGTATAGGTGATGGCAGCAGCACCGGAGGCGACGGCAAGGCCTGCCACGCCACCCTCGAGTGCGGCGATACGGTCCTCGAAGACGCCCTGGGTGGAGTTGGTCAGACGGCCGTAGATGTTACCGGCGTCGGCAAGACCAAAGCGGTCGGCGGCATGTTGGGAGTTACGGAACACATAGCTCGTGGTCTGGTAGATAGGTACGGCGCGGGAGTCGGATGCGGGATCGGCGCTCTCCTGGCCAACGTGCAGCTGCAGGGTGTCGAAACCAAAGGTGTGCTCGGGGTTGTTGATGAACTGGCTCATGATGATCTCCTTGATCGAACGAAAGTAAATAAAAAGAGAGAAGTAAGTCGCTGTCTCCTGATCACGCCAACGGGCGCAAACAGGAGCCCGGCATTCGTCTTGGTAAGCAATTCATATGCGGGCCTCCTTTCGCATCCCGGTTCCGTGGTTGGCTTAATTACCTACCGCCTTTGTGTGTTTTGAATAGTACGAGCATTGTTTTCCTCGGTCAATCACTTAAAAGCGCTAACCTGTTATCTGTTTTATAGATATCAATCGAAAGGATGGCGTCGATGACCCTTCAGCAGCTTCGTTTTCTGATCGCCGTGGCAGAGTCCGGCTCAATCAACGCCGCAGCCCAGCGCCTCTATACCGCTCAATCCAACATCTCAAACGCCGTCAAAAGCCTGGAACAGGAGCTCCATCTGGAGATCTTTACGCGCTCCAGCCGCGGCGTCACGCTCACCAACGACGGCACCGAGCTTTTGGGCTATGCGCGCCAGGTCGTAGAGCAGGCCGACATGCTCGAGGCACGCTACGAGGACGGCGGCACCCCGCAAGCTCGCCTCGCCATTTCTGCCCAGCACTACGCCTTTTCGGTCGAGGCCTTTGTCAACGTGGTCGAGCGCTGCCGCGACAGCAAGTTCGAGTTCATCATGCGCGAGACCACCACATCGCAGATCATCGATGACGTCCGCGCGTTTCGCAGCGACATCGGCATCCTGTATCTGGATGACTTTAACGCCCGCGTTCTGCAGAAGGCTTTTGCCGATGCGCGCGCGAGCTTCCATCCCCTCTTTGACGCAAAGGTCCACGTATTCGTAAGCGAACGCCACCCGCTCGCCCGCCGCCCGCAACTGTCCCTTGCCGACCTAACGCCCTACACCCGCTACAGCTTTGAGCAAGGCACCTCGAACTCCTTCTATTACGCCGAGGAACCCTTTAGCTACATTCCCTGTGACCGCAACATCCGCGTGTCCGACCGCGGCACGCTCACCAACCTGCTTATCACCTCGAACGGCTACACGCTATCGACCGGTGTCCTCTCTAACGAAATGCAATGGGGCATGGCGTCGATCCCGCTGGCAGACGCCCCGACGATGCACGTGGGTTATATCATGCACGACGAGCGCAGGCCCTCTCCCCTGCTGCAGCAATATCTCGATGAGCTCGACCGCATCATCCGCGAAAGCCAGCCATCTGGGGACGGGGCAGAAACGGTAGATTGCTAGCCCTCGGCGAACGCGGCGCTACAATGGACACCCACACGAGAAGCGTCCAACGAAAGGAACCATGTGAAGGTCATCATCTACACCGACGGCTCGGCCCGATCAAATCCGGGACGTGGCGGCTACGGCGCCGTGCTCAAATACACCAACCCCGCCGGCAAGACCTTTACCTCCGAGCTTTCGCGCGGTTACGCCAAGACCACCAACAACCGCATGGAGCTCATGGCCGTTATCGTGGCGCTCGAGGCACTCAACCGCCCCTGCGAGGTCGAAGTCCATTCCGATTCGCAGTACGTCGTCAACGCCTTTAACAAGCACTGGATCGACGGCTGGAAAAAGCGCGGATGGAAAACCGCCAACAAGCAGCCCGTCAAGAACCGCGACCTGTGGGAGCGCCTACTCACCGCCAAAAGCAAGCATAAGGTTGAATTCATCTGGGTTAAGGGTCATGCCGGTCATGAGCTCAACGAGCGCTGCGATGAGCTCGCCACCACGGCGGCCGACGGCGGCAACCTCGATATCGACACCGGCTTTAACGAGAGCGACCTGTAATATCGTTTTCGCGCAGTTTTATATCCCCACGCGCTACACTCATCCTGTAGACCAAACAATGCAAGGGGGACGTATGCTGCGCATCGCGACCATCGGCACATCCATGATCACCGACGACTTTATCCAAGTCGTCAACGCCAACGACCAAGCCGCGTTTGTGGGCACGCTTTCACGCGATTCAGATCGCGGTGCTGCCTTTACCGCCGAGCGCGGTGGCGAGCGAAACTTTACTTCACTCGATGAGCTTGCGGCAGCCGCCGACGTCGACGCCGTCTATATCGGCAGCCCTAACGCACTTCACTACGAGCAGGCCCTTGCCTGTATTGCCGGCGGCAAGCACGTCATCGTCGAGAAGCCCTTCTGCGCCACCGAAGCGCAGGCGCTGGAAGTCTTCCGCGCTGCCGAGGCAGCAGGTGTCGTGGCCCTCGAGGCCATGCGTCCCCTCCACGATCCCGCCTTCCACGCCATCGAGGACGCCCTGGGCGAGATCGCCCCCATCCGCCGCGCCTCATTGCGCTTTGGCAAATATTCCTCGCGCTACAACGAGATTCTCGCGGGACGCGCCACCAATATCTTCGACTGCAATATGGCATCGGGTTCCCTCATGGACATTGGCGTCTACACCGTCGAGCCCATGGTCGAGATTTTCGGCATGCCCTCCGGCCTTACGAGCATGACTACTCTGCTCGACCCCACCACGCGACAGCTCACGAACGGCCCCATCGACGGCTGCGGTTCCATCCTCGCCAGCTACGGCGGTGGCCGTATCTCCGTCGAGCTCGCGCACTCCAAAATTACGAATGACCTGCTGCCCTCGCAGATCGAAGGCGAACGTGGCACTATCCAGATCGACCATCTGTCCACGCCCCGCAACGTCCGCATCGATTATCGCGGCGACGTCGTACGCGGCTCGGCGACCGAGGCACCGCGCGAGCAAGGCGGCAACGGCCGTGTGCTCGACCTGCCCAAATCGAGCAACACGATGGAATACGAACTCACAGACTTTATCACCGCCATCGGCGGCATCGATAACGTAAAGGAAGAGATTTGGGAGACCCCGGCGGGACGCCACGAGCTTGGCCACTACCGCGATGTCACGCTCGTGTCGCTGCGTATCATGGATGCCGTGCGTCAGCAGGCGGGCATCGCCTTCCCCGCCGACTCTAACAAGCAGGCATAGCGATGGGTTTTTTCGACAAGCTTTTCTCGGGCGTCACCGGCGGCAGTCGAGAACCTCAAAAGCCCTCTGGCGTCGAGCTCGAGCTGCGCCGCAGACTTACTGTGTTCGCAAGCGACGAGGCCACTCAAGACACTCCCCTGCGCTATTTCCTGCGCTGGGCGGGACAAGTCCAGGGCGTTGGTTTTCGCTTTACCAACACTAACCTCGCGCAGGCACGCGCACTCACCGGCTGGGTGCGTAACATGGAAGATGGCTCAGTCGAGATGGAGATACAGGGAGCTCCGGCAAACGTCCTATCTCATCTCGAGGCGCTTCATGCCTCCTACGAGCGCATGGGGACGCGTTTTCGCCTCGTAGACGCCCAGGCCCGAGCCCCACTTGCCAATGAAGACGGTTTCAGTCCTCGTTATTAGTATTGTGTGCTAAATACGGTATCATTTACCTACGACCGTTGATAGAAAAGAGGCGAGGCGCATGGCGGTGCAAAGAAGGAATACCAGACAGCGAAAGCTGGTTCTTGACGCCGTGCGCCAAAGCTATAACCATCCCACCGCCGACGAAATCTACAACGTCGTGCGCGCGCAGGATGACAAGATCAGCCGCGGCACGGTCTACCGCAACCTCAACCTCTTGGCCGACGCCGGCGAGATTCTCTCCATCAAGACACCGGGCGGCAGCCGCTTCGATCGCACGATTGATCCGCATGCGCATATCATCTGCGCCTCGTGCAGCCGCGTCATCGACGTGCCACTCCCCTTCGATGCCCAGCTCAACGCCAAGGCGTCCGAGCAAATCGGCTGGCACGTCACGTCGCACTACACCATCTTCGAGGGTCTCTGCCCCGACTGCCGGTAGATGTTTGGGACATGCCTTAAAAAACACCTTTCCGCACTCTGCAGCAAAAAGTAGATTTCTAGGCATGTCCCAAATATCTACTCGGCGAGCAGGCGACGGAGTTCTTCTTCGACCGTGCGCACGTAGCGGACGCGGTCGTTGACGCCGCGCATGGTGGGGTTGCAGCTCTCCATCAGATAGGGATGGCCCACGACGTTGAGCATGTCGCGATCGTTCTCATTGTCGCCAAACGCCATCATCTCATCGGGCGAAATCCCCAGGGCACGACCGTAATCGACAAGCGCGGAGCCCTTGCCCGAACCGAAACCGATCAAGTCCGTCCATGCGGCTCCCGACGTCATCACGTCGACACGGTCGCTAAAGAGGCGCTCGAAATACTCCCGGGCCGCCGGATAATCCACCTTGGGCGTCTGGAAGCCAATCTTAATGACATCCTCGTCGATGTCCTCGGGACGGTCGACCACCGCCACATCGCAGTGGACCTCATGGCGCAAATGGTCGACGAATGCATCGTTGCCGCTCATGGCGTAGAGGTGCCCCTCACACGAAAGGGTCACGTCGGCATGGGGATACGCAACCACGGCATTCGCGATAGCCATAGCAAGGCTACGCTCCATGGAACGCTTGACAACGGCACGCCCCTCGCTCATCACCAGGGTACCGTTTTCGCATACATAGGCGAGCTCATCGGCCACCGGAGCAAACAGGTAGCGCAAGCTCGCATATTGACGGCCACTCGCCGGCATAAACACGATACCGCGACGATGCAGCTCATCGATAAGCTCAAATGCCTCGGAACGCAGCTCGCGCTCCCCCGGATGCAGCAAAGTGCCGTCCAAATCGCATGCAATCAGCTTGATTCCCTCAAGACCCATATGCTTCCCCCAAAGCCTCCTATCAACAGCAAGATGGACCTTGATTGGTCGCCCCTCAAAGCCCGTCTTGCGCATACGTGCGCTTAGCCGCGCGTCTTTTTTACGATGGTAAAGTCGGGAGCCATGCTCACGACGACCTCCGCCGCACTCGACGCAAAGCGCCGGTCCGCATCGAGTCCACAGGTAACCACCGAGAGCCGAACACCCTCGACACCCCGGAGCATGCGGCCCAAAACAGGCTGCACCGGCGTATACATGCGCACGGTATGCTCGTCCGAGTCGCCCCGGAAGAGCGGCGCATGCATGTTGCCGATCTCCCAGCACGCATGCGCGAGCGCAATCGGATCCATGCGGTCGACTTCGACCAAAAAAACCTCGGCGCTGCGCAGGCGCACGACAACCGCCACAGGCACCATGTCCGAACGGTCAATGGCGAGCACGTCGCCATCGGCAAGACGACCGCCATCGATAGTATCCAGCCGAACATCGATCGTGCGCCCCAGCTCCGTCACGCCCACACACGCGCACACGTCAGCCTGGTCCCAATCGAGTAGTAGCTCGTCAACTTCAAAGACGCCGCCCAACTTCCGGCGAAGCAGGAGTTCATAGGACGGATCGTTGAGATTTCCCAAGCATGCCGTCGAAACCAAGCGTTCAGGCATGCTCTAACCCTCGACCTCAACGAGCTCGATATCAAAGTTGAGGTCCTTGCCGGCCAACTCGTGGTTGGCATCGAGCGTCACGGCGTCGGGCGTTACGTCGATGACCACGGCGGGGACGGGCATACCACTTGGCGTGGACAGGAAAAGCTTCATGCCCTTCTCGATCTGCTCGATGTTGGGAACCTGTTCGGCCGGGAAGGTAATAACCATCTCGGGATTGTGCTCGCCGTAGGCCTCGGCAGCAGGAATGTGCACGGTCTTCTTCTCGCCCACCTGCATGTCGACAACAGCGGCGTCGAAGCCCTTGATCATCTGGCCGGCGCCGCAGGTGAACTCCAGCGGCTCGCCGCGATCGTAGGAGCTATCGAACTGCGTGCCGTCGTCGAGCGTGCCACGATAATGGGTCTTAACCTTCTTGCCCTGGTTGGACATGGTAACCTCCGTGATAAGGGCGGCGCACAACGCGGGCCGCCGTGAACATATGGCGCTAACTATACCCTAGTCATACAATTCAAAGACAGTTTGCAAAGAAACGCTGCAACCGGAGGAACCATGGCATATCCCGTATTTGACCTACACTGCGACACCGCCGACCGCATCGGCTGGGCCACGCTCGATCTCGACCTGCGCTTTACCGCCGGCACCGACGGTTATTTCCCCGGCGATGAAACGCATCCGCAGGATTTCGACCTCATCGAGGGCAACGCCTGCGCCATCTCGCTCGCAAAGATCGGCAACACGCCGTGGGCACAGTGCTTCGCCACGTTTGTCCCCGACGAGATTCCCATCGCCCACGCTGCGCGCTTCCAGGCGCAGATCATGGCGCACATGAGCGGCCAGGCAACGCTCAACCACGACCGCATGGTCAACGTACGTAGCGCCGCTGACATTCGCCCTGCGCTCAAAGACGGCAAGGTCGCCTGCATCCACACCATCGAAAACGCCACGTTCTTTGCCGAGGACCCCGCGCTGATCGAGGTGCTCAAGAGCCTGGGCGTAATCATGTCATCACTCAGCTGGAATGCGCAGGGACCGCTCGCGAGCGGACACGACACCCATGCCGGCCTCACCGCCGCCGGCATCGAGGCGCTTACGCAGATGGAGCACGCCGGCATGGTGCTCGACGTCTCCCACCTCAACGATGAGTGCTTTGACGAGGTTGTCGCCCACGCCACGCGCCCCTTCGTCGCCAGCCACTCCAACTCCCGCACCGTCTGCGGCGTCAAGCGCAACCTCACCGACGACCAGTTCCGCACCATCCGCGACATGGGCGGTATCGTCGGCCTCAACTACTGCAGCAAGTTCCTATCCAACGATGCAACCGACAAGACCGCCGCAGACGTCACCTTCGACCAGCTGGCAGCCCATATCGAACACTGGCTTGACCTGGGTGGCGAAAATATCATCGCGCTCGGCGGCGACTGGGACGGTGCCGCGGTGCCCACTTTCCTCTCCGATGCCAGCAAAATGCCCGAATTCCAGAACATGCTCTCCAGGCACTTTGGCAAGACCGTGATGCAGAAGCTCTGCAGCGATAATGCCCTTGCCTTCTTTGAGCGTTATTAATTTCACATCCCCTGAGCGGGCCGACATGCCGGCCCGTCCCCAATCTGAAGGACCGCTTTTGACGCAGCAATTTACGTTTTTCCTATCCCGACCGGATGGGACGCCCATCCCCGTCGTCGTTGCCAAAAAGCGCGTCAAAAACTTCAACCTACGCGTCACATCGAGCGGCGAGGTCCACGCCAGCGCACCGCTCGGCGCCAGCCGCGAGCGTATCGAAGCGTTTGTGAAACGCAACAGCGCCTGGATTATCAGCCGACTTGCCCAGCGTGAGCAACGCCAGGCAACGGCGCGAGAGCCGCTCGGTCCCCACTCGATCACTGCACTTTGGGGCAAGCCCATCACGGTGCAGGATGCACTCGATCACAACTTTGCATCACCCGTACCACGGCCCAAACAGGCTACCTTCGCAAGTTATATGGGTACCGACGAGCCAGACGAACGCCCACGGGCCAAGCGGCACGCAATCCTCGATGGCCTAACGCCCGATGAGCTCCAAGCCAACATCAACCAGCTCTATACGTCCGAGGTCACCACGGCACTGCGCGATATGGTGCACGCATACGAAATCGCAATGGGCGTCGCCGTTTCCCGCGTTTCCGTACGCAGCATGAAAACGCGTTGGGGCTCATGCACGCCCAAATCCGGCGCCGTTCGCATCGCACGAGAACTTGCCGCCTATCCCGTCGAATGCCTCGACATGGTTGTCGCCCACGAGCTCGTCCACTTGCTCGAGCCAAGCCACAATCAGCGGTTTCACGCCCTGCTCGACACGTACTGCCCCAACAATAGAGCGCTGTCGCAGCGGCTCAAGCAGCCACCCATAGAGACGTATTAGAACCGGTTAGCGCACACGCTCGATCTCGACGCCACAGCTTGCCAAGGGCAGGCCAACAGGCGCCCACGGCTTATCGAGCTTGATGCGCACACCAAGCAGCGAGGGATAACGACGCAGCAGCATCTGGGCCGTACCTTCAGCTGCCGCCTCGATGAGCTTAAACGTATGCTCGCGCAGATAGCCATCGACATCGTGGCACACCGAGCCGTAGTCAATCGAGGCGTCCAAGTTATCGTGCTCTCCCGCTGCACGCAGGTCGGCATAGAGCACCAAGGACACGATGAATTTCTGGCCCAGCGCGTTCTCTTCGGGATACACGCCGTGGTTAGCAAAAACCTCAAGACCTTCAACGGTGATGCGGTCGGCATGGCGCAGATCGTCATAGTTCACGTGGGGCACCGCCGTTGCGGTGGATATTTCGCCCCTTCCACGGCGGGCGAGCTCGGCGCCTTCAGTCTTGGTTGCATTCTCGGGCAGCTTCTTGTTGCTCATCGCGATCGTCTCCTTCGTTTAGAACCCCGACCGCGCAAACTAACTACACGCGAATCGACAGGTTCTTTTTATCATCGCTCCAGTTGCAAGCATTGCGCGCGGGGCATGCAAAGCAGGCGCGCGACGCTTTGTCGGCCGCATAGAGCAGACGCTCAAGCGGTTGGCTGTTCACGCGCAGCTTTCGATGGCCCAGAATGGCCGTCTTAATGGCTGCGGCATCGGCCGGCTCAAACGCCACGTCATCGGGCATACCGCCGAGAATCGCATCAGCGACGCGTTCGCTCGCAACATCATGGGATATACCCGATTCATACTGTTCATCTTTGCCGATATCGTGAAGAAGTGCCGTGGCGTAGACGACCTCGCGGTCAAATTCGAGCTGTTCCTCGAGATTCTTGATCCACATAATGCGAGCGACATCGAGCAGATGGTCAATACCGTGGCGGCAGAAGATGCGCCCCGATTCCAACTGTGCAATGTTGCCCAAGTGCCGCCGGAACAGCCCGTTGGCACAAATGTAATCAATGCGAGGCATGGCACCAAAGGGAGTCAGGCCCGAAGCCATAAAGCCGCGACGCGACGTCCCCTCATCGGTCTTCGATGTAAAGTCGTTGACGACTCTCATGGTTAGCGGCCCAGCATCCTAAAGAAACGCTCCTCGAGCGCGGGATCGGTCTCAAAGACGCCGCGGCGAGCAAGCGTCACGGTCTTGGTGCCAGGCTTTTGCACGCCGCGCATAGTCATGCACATATGCTCGGCTTCCATGAGCACAATCGCTCCCTGGGGAGCGAGATAATCCATGAGAGCGTCGGCAACCTGCGCACACAGCTGCTCCTGCAGCTGCAGACGGCGGGCATAGACTTCAACCGTGCGAGCGAGCTTAGACAGACCCGCCACGCGACCGTTAGGGATATAGCCGATCGCAGCCTTGCCATAAAACGGCAGCAGATGGTGCTCGCACAACGAGTAAAACGTAATGTCGCGCTCGATAACCAAGTCGTTCGAAGCGACGGCAAAAGTTTTGGACAGGTGCTCCTCGGCACTCTGGTCCATACCGCCGGCAATCTCGCCATACATACGGGCGACGCGCGCCGGGGTCTCCAGCAGGCCCTCACGAGTTGGGTCCTCGCCTATACCTTCAAGCAACAGCTTAATGGCGGCCTCGACTTTTTCCTGATCGACCATCTGGGCCTCACTTTTCCGATTTCACGTTCGCGCTATGGTACCACGCCCTTCGGCATCGACCACAAGCTACATAGTATGGGTCGAATAGACTGGATCGTCCCGCCAAAGCTCCACAGCGTCGCAAAGCGCAACGCCCTCACGCACAGCGCGGTCGCGCGTAGCGTTCATATCGATCACACGCTGGTTACTAGAGCCCCTAAAGCGCAATGAGATATCGTACAGATCCTGAACAAACGGGCCATCCACCAACATATCGAGGCAGGCAAGGATACGGTCCGTCACCTCGGTATGGTGACGACCACCCGGCATAAGCTCCTCGAGCACGTCGCCGGTAAAACACCAAATGGTCTTTCCTGACCCCGCAGGATAAGCGGCACGAACACGCTCGATAAACTCAACGAGCCCCGCCTGATTCTCGGGTTCCATAGGCTCGCCGCCCAGAATCGTCAGGCCATCGATAAAGGGATGGTCGAGACTCTCGATAATTTTGTCCTCGACGGCACGATTAAAGGGCTCGCCCGCAGCAAAGTCCCACGCGACAGAGTTAAAGCAGTTCTTGCACCCACGACGGCACCCGCTCACAAACAGAGAAGTACGAACGCCTTCTCCATCAGCAATGTCGAAATACTTAATGTTCGCGTAGTTCATAGGTAACTCTCCTGGGAGGCCGGGACATATCATCCCGTCCTCAAACATTCTCGGCCTTCGGCCTGCGAAACTGCGGGCGGGACGATATGTCCCGGCCTCATGCAAAGGGTAACTCAATGAACGAAGCGAACATCGAGTATAGGGTTCGAGGTCCAATAAAAAATGGGTTGCAGCTCAACCGCCATTGCAAGCAAATCGCCGCCGCAGGTCAACTCATTTCTGCTAAGAACTTCGAGGAGTGAGCGGACCACGCGCTGCATCTCAGCTACGTCAACTTGGCTGCCCCGTAGCGAGACGCCGGACCTTTGCTCGATATGAGTTCCGCACGAACAGGAGGCGCCAGTGGCGCCTCCGTCGTGAGTCAGGACTGTCCGAAATAGCGAGCAAAGGTCCGGGGGC
>CABUSR010000018.1 GCA_902494245.1 uncultured Collinsella sp.
AGCAGCTGGGGAGCGAGATTTGTGCCGTGATGCTCGAGCCGATCCAGGGTGAGAGTGGCGTGCACCCCATGACCGAGGAGTTTATGGCGGCAGCGCGCGACCTGGCACACGAAGTGGGCGCCGTGCTTATCGCCGACGAGGTCCAGTGCGGTATCTTCCGCACGGGTAAGCCATTTGCGTTCCAAACCTATGGCGTGGAGCCCGACATCATGAGCCTTGCCAAGGGCATTGCCGACGGCGTGCCCATGGGTGCCGTCGTGGCAAAGAAGGGGATTGCCGACGTGTTTAAGCCGGGCGACCACGGCTCGACCTTTGGCGGTAGCTGCCTGGCCATCACGGCGTGTGCCGCGACGCTCTCCGCGCTCGTGCGCGGCGATTATGCCGACCATGCTGCCAAGGTGGGTGCCTATATGGAGCAGGCGCTGGCTAAACTTCCGCATGTGGTAGAGGTGCGTGGCCGTGGCCTGATGCTCGGCTGCGATTTGGATGATGCCGCGGGCGACGCGCATGATATTGTTGCCCGCGCGCTGGCCGCCGGTGCCGTGATTAACGCTACGGGTGCGCATATGCTGCGTTTCTTGCCGCCGCTCGTCTGCGAGGAAGCCGACGTGGACAGTCTGATCGAGATCCTGTCGGGTGTCTTGGTCTAACGCGGCGCAATAACTCAATTTGGACCGGGTTCCGGACTGCGAGCGTGCCCTATGTGGCATGATTCAGCGGTCTGGAGCCCGTTTTGCCTTAGATTTGCTAAGGCAGGGAGACCCGCTGGTCAAAAAACATTAAATATGAGTACTGCTACCGATTTGGTAGCAGCAATTTTGGACTAATAAGGCCAGATAGCAAGTCGAAATGGCGATGAATGCACGATTGTGATCTAACTGTTAGTCCTTATAATGGACATATGTTGCGTAACTTACGCAAACGCTATCTTTTTATATGTTGCAAGCAAAGTAGCAGTACTCATTTTTGCCATTATTTGGCCACGGCCTTTGTGACAGACGTGCTGGCGGGTTCGAATCCCATGAAATGGGCCCAAACAAAAACGGTCCCCTTTCGAGGACCGTTTCCAACTCAATGGTGGGCGATGAGGGGTGTCGCGTGCGGCTGACGCCGCCCGCTTTCGCTTCGGGCCTACGGCCCTCGCGTGCTGCGCTGGAAAACGCTTCGCGTTTCCTCAGCTCCGCACCCTGGCGGGTCCGAATCCCATGCACCGGGCCCAAACAAAAACGGTCCCCTTGCGAGGACCGTTTCCAATTCGGTGGTGGGCGATGAGGGATTCGAACCCCCAGCCTTGTGCGTGTAAAGCACCTGCGCTAACCGTTGCGCCAATCGCCCGTGCGGAGAGAGTATAGCAAAACAATCGCCTCATTCATCTCATATCCATTAAAGGTAACTGGCGCGTGTCGGCGCGGAGCTGATTCAGTTGAGATTGCCTGAACATTCCGCCCCTCTTTACGCCCTCGGGTATACTCAAAAGCTACTGATTCGATTTGATGCCCAGCAACAGCAGAGGGGATAGTATATGTGCGGTTTTGTTGGTTTTGTCGGTGGGACGGATAACCAATCCGAGGTGCTCACCAAGATGATGGACCGCATCGTCCATCGCGGTCCCGACATGGGCGGTCAGTTTATCGACGGCCGCGTTGCCCTGGGCTTCCGCCGCCTGTCGATCCTCGACCTGACCGAGGCCGGCGCTCAACCCATGGCCAACGAGGACGGCAGCGTCGTCATTGTCTTCAACGGCGAGATCTACAACTTCCAAGAACTCCGTTCCGAGCTCGAGGCCAAGGGCTACAAGTTCCACTGCGGCGCCGACACCGAGAGCCTCCTGCACGGCTACGAGGAGTGGGGCGAGGCCGTCCTCGATCGCCTGCGCGGTATGTACGCCTTCGTCATCTGGGACAAAAAGAAGAACAAGCTTTTTGGCGCCCGCGACATCTTTGGCATCAAGCCGCTTTACTACTATCCCATGGCCGATGCGGGCGACGGCGCTCCGGGCGTGCTCTTTGGTTCCGAGATCAAGAGCTTCCTGGACTACCCGCACTTCCACAAGGCGGTCAACAAAAAGGCTCTGCGTCCGTACATGACGCTGCAGTATTCGGCGACTGAGGAGACCTTCTTCGAGGGTGTCTACAAGCTGCCGCCGGCGCACTACTTTACCGTCGATATCCCGACCGGCAAGATGAACATCGAGCGCTACTGGGATTGCGATTACTCTGCCGTCGAGAAGCCGTTCGAAGAGTATGTCGACGAGCTGGACGAGGTCGTGCACGAGAGCGTCGAGGCCCATCGCATCGCCGATGTCAAGGTCGCGTCGTTCCTCTCCGGTGGCGTCGACTCCAGCTACATCGCCGCTTGCCTTATGCCCGACAAGACCTTCTCGGTGGGCTTTGACTACAAGAATTTCAACGAGACCAACTACGCCAAGGAGCTTTCCGATAAGCTCGGCGTCGAGAACGTTCGCAAGATGATCACCGCCGACGAGTTCTTCGGTGCGCTCGAGGACATCCAGTATCACATGGACGAGCCGCAGTCCAACCTGTCTTCCGTGCCGCTGTGGTTCTTGGCCGAGATGGCCCGCAAGGACGTTACCGTCGTGCTTTCGGGCGAAGGCGCCGACGAACTCTTTGGCGGCTACGCCTACTACGAGGATACGGTCCCGGTGCGTAAGTACAAAAAGATGGTTCCGCTGCCCATCCGTCGCGCGCTCGGTAACCTGGCGCTGCATATGCCGTACTTCAAGGGACATAACTTCCTGGTCAAGGGTGCCGAGATCCCCGAGAAGTCGTTCCTGGGACAGGCTCTGGTATGGCCGGAGCGCGAGGTCGACGGCGTGCTCAAGCCCGAGTACAACACCGGCGACGGCGCCTTCGAGCTTGCCGCTCCCATCTATGCGCGCGTGAAGGGTCAGCCCGAGCTGGTCAAGAAACAGTACCTGGACATGAACATGTGGCTCCCGGGCGACATTCTGCTCAAGGCCGACAAGATGTGCATGGCGCACTCGCTGGAGCTGCGCGTGCCCTTCCTGGACCGCAAAGTCATGGAGTTCGCCGAACACATTCCCGACCGTTACCGCATCAACGAGAACGGCAACAAACAGGTACTCCGCCACGCTGCCAACAAGTCGCTGCCCGATGAGTGGGCCACCCGTCCCAAGGTGGGCTTCCCGGTGCCGATTGTCTACTGGCTGCGCGAGCAAAAGTGGTACGACTATGTCAAGGAGTACTTCACCGCGCCGTGGGCAAGCGAGTTCTTCGATACCGACGAGCTCATGCACCTGCTCGATCTGCACTTTGCGGGCAAGGGCGATTTCCAGCGCAAGATCTATACGCCGCTCGTGTTCCTGGTGTGGTACAAGCGCTTCTTTATCGACGAGGACCAGCCCGCTGTTCAGGCTGCCTAGCCTCGGCTTACGAACGCCTGCGCGTAACGGCTCCTCCGGGAGCCGTTTTTGCGTGGGTGCGTTTCAGTTACTATAAAAACCGTCCCTGCCAAATGGCTGAGAAAGGTGAAAGATGCACCATTCGGATTCCGCGATCGTGACCACGGTCGATGCGCTTGCCAAGCTTCTCGATGTGTGCGGCGAGCTGCGCGCATCGGAGCAGGTTGACGAGCGTGCCGTGACCGGCTGCTCGTTTGATTCGCGCGCGGTCTCGGCAGGTGACGTGTTCTTCTGCAAAGGTGCTGCCTTTAAGCCCGCGTTTTTGCGCATGGCGCTCGATGCGGGTGCCGTCGCATTTGTGTGCGAGGAGTCGCTGGTCGAGTCTCTGGAGCCGCTGGCGCAGGAGAGCGGTGCTGCGATGCTGGTCGTGGACAGCGTTCGCACGGCCATGGCCTTGTTGCCGCCGGAGGTCTACGACCGTCCCGACCGCGACGTCAAGATCGTGGGCATCACCGGCACCAAGGGAAAGACCACGGCCGCTTTTATGCTCCAGTCCATCATCAAGGCGGCGGGCGAGTCCTGCGGCATGATCGGCTCGGTGAGTACCGACGATGGTATCGAGTGCTACGAGAGCACCAACACCACGCCCGAGGCTCCCGAGGTCTGGCGCCATATCGCCAACTGTCGCACGTCCGGTCGCCAGTCCATGGTCATGGAGGTCTCGAGCCAGGCGCTCAAGTACCAACGCGTCGAGAATCTGCCGTTTGACGTGGCGTGCTTCCTCAACATCGGCCGCGACCATATCTCGCCGATCGAACACCCGACCTTCGAGGATTATTTTGAGAGCAAACTCAGGATCTTTGACCAGGCAAAGACCGCCGTGGTGAATCTGGGCACCGAAGAGGTCGACCGCGTGCTGGAGGCAGCGTCGACGGCCGAGCGCTTGGTGACCGTTGGCGTCGAGCATCCCGAGGCAAGCCTGTGGGCGAGCGACGTACGCATGGTCGGCTTTAGCATCGAGTTCAACTTGCATGGCCTGTGTGCCGACGAGTCCGAGGCGGGGGAGAAGGTCCTGCTGGGCATCGCGGGAGACTTTAACGTGGAGAACGCGCTGGTCGCTATCGCCGCCGCGCGCGAGATCGGCATCGGTATCGAGGCCATCAAGAAGGGCCTCTCCAAACTGCGTGTGCCGGGCCGTATGGAGGTCGTGGAGTCGAAGGACGGCCGCGTGATTTGCGTCGTCGACTACGCGCACAACCAGCTTTCGTTCCGCTCGCTTTTCTCGTCGGTCAAGCGCGCGTTTCCCGCCAGCCCGGTTATCGCAGTGTTTGGCGCTGCCGGTGGCAAGGCACAGGAGCGCCGCGAGCAGCTTCCGCGCGAGGCCGCACCATATTCCGACCTGATGATCTTTGCCAACGAGGACCCGGCTCACGAGGACCCGATGAAGGTCTGTCGCGAGCTTGCCGAACATGTTCCCGACGATACGCCGAACAAGATCATCCTCGACCGCGAAGCCGCTGTGCATGCGGCGTTCAAGGCGGCGCGCGAGGAGTACGTCAACCCCGATGCTCCTACCATTGTCTTGCTGCTGGCAAAGGGTGACGAGGAGCTCATGCACGTGGGCGATGAGTTCGTGCCCATCGAGAGCGACCTTTCGCTGGCCAATCGCCTAATCGATGTTACCCAGTTTGACTAATGAACCATGATGGCGGCGGCGCCCTGAGTGCGCTGTCGCCATAAGCGTGTTCCCTCAATCAAAACATGCCGTCCAAGTCCAAACCCTTCTACGTAAACGGAGTAACCATGTCCCACAATACCCTGCCGACCGTCGCTGAGCTTTCGGGCGAGATGCGCGAGCGCTTGGCCAAGGTCAAATACGTCTTTACCGACCTGGATGCCACGATGCTTGCACCCGGCTCGTGCGTGCTGCGCGACAACGACGGCAACCCCTCGACCAAACTCGTCGAGGCCGTCGTGGCGCTCGCTCGTGCTGGCATTCAGGTGGTTCCCACCTCGGGCCGCAACCGTACCATGATCCACGAGGACGCGCGCGTGCTCGGCCTCAACTCCTACATTGGTGAGATGGGCGGCCTGGTTATGTACGACCTCAAGGCCAACGATTGGGAGTATCTGACCGGCGACATGCCTTACGACCCCGTCTGCGGCCTTACTCCGCACCAGGTGATCGAGCAGACCGGCGTGTGCGAGAAGATCCTTGCCCGCTGGCCGCACAAGATCGAGTATCACAACGACATGTCGACCGGCTACAAGTACCGCGAGGTCACCGTCGGCATGCGCGGCGATGTGCCCGACAATGAGGTCCAGGCCATCCTGGACGAGGCCGGCTGCGGCCTGGTGTGGGCCTGTAACGGTCACCTGACGCATCTGTCCAAGCCGACGACGCTCGAGCTCGATCGCGTCGAGGACGGTCGCGCATTCAACATCAACCCCGCGGGCCTCAACAAAGGCGTCGCCATTGCGCACTTCTGCGAGCACCTGGGGATCGAGCGCGAGGAGACGTTGGCGCTCGGCGATTCCGAGTCCGACTTCTACATGGCCGATCACGTGGGCACGTTCTGCCTGGTCGAGAATGGCCTGACGAGCGCCGGCGCGCCCGAGTTCCTGGCTGCTTGCGAGAACGCTTTCGTTACGCGTGGCAAAATTGTCGACGGTTGGGCGGCGACGGCAGGGCTGCTGGTCGCGGCGCGTTCGTAGCGCGCCGCCGCCGCACTTGGACATGTCTTTTCGAGAGAGACTGGTGAGGTAATGTCCGATATCGAGAATCCGGCAGGCGACACGCGCCCGATTGGCGTGTTCGATTCTGGTTTGGGCGGTCTGACGGTTGCGCGCGCCATCGCGACGGCGCTGCCGCACGAGTCCGTCTACTACTTTGGCGACACCAAGCGCTGCCCCTACGGCACGCGCACCGAGGATGAAGTGCGCTCGTTTGCGTTGCAGGCGGGTCGTTGGCTTTCGAAGCACGACGTCAAGATTATGGTCATCGCCTGCAACACGGCGACCGCTGCGGCCTTGCGTCTGGCCCAGCAGGTGCTCGACGTTCCCGTGATCGGTGTGATCGCGCCGGGTGCCCGTGCGGCAATCAACAGCACGCGTACGCGTCGCGTGGGCGTGCTCGCCACCAACCTCACTATTCGCTCGGGCGCCTATACGCGCGCCATTCAGGACCTGGATGCCGGCGTCGATGTATACGGCTGTCCAGCCTCGAGCTTTGTCGAGGTTGTCGAACACGAGCTCGCCTCGGGTGCACATCTGCAGGAACAGTGGCTTGAGAACGAGGACATCTTCGATACGCCTGCCGTGCGTGCGCTGGTGGGTGCCACGGTTGAGCCGCTGCGCGACCACGGCATCGATACCGTGGTGCTCGGCTGTACGCATTTTCCGCTGTTGGTGGGACCTATCCGCCATGCGCTGGGGCCTGGGGTGCGCGTCGTGAGTTCCGCCGAGGAGACCACGCGCGAGCTGACCGATATCCTCACGCGCCGCGAGCAGCTGGCGGGCGACGCCGCCGAGCCGCAGCATCGTTTTGCCACGACGGCCGATAACATTGCCGAGTTTGCGGTGGCGGGCAGCTTTATCTTTGGTCAGCCGCTCAAGAGCATCGAACATATCGATATCGATGAGCTGAAATAGATGTAAGGCAGCTGCCAGAGCCTTCGCCACATCTTTTGCCGAAAGGAAATTTCTATGGAGTACATGCAGGTCAACCGCGCCAACGGTCGCGCCGCCAACGAGTTGCGCCCCGTTAAGCTCACCCGTGGCGTCATGAAGCACGCTCACGGCTCGTGTCTGGCCGAGTTCGGTGACACGCGCGTGCTGTGCGCCGCCACTATCGAGGAGGGCGTGCCGGGCTGGCGAAAGGGAGCTAAGGCCGGCTGGGTGACCGCGGAATACGCCATGCTGCCGGCGTCGACCGGCAAGCGCTGCAAGCGCGAGCACGCCAACCGCAAGGGCCGCTCCATGGAGATCGAGCGCCTCATTGGCCGCAGCCTGCGTACCGTCGTCAACATGAAGGCGCTCGGCGAGTACACCGTCACCGTCGACTGCGATGTGATTCAGGCCGATGGCGGCACGCGTACAGCGAGCATCACCGGCGCCTGGGTGGCGCTGCACGACGCCCTCGCCATGTGGGTCGAGGCGGGCAAGATCGAGCGCATCCCGCTTATCGGCCAGGTGGCTGCCATCTCCATGGGCGTTGTCGACGGCAACACTCTGCTCGACTTGGATTATTCCGAGGACAGCCATGCCGAGGTCGACATGAACCTCGTCGCCACCGACACTGGTGAGATGATCGAGCTCCAGGGCACTGGCGAGCAGGCGCCCTTCGACCGCAAACGCCTCAACGCCCTGCTCGACCTGGGCGACAAGGGTATCGCCGAGCTCATCGAGCTCCAGCGCCAAGCCCTCGCCTAACCTACCAAAAAGGGACAGGTTTATTTTGGTAGGTTTTATCTGGGAAAACGTCGAAGTATAAGACTGCCGTTGATTGAGAGGGAAGAGAGGCCGAGGTCCTCGTCGTCCTCAACACGGCATTGCTATAGAGACAAGGAGGCCAGTTATGGCACTTGAGAAGATTGACATCGACACCCTCGACCCGGCGGCGACCATCGTCGTGGCAACCGGCAACGCCCATAAGCTCACCGAGATCGAGGTCATTTTGGGCAAGGTCATGCCCGAGGTACGCTTTGTGGCGCTCGGTCAGCTGGGCGATTTTGAGGACCCCGAGGAAAACGGCACGACGTTTTTGGAGAACGCCATCATCAAGGCGCAGGCTGCGGTCGAGGAGACGGGGCTCATGGCCATTGCCGACGATTCGGGCTTGGTCGTTGATGCCCTGGACGGCGAGCCGGGCGTGTATAGCGCGCGCTATGCGGGCGTGCATGGCGACGATGCCGCCAACAACGCCAAGCTGCTCGTTAACCTGGAAGGCGTGGCCGACGAGGATCGCACCGCGCGCTTTATGAGCGTCGTTGCACTCATCGACACGGACGGTTTGGTCACCTATGGTGAGGGCGCCTGCGAGGGCACTATCGCACACGAGGGGCGCGGCGATCACGGCTTTGGCTATGACCCGCTGTTCCTGCCGGTCGACACGCCGGGCAAGACCATGGCCGAGCTGACGGCGGACGAGAAGAACGCCATCAGCCATCGATTCCATGCGCTCGAGCACCTATCCGCCAAACTGACGGGCGAGGAGTAGGCCGTGCGCGCGGTGGTGCAGCGCGTGCTCAACGCCGGCGTGACGGTCGACGGCGAGTGCGTGGGTCGCATTGGACGCGGCTACCTGGTGCTGCTGGGTGTGGGCCATGGCGATACGCGTGCCGAGGCCGACAAGCTGTGGGGCAAGCTCCGCGGGCTGCGTATCAACGAGGATGAGAACGGCAAGACCAACCTGGCACTTGCCGATGTCGACGGCGAGGTACTCGTGGTGTCGCAGTTCACGCTGTTTGCCGACTGCCGCCACGGCCGCCGTCCGTCGTTTACGGATGCCGGCGCCCCCGATGTCGCCAACGAGCTCTACGAGTACTTCTTGACGCTTGTGCGCGAGGACGTTGAGCATGTGGCGCACGGTATCTTTGGCGCCGACATGAAGGTCGACCTGGTCAACGACGGCCCATTCACCATCGTCTTGGACACCGATAGTCTGTAAGTAATCAATTTGGGACCGGGTTTTTAGCTACTTGCGTATGGCCACAACAGGGTGCTATAGTATTAGAGTTTTGTCTATCTTAGGGGTATTATCCCCTTTTTGAATTGCACCTTCTGGAGGCCCTGTTCATGGAAGAGATGGAAGTCAATCACGTCGACGACATCCACGAGAAGCTGACCGATATGGTGGGCGATCGCGTCAAGGTTAAGGCCAACATGGGCCGTACCCGCGTCGTCGAGCGCATGGGCACCATCAAGAGCGTCCACCCGGCCGTCTTCATTGTCGAGGTCGACGAGCGTCGCGGCCGCAAGTCGCGTCAGTCCTACCAGTATATCGATGTGCTCACCGGTCAGGTCGAGCTGTTCGACCCCGAGAGCGGCGAGCACATCTTTACCCCGCTCGGCAATCAGCTCGAGGAGCATTAACGGTGACCGATCGGTCCCTGACTCTTTCCGCGCCGGCAAAGATTAACCTCTACCTGGGGGTTCATACCGAGCGCGATGACCGCGGCTACCACAGGGTCGATTCCCTGATGGCGGCCGTCGGTCTTTCCGATACCGTGACGGTCACGCCGTCGCAGGCGCTGACCGTCCAGACGGTTCCAGCATCAGATTTTCCCATGCAAAAGAATACGGCGTATCGGGCTGCGGTTGCTATGGCCGAGCATTATGGTCGCGAGGCAAACATCTGCGTGACGATTGAGAAGCGCATTCCATTGTGCGCCGGCTTGGGCGGCCCCTCGACGGATGCGGCCGCGGTCATTGTCGCCTTGGCAGAGCTCTGGGGCATTGATCGCACCGACCCGGCGCTCGACGACATTGCGCGGGGCATTGGTGCTGACGTCCCGTTCTTTTTGCACGCGAGTCCTGCGTTCTACGTAGGCGGGGGAGACGTGCTGGCAACTGAGTACCCCGCGCTGCCCGCGACGCCCGTCGTGCTGGTCAAGCCGCGCGAGGCAAGCGTTTCGACAATTGAAGCCTATCGACGTTTTGACGAGGCCCCGGTGCCTGCGGACGAGCCCGGCGCGATAGCTTCTGCCTTGCGTGCTGGTGATGCTGAGACGGCATATGCGCTCATCCATAACAACCTTGGTGTCATTTCCGCACAGATGGAGTCGCAGATTCAAACGGTCCTCGACTGGCTGCGTAAACAGGACGGAACCGTTGCTGTAGATGTGTGCGGATCGGGTGCCTGCTCGTTTGCCATTTGCGACACCGCTGCCACGGCCGAAAGGCTTGCCGATGCTGCCCAGCAAAATGGCTGGTGGGCCTGCGCGACTGAGCTTATTCCCAACACGGTTCAAATCGACGCGCCAAAGAAATAAAAATTTCTCTAGCACACGACGAAAATCTTTGTTACTATAGTCGAGCTAACGGGTTGTGGCTCAGTTTGGTAGAGCACTGCGTTCGGGACGCAGGGGTCGCTGGTTCAAATCCAGTCAACCCGACCAGAGCATGAGGAGGGACCGCTTCTTGCGGTCCCTTTTTTTAGCTAGTGTTGTGATACCGCGATACCCGCGGTATACTCATTCGAGCTTGTCTCGCTGTATTGTGGAGGTCTACATGTTTGGACTGAGGGCTCCTGAGCTCATCATTATTCTCGTCGTTGTCCTGATTATCTTCGGGCCCAAGAACCTGCCGAAGCTCGGCAAGTCCCTCGGCTCTACCGTCAAGAATATCCGCGAGGGTATGGAGGGCGACGATAAGGCCGAGACCAAGCAGGCCGAGGAGGTCGTGGTCGAGCAGTCCGAGGAGGACAAGGAGATCGCTGAGCTCGAGGCCAAGCTCGCTGCTGCCAAGAAGAAGCAGGCAGAGGACAGCGACGCGGACGCAGAGTAGTCCCATCCCTTTGGGGTGAGCACCTGACCGGCTTGCCCGCAGGCTAGCCGGTCTTTTTCGTTTTGTTGACAGTTGATTGTTTGATCAGAGTTGGGGAGATATCCGTATGGACGCAAGCCAGATCGTACTGACCGCTGAGGGCCGCCAGAAGCTCGTCGAGGAGCTCGCTTGGCGTGAGGGCGATTACGCCAAGGAGATCGTCGAGGACATCAAGGAAGCCCGCGCGTTCGGCGACCTTTCGGAGAACTCCGAGTACGACGCCGCTAAGGACAAGCAGGCCCAGAACGCCGCTCGTATTGCCGAGATCCAGGCCATCCTCGCCAACGCTCAGGTTGCTGCCACCACGGGCGACCTGACCGTCTCCATCGGTTCCACCGTTTCGCTGATTGATCCCAACGGCGAGGTCATGGAAGTCACGCTCGTCGGTACCACCGAGACCAACTCGCTCGAGCACAAGATCTCCAACGAGTCTCCGGTCGGTCACGCCATCATCGGTCACGGCGAGGGTGATTCCGTCGAGGTCGTTACGCCTTCCGGCAAGACTCGCGTCTACACCATCGCCAAGATCGCACGCTAGACCACGGTCCCGCGTAAAGGTATGTTTTCGCTCCCTGGGACCGAATCCTGGGGAGCGTTTTAGTTTGAGGAGCTAACTTATGGCAGAGAACCAGAACGCCGCCGATCAGGCATCGACGCTCAACGACGAGCGCGCCACCCGCCTGGCCAAGCGCGCCGCCCTGTTCGAGGCGGGCCAGAACCCCTATCCCGAGCACTCTGAGCTTGAGGACTACGTCGCCGATATCGAGGCTAAGTACGCCGAGCTTGCCGATGGCGAGGACACCGAGGACGTCGTGAAGATCGCTGGCCGTGTGGTCGCCAAGCGCGGTCAGGGCAAGATCATGTTCATCGTCGTGCGCGATGCGACTGCCGAGATTCAGCTGTTCTGCCGCATCAACGACATGGACGAGGCTGCCTGGAGTACGCTCAAGGCCCTCGACCTGGGCGACATCCTGGGCGTGACCGGCGTGGTCGTGCGCACCCAGCGTGGCCAGCTTTCCGTTGCCCCTAAGAGCGCGACCCTGCTTGCCAAGGCCGTTCGTCCGCTGCCCGAGAAGTTCCACGGTCTTTCCGATAAGGAGACCCGCTATCGCCAGCGCTATGTCGACCTGATCGCCAACGACGACGTTCGCGAGACCTTCCGTAAGCGTTCGCAGATTCTCTCCACCTTCCGTCGCTTTATGGAGTCCGACGGCTACATGGAGGTCGAGACCCCCATCCTGCAGACCATCCAAGGCGGCGCTACTGCCAAGCCGTTCATTACCCACTTCAACGCGCTCGATCAGGAGTGCTACCTGCGTATTGCCACCGAGCTGCACCTCAAGCGCTGCATCGTCGGTGGTTTTGAGCGCGTGTTCGAGATCGGCCGCATCTTCCGTAACGAGGGCATGGACCTTACCCACAACCCCGAGTTCACCACGATGGAGGCCTACCGTGCCTTCTCCGACCTCGAGGGCATGAAGGCACTCGCCCAAGGTGTCATCAAGGCTGCCAACAAGGCCATCGGCAACCCCGAGGTCATCGAGTACCAGGGCCAGACCATCGACCTTTCTGGTGAGTGGGCCAGCCGTCCCATGACCGACATCGTCTCCGACGTGCTCGGCAAGCAGGTCACCATCGACACGCCGGTCGAGGAGCTTGCTGCCGCCGCGCGCGAGAAGGGCCTGGAGATCAAGCCCGAGTGGACTGCTGGCAAGATCATCGCCGAGATTTACGATGAGCTGGGCGAGGACACCATCGTTAACCCGACGTTCGTGTGCGATTACCCCATCGAGGTCAGCCCGCTCGCCAAGCGTTTTGAGGACGACCCGCGTTTGACCCACCGCTTTGAGCTGGTCATCGCCGGCCACGAGTACGCCAACGCTTTCTCCGAGCTCAACGACCCGGTCGACCAGGCCGAGCGCTTTGCCGCCCAGATGGCCGAGAAGGCCGGCGGTGACGACGAGGCCATGGAGTACGACGAGGACTACGTGCGCGCCCTCGAGTACGGTATGCCTCCCGCGGGCGGCATTGGCATTGGTATCGACCGCGTGGTCATGCTGCTCACCAACCAGGCTTCTATCCGCGACGTGCTGCTGTTCCCGCACATGAAGCCCGAGAAGGGTTTCCAGTCCGGTGCCGCTGCCGCCAAGGCTGCCGAGGCCGGCAACGCCGCGAGCCCGTTCGTTACGTCGCTTAAGCCCACGCTCGATTACTCCAAGATCGCCGTTGAGCCGCTGTTTGAGGAGTTCGTCGACTTTGATACCTTCTCCAAGAGCGACTTCCGCGCTGTGAAGGTCAAGGCATGCGAGGCCGTCAAGAAGTCCAAGAAGCTGCTGAACTTTACGCTCGACGACGGTACCGGTACCGACCGCACCATCCTCTCCGGTATTCACGCTTATTACGAGCCCGAGGACCTGGTCGGCAAGACCTTGCTCGCCATTACCAACCTGCCTCCGCGCAAGATGATGGGTATTCCCAGCTGCGGCATGCTGATCAGCGCTGTCCACGAGGAGGAGGGCGAGGAGCGCCTCAACCTGATCCAGCTCGATGCCTCCATCCCTGCCGGCGCAAAGATGTACTAACTAGTTACGCGGTTCTACGAACCGCGTAACGGCTCGACGCTGCGCGGGCCGCATTTGGACAATCTGACGTTCAACTTCAAGGGCGCGACCAGAAGGTCAGCGCCCTTTCGTTTCACGTCACCTTGTCTCAAATGCGGCCCGCTCGCTGACGTTGCCAATACATCGATGTAGTCATTGGGGACGTTCTTAAACGACTACCCAACGGATATTGCGCACATGGCTCGCATGACAGTCGTCTCTTTTATGTTTCCTTTAGCCGTTGCTGCCTAGGATGGGGGTTAGTCGACAGGAAGGGAGCACCGGGATGGACGACGCGAGCGAGCGTGCAATCGAAGAGGACATGCTCGATCAGTTCAACTACTTTGATGATGAGGACGAGGAATTGATCGACCGTCGCGAGCCGGCGGCGCTCGATACTTTCGACCTTATTGATGAAGAGCCCGACGAGGACGAGGTCGGATCAGCGGAGCCCCCACAGCCTTCGCGCCTTGACTCGCTGCTTTCGAGAGCCCCCATGCACCACGGCGTTCGTGCCGGCGCGCTCCATATGAAAACTGACTGGCACCAGATCGTGACGGCAGGCGATGAGCTTGCCGTCGATGCGCCACTCACCGATAAGTCATCCATCATCTGCCGCACCGGCATGCTTATGCTGGCAAGCGGAACAGGTGCCTGGCGCGTGCGCGATACCATGAATCGTGTTGCTGCCGTACTCGGCGTCACGATTCACGTCGACCTGAGTCTTCTGTCGTTTGAGTGCACTTGCATCGAAGATGGCCACTGCTTTAACGAGGTTGTCAGCCTGCCCACAACGGGAGTCAATACCCATCGCATTTGGATGATGGAGAGTTTCCTCAAGGAAATCGAGACCTATGGTCGTCGCTTCACGGTACACGAGTATCACGAGATGCTCAGGACCGTTGAGAGCTCAAAGCCTGATTACTCTCCCTGGCAACAGGGCCTTGCGGCAGCCTGTGCTTGCGGCGCCTTCGTCTTTTTGCTCGGCGGCGGCCCTATCGAGATGGCCTGCGCGTTCGTGGGCGCGGGTGTCGGCAACTTTGCCCGCTCCCATATTCTCAAGCAAGGCCTTGGTCAGTTCAGCGCGCTGACGACCGGCGTTGCGCTCGCTTGCGTTTCGTATCTGCTGGCATTGCTCGGCCTTGGCCAGGTCATACCGGGGGCAATGTCGCACCAAGAAGGCTATATCGGCGCCATGCTCTTTGTGATTCCCGGCTTTCCACTCATTACGGCAGGCCTCGACATCGCTAAGCTCGACATGCGAAGCGGTATCGAGCGCCTTTCATATGCCGTATCGATTATTGTGATGGCGACCCTCGTAGGTTGGATGGTTGCCGAGTGTGTTGGCCTGGCGCCGGACGACTTTGCCCCACTGGGCCTTTCGCCGCTTGCCCTTACGCTCCTGCGCGTGGTGATGAGCTTCGTTGGCGTATTCGGCTTCTCGGTGATGTTCAACAGCCCGGTAAAGATGGCCGCGGCAGCTGGGTTGATCGGCGCCGTGTCCAATACCCTGCGTCTGACCCTTGTCGATGCGCCGACGATGATTCCCTTCCTGGGCCTCAGCACGGGAATGCCTCCCGAGGCAGCAGCGTTTATCGGCGCGCTGGTATCGGGGCTGCTCGCAAGCTTGGCTGAAGTCAAGCTCACCTACCCGCGCATCGCCCTCACGGTGCCTTCGATTGTCATTATGGTGCCGGGCTTGTATCTGTATCGCTCGATGTATTACATGTGCACCTTCGACACGGTCAATATGCTCGGCTGGTTTGTGCGCGCAGTGCTCATCGTAGCGTTTCTGCCCGTTGGACTGGGTGTGGCGCGTACGCTCACCGACCCTCGCTGGCGCCACACCAGCTAATTGGTACAAGGGGGACAGGTTACTTTGCACCAAATGAGTTGCGGTGAAATAGGGACTGAATTGTTGCTTAAAGGGTCAAAACAGTCCGTATTCCACCGCAACTTATGGGGTCGGGGGTTTTGGTGCCCTGCATCTCCACAAACTCAACGCTTACGAAGCGCGCGCCGTTCGTGTTAGGGTAGTTCCACCACATAAGTAGTCGCAGACGCGCGTAACACGGGCGGGCGAGAT
Source organism: uncultured Collinsella sp. (assembly GCA_902494245.1). Taxonomy (GTDB): domain Bacteria; phylum Actinomycetota; class Coriobacteriia; order Coriobacteriales; family Coriobacteriaceae; genus Collinsella. The sequence continues at coordinate 15,614 of CABUSR010000018.1, forward strand.
GAAGTCCCAACAGCTCCATCTTGCCCGCCCGTTTTTGTTGCGTGGCGCCGCGGTACAACACAGAGAGGAATCTGCCCTTTATGCCTATCAACAAACGGGAGAGCCTGCTGTTCACCTTTATCATGTGCTTTTGCATGGTGCTCTGGATGAGCATCTACAACGTTGCCCTGCAGCATGGGGCCATCAACGGCGAGGTTGTTGCCGCCGCGTGGCTCGGCTTCCCCGTTGCCTACATTTTTGCCATGTGCTGCGACTGGTTTGTTGCCAGTCCCCTTGCCAAGGGTTTCGCTTTTAAATTCCTGGTCACGCCGGGCAAGAGCTCGCCACTTGCCATGACGCTCGCCGTCAGCTCCTGCATGGTCGTTCCCATGGTCATCATCATGTCGCTGTACGGTGCCTGTGAGGGTCTGACGCACATGCCCGGCGGCATCCTTGCGAACCTGTATTCCGTGCCCGCGATCTGGATGATCAACATCCCGCATAATTTTGTGATGGCGCTGCCGTGGAACCTTTTGGTAGCCGGTCCGATTTCCCGCTTCGTCTTCCGTCGCGCCTTCCCTGTGGGGACGGTTTTCGAGGAGGAGCATGCCGAGCTCTTGGAGCAGGCTATGGCTCCTGAGTGCGAGTAGCTCGCTTAGGGATCTGCTGAGCGCGGGCGACTTGCTTGGTTGGAGCCCTAAGCGTGGATAGCTCTCTCGGCGACATCGCGGGCGTGAGCGGTGCGCATGACCGGAGGGCCCGTGCTGCTCCGTTGCCCGACGTGCTAGCGCGCAGAACAATCTGTTGGTGCATTCGGCGGCTGCTGAAGCGTTTCGGCAGCCGCTTTTTATACGGAGTTTAAATACAACAGTCTGTTGTATTACGTAGAGTGGTATATCTCTAGCGGGAAAAATGCGAGAGACGGAGCATTATGGCGTTGCTAGTAGGACTGGACGTAGGGTCGACGACGACCAAAGTTTACGCGATGCACGAGGATATGACCGAGGCGTGGTGGGGATATCGCCGCCACGGGGCGTGTCAGACAGCGAGCGTGCGCGCCATGCTCGGCGAGCTCGCCGAGCGCTTTCCCCATGAGTCGCTGCGCGTTGCGGTGACCGGCTCGGGTGCGCGCGATATCGCGACCGCGCTGGGCGCCTCGTACGTTCAGGAGGTGGTCGCCAACGCGCTCGCGATCAGCAGGTTCTATCCGCAGACGCGCTGCGCCATCGAGCTGGGCGGCCAAGACGCCAAGATGATCTTCTTCCGCACCAACGATAAGGGAGACATCGAGGTTGCCGACATGCGCATGAACGGCTCGTGCGCAGGCGGTACCGGTGCATTTATCGACGAGATGGCAAAGCTCATGGGGGTCGGCACCGAATCGGGCGAGTTCGAGCAGCTCGCAAGCCGGGGAACGACCGTCCACGAGGTCTCGGGCCGCTGCGGCGTGTACGCAAAGACCGATATCCAGCCGCTGCTCAACGAGGGCATTCCTGCCACCGACCTGGCGCTTTCGGCGCTTCACGCGGTCGCCCGCCAAACGATCGGCGGTCTGGCCCAGGGTATCGACATCGAGCCGCCGGTAATCTTCGAGGGCGGTACGCTCGCCTACAACCCCACACTGGTCCGCGTGTTCCGGGAGCAACTGAATCTATCGGACGATCAGGTTATCGTCCCGCGCGATCCGCAGATCATGGTCGCGCGCGGTGCCGCCCTGTCGCTGACCGACATGTTCGCATCGTCCCAACCGATCGACCTTCCCGACGCTTTTGTCCGGCTGGATAAGCTCGAGACGGTCGCGCCCGCAAGCGGGGAGGGACGTCTTGCCCAGCCCTTTTTTGCCACACCTGCCGAGCAGGCGGATTTTACGGCACGCCATGGCAAAGAGACGCCGGCAAAGGGTCCGGATGCGTATGCGCCCGGAGAGACGGTGCGTGTGGCGCTCGGTATCGATTCGGGGAGCACGACGACCAAGTTCGCCCTGGTCGATGAGGCGGGTGAGCTTGTCGATTCGTTCTACGCGTCTAATAACGGCAGACCGCTCGACGTCGCCCAACAGGGTCTTGTCAGCTTGAAGAACCGCTGGGAGACAGCGGGAGTCACGCTTGCGATCGATGCCGTGGGCACCACGGGATACGGCGAGGAGCTTTTCGCGCGCGCGTTCCACGCCGACTACCATACGGTCGAGACGGTCGCGCACGCCCGCGCCGCGTGCGCATGCGTTCCCGATGCGACCTTCGTGCTCGACATCGGCGGACAGGATATGAAGGCCATCTGGCTCAACCACGGCGTGCTGACCGATATCGTCGTCAACGAGGCGTGCTCTGCGGGCTGCGGCTCGTTCCTCGAGGGTTTTGCCAAAAACCTCGGAATAGCCGTTGAGGATATCGCGACCGAGGCATTTTCGTCCAAAGCCCCCGCCGTTCTCGGCAGCCGCTGCACGGTGTTCATGAACAGCAGCGTCGTTTCCGAGCAGCGGCGCGGTAAGGGTCCGGGCGACATCATGGCCGGTCTCTGCCGTTCGATTATCGAGAACGTGTTCACCAAGGTCATTCGCGTTTCAAATCTCAACCGTCTGGGCGACAAAGTCGTCGTCCAGGGCGGCACGTTCCGAAACGACGCGGTGCTGCGCGCATTCGAGCAGTATCTGGGCAAACCCGTCACGCGTGCGCCCCACCCGGGGCTGATGGGCGCTATCGGTATCGCCCTGCTCGCGCGCGAGGAATGCCGCAAGGGCGACGCCGGCACGTCGTTTATCGGGCTCGATGCCGTGGAGCGCTTCGAGCATCGCGAGTTCGGCGGCGTTACCTGCCGTCGGTGCAACAACCGCTGCCAGCGCGCGGTCGTGGCATTTGGCGACGGCTCGCTTTACGTCACGGGCAATCGCTGCCCGCGCGGCGGCGCCATCTCATGGGATGAGCTCGTGCGCGAGGTTCCCGCGGCGGAGGAGCTGCGTCCGCAGGGTGCTTGCGAGGCACAGGCACCCGGCACGGGGCGCGACCGGACCGCGGCTGCCCCCAATCTCTTTGTCGACCGCGAGAAGCTGCTGTTCGAGTCGTACCCCACGGTTCCCGTCTGCGGGGGGCGCGATGTCACGATCGGCATTCCCCGTGTGCTCGAGTTCTGGGACACCATGCCGTTCTGGTCGACGTTCTTCAGCACGCTCGGCTTTAAGGTGCGCGTCTCGGGACGCAGCACCAAGGCGATGTACGAGCGCGGTCTGGCGCACGTCACATCCGACACCGTGTGCTTCCCGGCCAAGCTCGTCCACGGGCACATCCGCAATCTCGTCGACGCCGGCGTCGACCGCATCTTCATGCCCATCATCACGACGGTGCCCACCGAAAACACCGCCTCTACCAGCGAGTGGATGTGCGCCGTCGTAAAGGGATACCCCTACGTGATGCGCAATTCCGATAACCCGGAGGAGCGTTTCGGCGTTCCGTTCGATACGCCGCTGTTCCACTGGTACGACGAGGGCGACCGAAACCGCCAGCTCAAGGCGTGGTGCAAGGAGACCTTCGATATCGATGCCGACCTGGTTGCCAAGGCGACCGAGCAGGCGGACCGCGCGCAGGAGACGTTTGAGAACCAGCTGCAGCTGCGCGGCAGGCAGGTGCTCGAGAACGTGCGCGAGGACGGCGGCTACGCGGTGGTGATCGCTTCGCGCCCGTACCACAACGACCCGCTGGTCAACCACGGGCTGCCCAAGCTCTTCTCTGAGCGCGGCATCCCCGTGCTGACGCCCGATGCGGTGCCGGGGGTCTGCAACGTCGATCTTTCCAACAGCCGCATCGACATCGTGAACAACTACCATGCGCGCATGCTGTCGTGCGCGGTCATCGTCGCATCGACGCCCGAGCTCGAGCTCGTGCAGATGGGCAGCTTCGGCTGCGGCCACGATGCGTATCTCACCGACGAGATCGCGCGCATGATGGGCGAGATGGGCTCCAAGGTTCCGATGATGATCAAGCTCGATGAGAGCGACGTCGCCGGTCCCATGGGCATTCGCGTGCGTTCGTTTATCGAGTCGGTCAACCGTCGTCGCGCGGAGGAGCGTGCCGAGGGCGCCCGGGTGCACGCGGTCCATCCGCTCGACGACCCGTATAAGGTCAAGTACACCAAGCGCGACCGGCACGACAAGATCGCGCTGGTCCCCAACACCTCCCATGCGTTCTGCAGGCTCATGACCGCGGCGATGCGCAATCAGGGCGTGCGCGCCGAGGCCCTTGATATCGGGCGCGAGGATGCCATCCGCCTGGGCAAACGCTATGTGCACAACGACATCTGCTTCCCCGCGCAAATCGTGATCGGCGAGGCGCTCGCGGCACTCAAGAGCGGTAAGTACGACCCGCACGACGTCGCCGTGGTGACTGGCAAGTATATCGGCGACTGCCGCCTGACGCACTACATGCCCCTGCTGCGCCGCGCGCTCGACGACGCGAGATACGACTATGTCCCGGTGCTCACCAACGACGACGTCGATGCCCACAATGCGCATCCGGGCTTCAAGCTCGGCCTTGGCCCGAGCATCCAGATCGCCTACGGTCTTCCCATGATCGATGCCCTCGAGGCCATGCTTAGGCGCATCCGTCCCTATGAGCTCGAGAAGGGCGCGGCGGACGCTGCGTTCGACCGCGCGCTCGATGAGGTTATCGAGGGCATGGAGCGCTCGGGGCTGAGAGGCCAGGCGACGGGCTTCAAACGCGCGCTTGCGATCATGGACGCCGTTCCGTACGACCGCTCGAACCCGCATCCGACCGTTCTCATCGTGGGCGAGTACCTGCTCAATTTCCATCTCGGCGCCAACCACGAGATCGAGCGCTACCTCGAGGACAACGGGCTCGAGGTCATCGAGGCGCGCATGACCGACGTGATCCGCAAGACCTATTTCTACAAGCATGCGCAGTCGCGCGAGTTCCACGTCGACCTGTCGCTGCCCGAAAAGGCCTGGTACGCCACGGCGGACAACCTGTTCGAGCTCGCGCACGACCGTTGCGACCGCCTGGGCGCGGCGAGCCCGCTCTACGAGCCGCCGACGCGCATGCCCGAGCTCGTGCGCGCGAGCGATAAGATCCTGCACCATACGTTCGATGCGGGCGAGGGCGTGCTGATTCCGGCGGAGATCCTCGAGCACGCCAAGCGCGGCTGCCGCAACTTCGTGATCCTGCAGCCGTTCGGGTGTCTGCCCAACCATGTCGTGGGGCGCGGGCTCATCCATGCGCTCAAGGAGCAGTATCCCACGGCGCAGTTCCTGCCGCTCGACTACGATCCCGACGTGAGCTTCGCCAACGTGGAGAACCGTCTTCAGATGCTCATCATGAACGCCAAGGCGCAGGGGTGCGGTGAGGCGCATGGCGAGACCGCGTAAGGACGCCGATGCGCCCGATGCACGCACCCGTATCATCGAGGCGTTTTGGGAGCTCATCGAGAACAACAGCATCTTCGAGCTGTCGGTTGGCGAGGTGACCCGCGCCGCCCAGTGCAATCGCGGAACGTTTTACTACTATTTTCACGATTTCGATGAACTCGTCGCCATCGCCATAGCCCAGCTGCTGCAGGATAACGAGCTCATCACCGATGCCCTCTGGCATTTTTCGAGCGAGGGCGACCTTTCGGCGTTCGACCGGCGCGACGTCCGCTGCCTGCTGCGGCGCATCGTCATCACCATGAGGGCGGGTGCCGCCGAGCAGGTCGAGCAGGGCATCCATACGATCATCATCGACCGCGTGAGAGAGATCGTCCACCCCGACGGAGAAGAGCTCAAGGCAGATTCGAGCTTTGCGGTGGGCTTTCTGGTCTCGGGCATCATGGGCTTTGTGATGGCGGTCGGCTTTGCCCGGGAGGGCGGCGAGGAGATAGACCTCGAGCAGCTGGGGGACAGCGCGTGCGCGTACCTGAGGGCGGTCGCCATGCAGACGGTTGAAACGGTCGCGCAAGTCGAGGGCGTCGATACATCCGAGCTGCTCGAACGCGTCTCCAAGGAGGCCGATGCCTATCGCGCATCGCGTGCGACGAGTCCCGACGTGGTGAAAGACGTCTAGGGTTTCTCTTGCGGGGCGCCCGTCGCGCATCGCGCGGTGAGTCCCGCGATGCGGTCATAACCTGCATTCATGTGAGCCGGGTTTATAGATATTCCTCCAGCTGTTAACATATACTCCATATGGGTAAAGAGACCAAAGCGCTGCCGCGGGGCGGCGCTTTGCGTTTGAAAAAACTAGCTCGTCTAAGAGGAACTAGCATGTTAGACCGTTTTACCGATCGTGCGCGTAAGGTCATGTCCATGGCCAAGCAAGAAGCGCTCGATCTTCATTCAAATAAGGTGGGCACCGAGCACCTGCTGCTCGCGCTTGCCAAGGAGGACGAGGGCATTGCCGCCGAGGCGCTGCGTTCGCTCGACATCTCCTATGATGACATCATGGATACTCTCAAAGAGGTCCAGACCACGGTTCCCGAGCCCAGTGAGGAGACCGAGGCGGCCAAGCTCGCCTTTACGCCGCTCGTCATTAGCGTGATGGAGCGTTCATTCCGCGTGGCGCGCGAGAACAACCAGACCTACGTGTCGACCGAGCACTTGCTGATCGGCATCGTCGAAGAGGGCAACGGCATGGCCATGGACATCCTCATGCGCCTGGGTGTGTCGTCCGCCTCCATCAAAAAGGCTATCGAGAAACTCACCGCCAAGGACCAGGACAAGAAGCGTCCGCTCGCCGGCGCCGGTGCTGGTCGTCCCGGTGCGGGCCTGCCGTTCTTTAGCGGCTCGGATACCTCTCAGCAAAGGGGGGGTGGCACCGATACGCTTAAGCAGTTCGCGACCAACCTCACGCAGAAGGCGCGCGACGGCGAGCTCGACCCTGTAATTGGTCGCGAAAAGGAAGTCCAGCGTATGATGGAAATTCTTTCGCGCCGCACCAAGAACAACCCGCTCATTCTGGGCGACCCCGGCGTGGGCAAGACGGCCATCGTCGAGGGCCTGGCTCAGCAGATTGCAGCCGGCAACGTGCCCGAGAACCTCATGAACCAGAATATCTGGACGCTCGACCTGCCGGGCCTCGTGGCGGGCGCCAAGTATCGCGGCGAGTTTGAGGAGCGCCTCAAGAACGTGATCCAGGAGGCCACCGAAGCTGACGACGTCATCCTGTTTATTGACGAGATGCACACCATCATCGGTGCCGGCTCTGCCGAGGGCTCCATCGACGCGAGCTCCATGCTCAAGCCCGTTCTCGCACGCGGTGCTTTCCAGATCATCGGTGCCACCACGGCCGAGGAGTTCCGCAAGTACCTCACCAAGGACCCGGCCTTCGAGCGTCGCTTCCAGACCATCGATGTCGAGGAGCCGAGCGTCGAGGACACGGTCAAGATCCTGACCGCGCTCAAGCCGCGCTACGAGGAGCACCACCATGTGCGCTATACGCAGGGTGCTATCGAGGCCGCCGCGAACCTCTCCGACCGCTACATCCAGGATCGCTTCCTGCCCGATAAGGCCATCGACCTCATTGACGAGGCCGGCGCCCGCGCCCGCATCGCCGCCAACCGCGCGCCCGAGCCGGTGCGCGAGGCCGAGCATCGCGTGGAGGAGCTTAAGGCCGCCGCGCAGGAGGCCACCGAGAGCGACGACATGAACAAGGCCGCCGAGATCACCGAGCAGCAAAAGGCTGCCGAGATTGAGCTCGCCGAGGCCAAGGCTGCCTGGACGGCCGAGCTCGACGCCAGCCCGCTCACCATCGATGTCTCCCAGATTGCCGACATCGTGTCCGTGACCTCGGGCGTGCCGGTGTCCTCGCTCACCGAGAGCGAGAGCCGCCGCCTGCTGCAGGCCGAAAGCGTGCTCAAGACGCGCATCATCGGTCAGGACGAGGCCGTCGAGGCCGTTGCCAAGGCCGTGCGCCGCAGCCGCTCGCCGCTCAAGGACCCGCGTCGCCCCGGCGGCAGCTTTATCTTCCTGGGCCCCACCGGCACGGGCAAAACCGAGCTCGCCAAGACGCTCGCCGAGTATCTCTTTGGCAGCAAGGACGCGCTCATCAGCTTCGATATGTCGGAGTTTGGCAGTGAGTTCGAGGTCTCCAAGCTCATCGGTAGCCCCCCGGGCTATGTGGGCCACGACGAGGGCGGCCAGCTCACCAAGGCTGTTCGCCGTCACCCGTACTCGGTCGTGCTGTTCGACGAGATCGAGAAGGCGCACCCCGACATCTTCAATATCCTGCTGCAGGTGTTGGAGGAGGGCCGTCTGACCGATAGCCAGGGCAAGACGGTCGACTTCCGCAATACGGTGATCATCATGACGTCAAACGTGGGCGCCCGCGAGATCGCGCAGGATGCGAGCGTTGGCTTTGGCACCACCGGCGAGCAGAGTCTCACGTCGAGCGAGATCAAGGGCCGTGCGATGGGCGAGCTCAAGCGCCTGTTCCGCCCCGAGCTGCTCAACCGTATCGACGATATTGTGGTGTTCCAGAAGCTCTCGGGCGAGAACCTGACCAAGATTGCGCACCTGCTGGTGGACGATCTGCGCCAGCGCCTGATCGCAAACGGCATGAACATCAAGCTTACCGATGCGGCCTACGACAAGATTGTGGCGGAGGGTACCGACCTCACCAACGGCGCGCGTCCTCTGCGTCGTGCCATCCAAAAGCTCATCGAGGATCCGCTGTCCGAGGAGCTGCTGGCCGGTGAGTGGGGCGAGGGCGATACCGTCCTGTGCGACGTGGTCGACGGCAAGTTTGTCTTTAGCCACGGCACGGGTGAGATTCCGGCGCCGCGTCCGGCGGGTGCACTCGGGGGCGATACCGCTCCGGCGGCGCCGCACACCGGAAACGCCGCGCCTGTGAGCAGTGGCGTGAGCTCGGGCCCCGGCGGCATGATGCAAGCCGGTTCCGGCGCGCTGTAGGGCGTGGCGACAATTTGATACGCGCAATCGAGGCGCTCCGGAAAGGGCGCCTCGATTTGTAGAGCTGCGGTAACTGTGACCGTTACGCTATGCGGTCCACCGTTAGCCGATGATGCGAGGGCGCTCGGCGTTTTCGACTGGTTTATGCACGCAAAGTCTGGGAATATACAAGTCGCATGTCTTACTGTCTAACCAGTTGCGCCAAGGAGGCACCATGGACTACAAGATTACCGGCTACGAGCCCGCCCAGCTGTTCCATTTCTTTGAGGAGGTCAGCGCGATCCCCCGCGGGTCTGGCAACGAGAAGGGCATCAGCGATTTTCTGGTCGCGTTTGCCAAGGAGCGCGGCCTCGATGTGTACCAGGACGAGGTCTACAACGTCATCATTCGCAAGCCCGCATCTGCCGGTGCCGAGAATGCCCCGACCGTGATGCTGCAGGGCCACATCGATATGGTGTGCGACAAGTTGGGCTCCGTTGAGCACGACTTTACGACTGATGGTATCGACCTGGTCGTCAAGGACGGCGTCCTCACCGCTAACGGCACCACTCTGGGCGCCGACAACGGTATTGCCGTCGCTCTGATGCTCACTGTTCTCGATGACGATTCGATCATTCACCCCGCCCTCGAGTGCGTGTTCACCACCGACGAGGAGACTGGCCTGGTCGGCGCCGAGACGCTCGACAAGTCCCAGATTAGCGCCCGCACCATGATTAACCTCGACTCCGAGGAAGAGGGCGTTGCCACCGTCAGCTGTGCCGGCGGCGTCGTCGTTACCTACACCTGCCCGATCGTGCGCGAGCACAAGACCGGTAGCACCCTCACGCTCGACATCTCCGGCCTGCTGGGCGGTCACTCCGGCAGCGATATCCACCTGGAGCGCGGCAATGGTAACCTCATCATGGCCCGCATCATCGACCGCCTGATGGTCGCCGGCGAGCCCGCCATCGTTAGCTTTAACGGCGGCACCAAGGACAACGCCATCAACCGTGAGTGCAAGGCTGTTCTGGTCTACGTCGACCACGCTGCCGCCGAGGCCGCGGCCCAGATCGCAAGGGGCATCATCGCCGACGTCACCGCCGAGCTTGAGGTCTTCGACCCCGGCTTTACCTGCACCGTCGAGATTGCCGACGACGCCGAGGTCGAGGCCATGGACCAGAAGTCCGCGCTTGCCCTCATCCGCGCCCTGCGTCTTGCCCCCAACGGTGTGATCCGCCGCAACGTCGCCACCGACGGCTCCGTCGAGGTTTCCTCCAACATCGGTGTGGTTGCCACCTCTGACGACGAGGTCAAGATCATGCTGTCCCCGCGCTCCTCGATCACCTCGCTGCAGAACGAGTTCAAGGACCGTCTGCAGACGCTGGCCGATGTCCTGGGCTTCGACGCCAAGTTCGAGTTCGAGTATCCCGGCTGGAGCTATGCCGAGCATTCGCCGGTCCGCGACGTCTTCGTCGAGAGCTATCGCGAGCTCTTTGGTTCCGAGCTGCGCATCGAGTCCATTCACGCCGGCCTTGAGTGCGGCCTGTTTGCCGAGGCCCTGCACGGCCTGGACGCCATCGCCGTGGGTCCGACGCTCTCCGATGTTCACACCCCGGACGAGAGCATGGAGCTCGCTTCTGCCGAGCGCTTCTACGAGCTGCTCATCGATGTCCTCAAGCGCCTCGCTGCGTAAAGGTCGCCTTAGTTAAGCCGCTCTAAAACGGCTGGCTATGAAAACGACCGCTTGGCGTAATGCCGGGCGGCCGTTATTCGTTACAGTGCGAGAATCCCCAGATGCTCAAGCAAGATCTTAAGCCCGATGAGGACGAGCACGACGCCACCCACGATGGTGGCGGGCTTTTCGTAGCGCGCGCCAAAGGTGTGGCCGATCGCTACGCCGGCAACGGAGAAGACAAAGGTCGTGATGCCAATGAGCGACACGGCGGGAACGATATCGACCGAGAGCGCGGCAAACGAGATGCCCACGGCAAGCGCGTCAATCGAGGTGGCGATGGCAAGGATTAGATATTCGCCCAGGTCGATCTTTTCGGCATCCTTGCCGTCGCCTTCGTTCTCGTCCTCAGTAAAGGCTTCCCACAGCATCTTGCCGCCGATAAAGGCGAGCAGGATAAAGGCGATCCAGTGGTCGATGGGGCTGATGATGCCCATGAACTGGCTACCAAGGGCCCACCCAATTACGGGCATGCCGGCCTGGAAACCGCCAAAGAACAGGCCGAGTATCACGGCGACCTTAAGGTTGATCCTTTTCATGCCAAGGCCCTTGCAGATGGATACGGCAAAAGCGTCCATAGAAAGGCCGATAGCGAGCAACACAAGCTCTGCGAGTCCCATAGTCTGGCTCCCTCTCTGCGGGCGGGCCCGCGTGTACCTCTTGGGGGAGTAACAAAAAAGACCCGTGGCGTACGCGTTGCGCGCACAGCCACGAGTCTCGTTCATTAAGGCAAGCCAGGCCGCATCGGCCAGTGTGTTGACTTGCCGCGCCACCGGAGGCGAACCCGATCACGCGACTACTCCCTCATTTATGCGAATCCCGATGCTACCACATGAACAGCTGATTTGGGTTGGGCTCTCAGCTGTGTTCGCTCATTCTGTAAGCATCGGATTTCGCAAGCGCCGCAGGGACAAACCGTGAGAAACTATTTAGCGTTTATGGAGCGTATACGATGGGAGCGATGCCTTGGATAAGAACGAGCTGCAAAAGCGTATGGAACAGGCCATCCGCCTGACGGCACCTGGTCAGCCGATCCGCACCGCCCTCGACATGATCATCGCCGGTCACCTGGGCGCCCTTATCTGCGTCGGCGACACCGAAAACGTGCTCGCTGCCGGTAACGACGGCTTCCCGCTCAACATTTCGTTTACCTCGAACCGCCTGTTCGAGCTTTCCAAGATGGACGGCGCCATCGTTATCGATGGCGACCTCACCCAGATCCTGCGCGCCAACTTCCACCTCAATCCCGATCCCTCGCTCGCCACGAGTGAGACGGGCATGCGTCACCGTACTGCCGCTCGCATGTCGGTGCTCACCGATGCCATCGTGATCTCGGTTTCGGCTCGTCGCGCCGTCGTCAACGTGTACGTCCACGGCAAGAGCTACGAGATCCAGCCCGTCACCACCATCATGAGCTCGGTCAACCAGCTCGTCGCCACGCTCCAGACTACCCGTCAGTCGCTCGATCGCTCCCTGCTGCGCCTGACGGCCCTCGAGCTCGACGACTACGTCACACTCGCCGACATTACCGGTATTTTCTCGAGCTTCGAGATCATGCAGCAGGCAAAGACCGAGCTTAAGGATTGCATTGTCAAGCTGGGCAACCAGGGTAAGCTCGTGCAGATGCAGCTCGAGCAGCTCGCGGGCTCCAGCATGGATACCGAATACGACTTGATGATCCGCGACTACGCGAGCGATTCCTCTGAGGCCAACGCCGAGAAGATTCGCGCCGAGCTGAGCCGTATGACGCCTAAGGACCTGTCCGACCCGCAGCACGTGGCGGCAGTTCTGGGCTATGACGACTTGGACGAGGACTCCGTCATGACGCCGCTGGGCCTGCGCACGCTTTCGCGCGTGTCCGTCGTGCGCGACGGCGTGGCCGAGAAGATCGTCGACGAGTACGGCTCGCTGCAGGAGCTCATGGACGACATCAGCGAGGATCCGGAGCGCTTGGGCGACTTTGGCGTCAACAACCCTGCCATTCTTGCGGACTCGCTGTACCGCATGAAGGGCACCAAACAGGGGAACGCATAATGGCGCCCGTATGCGCCGTGGTCGTTGCCGGCGGCAGCGGCCAGCGCTTTGGAAATCCCGGCGGCAAGCAGCTCGTTAATGTGGCGGGCCGTCCGCTCATGAGCTGGTCCATCCGCGCGTTCGATCGTAGCGATAAGGTCGGCCATATCGTCGTGGTTTGCCCTGCCGAGCGCCGTGCCGAGATGCGCCGCCTGGCCATTGACCCGTTTGACTATGACACGCCCATCAGCTTTGCCGATGCCGGCGATACCCGTCAGGATTCCACCCGTGCCGGCGTGCATGCGGTTCCGGCGGGTTTCGAATATGTCGCCATCCACGACGGCGCTCGTCCGCTCATTACGACCGAGGCCATCGACCACGCTATCGACGTGCTCGTGAGCGACCGTGCCCTCGACGGTGTCGTGTGCGGTCAGCCCGCGATCGACACGCTCAAGATCGTTGACGGCGATAATATCGTCGAGACGCCGCCGCGTGAACTCTACTGGGCAGCGCAGACGCCGCAGATCTTTAGCGTCGATGCTATGAAGCGCGCCCACGCTGCAGCCATTGCCGAGGGCTTTATCGGTACCGATGATTCGTCGCTGGTCGAGCGCATGGGTGGGCGCGTCCGCTGCGTCCAGAGCCCACGCGATAACCTTAAGGTGACGGTGCCCGAGGACCTGCGTCCCGTAACCGCGATTCTGCTTGGCCGCATGGCCGAGGGAGAGGACCTTCCCCATGTTCAGTAACCTGCGCATTGGCCATGGCTACGACGTTCACCGTCTGGTGGAGGGGCGTCGATGTATCATCGGCGGTGTCGACATTCCCTACGAGCGCGGCCTGCTGGGCCACTCGGATGCCGATGTGCTCGCGCACGCCTTGGCCGACGCCATTCTGGGCGCCTGCCGTGGGGGAGACATCGGCAAGCTATTCCCCGACACCGATCCCGCCTACGAGGGTGCCGATTCGATGGTGCTGCTTGCCCGCGTGATGGACTATGCGCGTGAGCTGGGCTTTGAGTTTGTCGATGCCGATTGCACCATTGCCTGCCAGCAGCCTAAGATCACCCCGCATCGCGATGCCATGCGCGCCAACCTTGCCCATGCCCTGGGCGTTGACGTCGAAAACGTGGGCGTCGCCGCCACTACGACCGAAAAGCTCGGTTGGGAAGGCCAGGGCGAGGGAATCGGCGCCTGGGCCGTCTGCCTGCTACAGAAAACCGTTAAGGAGTAACGAATGCGTATCTACAACAGCGCTACCCATAAAAAGGAAGAGTTCCAGCCCATCGAGTCCGGCAAGGTCCGCATGTACGTGTGCGGCCCCACGGTCTACGACAACATCCACATCGGCAACGCCCGTACGTTCATCAGCTTTGACGTGATTCGCCGCTGGCTCATCGCGAGCGGTTACGAGGTCACGTTCGCCCAGAACCTCACCGATGTCGACGACAAGATCATCAAGCGCGCCAACGAGCAGGGCCGTACGGCCGCCGAGGTCGCGACGGAGTTCTCCGACAAGTTCATCGGCGTCATGCGCGCCGCCAACGTGCTCGATCCCGATGTGCGCCCCCGCGCCACCAAGGAGATCGGCCCCATGATCGCCATGATCAAGACGCTTATCGAGCAGGGCCACGCTTACGCAGCCGATAACGGCGACGTGTACTTTGCCGTGCGCAGCGATCCCAACTATGGTCAGGTCTCGGGCCGCAACATCGACGACCTTATGGTTGGCGCGCGCATCGAGGAGAACGAGGACAAGAACGACCCGCTCGACTTTGCCCTGTGGAAGGCCGCCAAGCCCGGCGAGCCCAGCTGGCCGAGCCCCTGGGGCGAGGGCCGTCCCGGTTGGCACACCGAGTGCGCCGCCATGGTGCATCGCTACCTGGGCACTCCGATCGACATCCACGGCGGCGGCTCCGACCTTGCCTTCCCGCATCACGAGAACGAGTGCGCCCAGGCCACCTGCGCCTGGCACCAGGGCTTCTCCAACACCTGGATGCACACGGGCATGCTGCTGGTAGACGGCGAGAAGATGTCCAAGTCGCTCGGCAACTTCTTTACGCTGGCCGAGGTCCTCGAGCAGCACTCCGCTGCCGCCCTGCGCCTGCTGATGCTGCAGACGAGCTATCGCTCGCCGCTCGACTTTTCTTGGGAGCGCCTGGAGGGTGCCGAGAACTCGCTCACGCGTATCGCCGGTACGGTCGAGAACCTGCGTTGGGCCGCGAACCACGCGACGGCCGATGCCGACGAAGCGGCTGCCGAGGCGTTTGCCGCCAAGGCCGCCGAGACCCGTGCCACCTTTAAGGAGTGCATGGACGACGACTTTAACACCGCTGGTGCCATGGGTGCCGTCTTTGGCTTTGTCACCGAGTGCAACCAGTACCTGGAGCAGGCGGGCGACGCTGCCGACAAGACCGCCGCGCTTGCCGCCGCCGACACGCTGGCCGAGCTGCTCGATACGTTTGGCGTCGAGCTTCCCGAGCCCAAGGTCGAGCTGCCGCTGGGTCTGCTGGGCGTTGCCGCCGGCCTGGTCGCCTACACGGGCGACGACGTGGACGAGGCCGCTGCCAAGATTCTCGAGGCCCGCGCCGAGGCCCGTGCCGCCAAGAACTGGGACCTGGCAGACGCCATCCGCGACCAGCTCAAGGACCTGGGCCTCACCATTGAAGATACGGCCGCGGGTACTCGTATTAAGACCCTCTAGTATTTGTCGACCGTTCGAGGTGTGGCAGATTGCCTTGAAAGGGGAAGGCATAGACCTGGTGGTCATGCCCGACGATTGAAAGGCAAGGTGCCGTGGCTCGGACGGTCGATTCTTGTTCGTTATCTATTTAAGGAGGCCGTTTTATGGCCGACAATCGCAAGCGTGTACCGCGTGGAGGCAAACAGGCCGCTTCTGGCTCGCGTCCGATTCGCCACAATGACCGCGCTGCCGCTCCCAAGGGCCAGCGCGATCGCACCCAGGCCGCACGTCCGCAGCGCGATCGCAACCGCGACGCTGCCCAGGCTCCCAAGGGTGAGTTCATCGAGGGTCGCCGTGCTGCTGCCGAGGCGCTGCGCACCGGTTTTCCCATCAAGTGCGCGCTCATTGCCGAGGGCGGGGAGCGCGATGCCGCCTTGTCGCGCCTGGTCGACGACCTCAACGCTGCGGGCGTCCGCATCAAGTATGTGCCGCGCGCGCAGCTCGACGCACTGTCGAGCCATGGCGCTCACCAGGGTATCGCGCTCGAGGTTGGTAACTTCCCTTACGCCGATGTCGCCGACATCCTCGACCGCGCGGGTGACGGACCGGCGCTCGTCGTCGTGCTCGACCATGTGACTGACGACGGCAACTTTGGTGCCATCGTGCGTTCCGCCGAGGTTGTGGGCGCGGCCGGCGTCATCATCGCCAACAAGCGCGCCGCCGGCGTGACCGTGGGCAGCTACAAGACTTCAGCCGGCGCCGTCATGCATCTGCCTATCGCGCAGGTGCCCAACATCGCCCGCGCACTCGACGATCTTAAGGACGCTGGCTTTTGGGTGGGCGGTGCCTCCGAGCACGCCGAAGGCAGTTGCTGGGATGCTCCCTTCGAGGGCCGCGTGGCGCTCGTCATGGGCTCCGAGGGCGACGGCATCTCGCGCCTGGTGCTCGAGAAATGCGACTTTTTGGCCAAGCTTCCCCAGCGCGGCATGACCGAGAGCCTCAATGTTGCCCAGGCGACCACGGCGCTGTGCTTTGAGTGGCTGCGCCGCAACGCCGGCGAGCTCATGGGGGAGGAGTAGCGCATGTCCAAAAAGAACCGCGCCAAGTCCAAGGCCAAGCGCTTTGGCGAGGGCTCGGCCAAGCCGATTGTTTCGGCCGCGACCTATGGCGTGGGCGGCAATGCGTTTGCGCAGGCCATCGCCGATCCGGTCTCGACGGTGCACTCCAACAAGCCCGAGCTGCTGGTGGTCGACGGCTACAACGTGATCCACTGTACGCCGCGCTACGAAAAGCTCGTGTACGACCATTCTGACGATCCGTATTCCAGCGACGTTCACGATATGGCGCGCACGGCGCTCATTAATGACGTAGCTGCGTTTGCCCAGGGCCGCTACGAGGCTGTGATCGTATTTGACGGCGCGGGCAATATCTCCAGCGAGCGCCCCAACCTACCGGCCCGCGGTGTGCGCATTGAGTTTTCGCCGACGGGTGTTTCGGCCGATACCGTGGTGCAGAAGCTCTGCATCGAGGCACGTGAGGAAGGCCGCGCGTGCTCCGTGGTATCGAGCGACGGCACGATCCAGGCCGTTGTCATGGGCAAGGGCGTCACGCGCATCTCGAGCCGTATGCTGGTGGACGAGATCAAACAGATCGATAACGACGTTCACGAGGCAGAGGAAGCTCCGCAGATTAAGATGACTCTGGGCAGCCGCCTGAGTCCCGATGCCCTGGCCAAGCTCAAGGCCCTGCGCGGACGGTAGGGGAGTTGGCGGGGCAATGCTGCCTTGCTAACTCCATTCAGCGATGTCGATCATTCTTTCGAGGCGCCACGTTAGCGCCTCTTTTAGATAAGGCAGTCTCGCTGCTAGGGCATCGTTTTTAGACAGAATCTCGATTGCCTCGTCGACAAAACCTTCGAGTTTGCCCCCGTCAAACCAGCTCATATCCTCAACAAGCAACATTTGTTTCGCGGGACTTGAATGGAACTGCGCGCTGGCAAAACTGTGCTCTCCTGCCCTAAGCTCCTCTAGAGATATGTTGCACCAGAGCGATGAGCCCGAATCGAAGATGGGGGCTGGTCTGCAGGCCAGTGAGTTGACGTTTCGCACGAGGCCGAAGTTGCGCCAATGACGATCGTAGTTGGCGATGATGTCGTCGCATACGATCATGCGGTCAAGGGCATCCTTAACGCCTGCCACCCCGAGCTCCTCGCAATTTGCTACATATCGCTCGTAGTCGGTTAGCCGTTCATCTGCGTTTGCGTGCTGGTTTACATAGAACGCAGGGACATACTCTTCTTCATCAGTTAAGAAGACATCGCATATGCTCAGGGCGGAAGTGCCCGTGCCCTCGAGCGAGTAAGGCACGTAATCGCAGGCGTTTAGGATGCGACGGTGGAGCGCGGTCGCCACCAGCTCGTTATAAGGTTCCTGGTTCAGGTGCGCTCCTGCCTTATGCAGAATTCGACGCCCGCCCTCGCACGTCCAGTACTTTTGAAGATTGCCGTCCGAGGTGTTATCGGGCTTTGCGGCAGCCGCTTTTCCCTCTGGGGCAAAGGGCGCAATGGACAGCGAGACGTCATCAAAGGCGTTATTGAAGAAGTTGATATCCTCCCAGGCGAGACCGGAATCTTGGGGTCTAATCCAATACTGGTCGGATAGGGAGAGGCCAAGATTTCGCTGGACGAGTTCATCGGGAACATCGACTGCGGCTTCTGCAAGCAGGGAGGCTAGCCCAATGCGTGCGAGCGGGATACCGCGGCCGCGCCACCAGATGCGGAAGGAGTCGAGCGATATGGGGCTATTAGGGCCAAATACTCCAATAGGGGCGTGGGCGTAATCGATGTCGGCGCCGATGTGGGTAAAGTCTTTTCGAGATGTGCTGTAGACCAGCTGAGCGACTTCGTGCGTGCGATTCATGAGGGTGAACGCGATCTCGCTCTTACCGTGGCCGCGGCGGGGACGTCCCCCCGTTTTGGTCACGGAGCGGAGTCGCGTGTCGACGCTGTCTTTGTCGATGAGCCATACACCAGAAGCCTTGCGGGCCTCAAGTGCTCCGTTTTTTATGAGCTCCTGCACCCTGCGCGGAGTGATGCCGAGCAGTTCGGCTGCTTCCTTGGTAGTAAGCATCGCGAAACCCTTCGTCAGAACGAATAGTTTTATATATAGCAATTGTAATTAAAACTATTCGTTCTGACGAATGGTTTTGAGATGTGGTCGGGTGAAGGGCCTGTTGCGCCTCGTCGGCAATTCCTTTATTCTTAACTGGCTTCGCGTGAAAGCGCCAAGTGTGCCAGTGTGGCGCAACGGTAGCGCAACTGATTTGTAATCAGTGGGTTGCAGGTTCGATTCCTGTCACTGGCTCCATGAGAGTTTCGGGCTCTGTCTCCAATTGGGACAGGGCCCGTTTCTATTTATGTCGACATGTAAGCGGGTTTGACTCCCACCAAGCTTCAGGTTTGTCTCGATCTGTAACACGGGTGGGCTGAAAACCCTCCTTATAGTTACAGATTGAGACAATGCCAAGGGTTGGCCGATAATATCTCGATCTGTAACACGAAGAGGCTGAAACCGTTCTTACTGTTACAGAATGAGACGTAAGCTGGTGTCTCTGCGTAATATCTCGATCTGTAACAGATGGGGGAGGAATAACCCTCTTACTGTTACAGATCGAGACAAAGGCCGGACCGGTCCCAGTCATCCTGGTCGAGTGAGGATTTCCGGACATACGAGGGTGGATAATCTCCCACTTTGGACTCGAAGCCACGCCAAAAGTGGGAGATTATCCACGCTCGATTCTGTCTGGGAAGCCCCGATCTCGACCTATATATAGGTGCAAATAAGCCATTATCGAAGTTCGATCCTGAAGGTGTACTCCACTACACCAAAGTGTTACCTCGGGAAACGTCACCTCAGTATTCAAAACCACCGTCCTTCATATCCAAACTCAACAAAACCGCAGGTCACAGCTATATAGATACGCCCGGCACCGTGTATCTAGAGGTTTTCGTTGACAGCCCCCAAGGTTGCATCGTATTATCTTTTTCGTTCGCGGGGGCGGCGGTCCAAAAGACCAAAGGACCTGCGGATACTTGAACGATTGGGAGTTTGCCCGAGTGGTTAATGGGGACGGGCTGTAAACCCGTTGGCTCTGCCTACATAGGTTCGAATCCTATAGCTCCCACCCGTCAAGTGCCTGTATAGCTCAGTCGGTAGAGCACTTCGTTGGTAACGAAGAGGTCACCAGTTCAAGTCTGGTTGCAGGCTCCATCCGGCGGTGTAGCTCAGTTGGTTAGAGCACACGGTTCATACCCGTGGCGTCACTGGTTCGAATCCAGTCACCGCTACCATAGGTAACACGGTGGCTTCTCAATAGTATGTTGAGAGGCCACTATGGTATAAAGGCAAAGTCCCGTCCGGGGACGACCTGTTTAGAGGAGGGCTTTATGGCCAAAGAGAAGTTTGAGCGCACTAAGCCGCATGTTAACATCGGCACCATTGGTCACGTCGACCACGGCAAGACCACGCTGACCGCTGCCATCACCAAGGTTCTCTCCGAGACCGAGGGCTGCAAGGCTGACTTCACTGCGTTCGAGAACATCGACAAGGCTCCCGAGGAGCGCGAGCGCGGCATCACGATTTCCGTCTCCCACGTTGAGTACGAGACCGCTGCCCGTCACTACGCTCACGTTGACTGCCCGGGCCACGCTGACTACGTCAAGAACATGATCTCCGGCGCTGCTCAGATGGACGGCGCTATCCTGGTCATCGCTGCTACCGACGGCCCCATGGCTCAGACCCGCGAGCACATCCTGCTCGCCCGTCAGGTCGGCGTTCCCTACATCGTCGTCTTCCTGAACAAGTGCGACATGGTCGACGATGACGAGCTCATCGACCTCGTCGAGATGGAGACCCGTGAGCTCCTCTCCGAGTACGATTTCCCCGGCGACGACATCCCCGTCATCCGTGGCTCCGCTCTGGGCGCTCTCGAGGGCGACGCCAAGTGGATGGACGCCATTCGCGAGCTCATGAAGGCCGTCGACGAGTACATCCCGACGCCTGCTCGTAACAACGACCTCCCGTTCCTGATGGCCGTTGAGGACGTTATGACCATCTCCGGCCGTGGTACCGTTGCTACTGGCCGTGTCGAGCGCGGTGAGCTCAAGCTCAACGAGCCCGTCGAGATCGTCGGCATCAAGGATACCCAGAACACCGTCGTTACCGGTATCGAGATGTTCCGTAAGTCCATGGACTTCTGCGAGGCTGGCGACAACGTCGGTCTGCTGCTCCGCGGCATCAAGCGCGAGGACATCGAGCGCGGCCAGGTTCTCTGCAAGCCCGGTTCGGTTACCCCGCACACCAAGTTCACCGGCGAGATCTACGTTCTGACCAAGGAGGAGGGCGGCCGTCACACCCCGTTCTTCGATGGTTATCGTCCTCAGTTCTACTTCCGTACCACCGACGTTACCGGTACGGTCAAGCTCCCCGAGGGCACCGAGATGGCTATGCCTGGTGACCACATCACCATCGAGGGCGACCTCATCCACCCGATCGCCATGGAGGAGGGCCTGCGCTTCGCTATCCGCGAGGGTGGCCACACCGTCGGTTCGGGCATCGTCTCCACAATCATTGAGTAAATTAGCTCTTTGATATAGCTGACTTAGAGAACCCGGCACTTATATGGGTGCCGGGTTCTTTTCTGCAATGGATATTGAGCCGTTGCTGGTGTCGAGAGGATCGATAATGGTCCTGGATGCACCGTCGATTAGCTCTCGATGGCTTCATTGATGTGTTCCAAATATGAATGGATCCACCGAGAACCAATTGACTCGAGGTTTTCATTGACAGCACTTACGTGGAGCTGATAAAGTAACAACTCGTGCCCGTACGGGGCGGAAATGAAAGGTTCAGGATACATGCGTACTCTAGTTACTCTTGCGTGCACTGAGTGCAAGCGCCGCAACTATACGACCACCAAGAACAAGTCGACCATGCCTGATCGTATGGAGATCAAGAAGTATTGCCCCTGGTGCCGTCACCACACGCTGCACAAAGAGACTCGCTAGTCTCTAGTCACATACGCCAGTAGTTCAATTGGTAGAGCATCGGTCTCCAAAACCGAGTGTTGAGGGTTCGAGTCCTTCCTGGCGTGCCAGTCATTATTCCGTAAGCTCCCACTTGGGGGCTTACGGTTTACTCATGTATAAGCGCATTGCGCGGAGGTAACCCAAATGGCCAACAAGAAGAACAAGAAGAAGGCTCAGCAGCCGGCACCTGCCAACAAAGCTGCCGCCAACTCCAAGGTTGAGGCCAAGAAGGCCGTTGCCAAGAAGAACGAGAAGGCTGCGAAGTCCAAGAAGAACGAGAAGCCTGGTTTCTTCGCCCGCACCAAGAAGTATTTCGCTTCGGTCAAGTCCGAGATGAAGCGTGTCACGTGGCCCGATAAGAAGGAGCTCGTGAACTACTCGGTTGTCGTTTGCGCTTCTCTGATCGTCGTCGGCGTCGTCATCGCTCTGCTCGATGCTGGCTTTGGCGAGGCTCTTGCTCTGTTCTCTGGATTGAGGGGCTAAACCATGTCTAAGCGTTGGTACGTCGTTCACACTTACTCCGGATACGAGAACCGCGTAAAGTCCGATCTCGAGCATCGTATCGAGACCATGGGCATGCAGGACCGTATCTTTGATATCGAGATTCCTATGGAGCGCGTCACCGAGATCAAAGAGGGTGGCAAGCGCGAGACCAAGGATTCCAAGATCTTCCCGGGTTATGTCTTGGTCCGCATGGAGATGGATGACGATGCTTGGACGTGTGTTCGCAACACGCCCGGCGTCACCGGTTTCCTGGGCGGCAACGGTAAGCCCGCACCGCTTTCCCGCGATGAGTACAATAAGATGACTCGTCGTCCCGGTAAGGGCGATTCGCCCAAGCGCACCTCGGTTGATATTCAGGTCGGCACGTCCGTCCGCGTCACCGATGGCCCGCTTACCGACTTTGATGGCAAGGTCTCCGAGGTTAACACCGAGGCTGGCAAGCTCAAGGTCACGCTGATGATCTTTGGCCGCGAGACGCCGGTCGAGCTCGACTTTAACCAGGTCGCTGTCATCGCTTAAGTTTTCGTCCGTTCGCGCGAGCGTGCTTCTTCTGTGACTGCTCATCTCAGGAGTGCTTCTAACACGTGCGTGCTTACGATATAGCAAGTACTTCACACTCGTGATTCGAAAGGAATGACCATGGCTGAGAAGAAGGTTGCCAACGTCATTAAGCTCCAGATTCCTGCTGGTGCAGCTAACCCCGCTCCTCCCGTCGGCCCCGCCCTGGGCGCTGCTGGCGTGAACATCATGCAGTTCTGCCAGGCCTTTAACGCCGAGACGCAGGACAAGAAGGGCGACATCATCCCCGTTGAGATCTCTGTCTACGAGGATAAGTCTTTCTCCTTCATCACCAAGACCCCGCCGGCGGCTCACCTCATCAAGAAGGAGCTGAACCTCAAGTCTGGTTCCGCTAAGCCCCAGGCCGACAAGGTTGGCCAGCTCTCCCAGGAGCAGCTCACCAAGATCGCCGAGATCAAGATGCCGGACCTCAATGCCAACGACATTGACGCCGCCAAGAAGATCATCGCCGGTACCGCCCGTTCCATGGGCGTCACCATCGCTGAGTAGCGATTTCTTTAGGTAATGACGGGTGCTCCGACCGGGGCGCCCGTTATATGTGTGCAATAGGGCACACGATACGATGTGGGAGGGCTCACGCCCGTTTAACCACAGGAGGTAATGCACATGGCTAAGCATGGTAAGAGCTATAACGCCGCTGCCGAGAAGATCGACCGCGCCACGCTCTACACCCCCCTTCAGGCTGCCAAGCTCCTCAAGGAGCTCGACACCGCCAAGTTCGACGAGACCGTCGAGGCCCACTTCCGTCTGGGCATCGATACTCGTAAGGCTGACCAGAACATCCGTGGTTCCATCTCCCTGCCCCACGGCACCGGCAAGACCGTTCGTGTTGCCGTCTTCGCCGAGGGCGAGAAGGCCCGCGAGGCTGAGGCTGCCGGCGCCGACATCATCGGTTCCGACGAGCTCGTCGCTCAGATCCAGAAGGGCGAGATCAACTTCGACGCAGCTATCGCTACGCCGAACATGATGGCCAAGGTTGGCCGCATCGGTAAGATTCTTGGTCCCCGTGGCCTCATGCCGAACCCCAAGCTCGGCACCGTGACCATGGACGTCGCCAAGATGGTCTCCGAGCTCAAGGCTGGCCGCGTTGAGTACCGCGCCGACCGCTACGGCATCTGCCACGTGCCCCTGGGCAAGAAGTCCTTCTCTGAGCAGCAGCTCGTCGAGAACTACGCTGCCCTGTACACCGAGATCCTGCGCGTCAAGCCCTCTTCTGCTAAGGGCAAGTACGTCAAGTCCATCTCCGTGTCTTCCACCATGGGCCCTGGCGTCAAGGTCGATCCCGCTGTCCAGCGTGACTTCCTGGCTGAGTAACTAACAGTTACTGCCTGAGCAAAGCAAGCATTGCTAAAGAAACCCGGTTCTGCCCCGTGCAGGACCGGGTTTCTTGCTATCGCGTCAAAAGCACCATAAAGGGGACAGTGTCCCCTTTATGGTGGTTACCAGGGTGTTCTGGCTGTTGAGGACTCGATGGCATCGTGGCGTTTGAGCTCGCGGCGCATGGTTTGCGAATTGAGCCAGGCTGCCTGCCAGCCACGGATGGGGTAGCGCGTCTGGTCGAGCTCAAACTGCGTATAGCCGCAGGCGTTGATGATCGTCGTTCCACACACATGCTGCCGCTCGCGCTGAAAATCGTAACCGTAGCTTTGGTGTACATGCCCATGCACCATGTAGTCGGCCCCCCAGGATTCAAGCGCCGTGTTAAAGCACTCAAACCCTCGATGCGGCAGATCGTCCAGATCACCCATACCGGCGGCGGGTGCATGGGTAAGCAGAATGTCGCACCCGCCGACCATCCTAACCTTACGCGACAGCTTACGCATGCGCTTGGACATCTCGCGTTCGGTGTACATGTTGGCGCCGTCGCGATAACGCATGGACCCGCCAAGGCCCGCAATGCGAATCCCTCGGTACGTGTACACGCTGTCTTCTACGCAGATACATCCGCCCGGTGCATGACGTGCGTAGCGGTCATCGTGATTGCCACGCACGTAGATGAGCGGTTTGTTGATGACCGTAACCAAAAACTCAAGATAGTCCGGGTCCAGATCGCCGGCGGACAAAATCAGGTCGACGCCCTCAAAGCGTTCCTTGCGAAAGCACTCCCAAAGGCATCGTTCTTCGGTATCGGCTATGGCAAGGATTTTCATAGGGCAGGGACTTTCGGCTCATCGTCGAGCTGCGGAATGGTGCCTACCACGTTATCCGCCAGCCAATTCATCTCGACAATCTGCGTGCTCGGCAGCGGAGGGAAGCCTTCGATCTGTACCACGCCGTTCTGGCTGTGGAGCTCGCCGCCAAAGGGGTTGATGGATCCCTCAACAATGCCGTTACGGAGCAACTGCACGAGTTTGCGCGTCTGGTAGGGTAGGCCCGGAGCGTAACGGATGTCGATAACGCCAGAGCTCATGCCGTACCAGTAGTTGACGGCGCGCACTTGGTTATCGTCGCTGGTCTCGTCCCACGTGCCGTGCAGAAGGCTGCGAACGATGAGCTCGTAGTAACGGCTCCAGTTCCATACCGGCATGGCGATGCCGGTAACCTTGCCATCGACCAGGCGGTGAAGTCCGTAGGCCGTGGGGTCTTCGAGCGACTTTGACATGTCGGCGCCGGTCATGACGCTTACACCTTCGCGGCACATGGCCTCGGCAAGGCCTCCGGCGGGCACATCGCCCCAAGTCAGGATAATTTGCGCACGGGGGTCGAGCAGCGAGGCGCCAATCGCAAAGGCGTTGATCTCGCTGAGCGCGCCCGAGGCGAAGACCGATGCGTGGTAGCCGATGCGGTGGTTGTCCGCCATGCTGGCGGCAAGGGCGCCCAGGAGGAACTTGGCCTCGTACATCTTGCCAAAGTACGAACGGACGCTTTGATGGGGAAGGCCGATAGAGCAGTTGAGGAACCGAACCTGGGGATACTCAACGGCAGCCCTGAGCGTGTATTCCATCAGGCGGTGCGAGGTCGAGAAGATGACGTTTGCCCCATGTTTGACAGCCGTTTCCACGGCGGCGTAGAACACATCCGGATCGTGACAGTCCTCGAACGCCTCGGTGCGCACGATACCGCCAAAGTGCTCATCGAGATACTGACGCCCTTGGTCGTGCAGGCTGTCCCAGCTCGACGTCGCACAGGGGAACTCATGGATAAAGGCGATGCGCAGGGGGTTGGTCGCCGAATAGACGGTCTTGCCCATAAAGAAGTTGAGCACGCCGGAGGTGGACTTGGCGGGCGACTCCTCCTCGTCGACGCTCGGCGCTTCAACAAGATCGACCTTGTCCTCGTCATTTTTGCCGGCAATGACCAGCTCGCGCCAAATCTTGCACAGGCGGTTTACGACGATATCCGTCGGCGTATCCAGTAGGCGGTCCTGGTTGTACACATTGAGGTAGACGAGCATGGCGTCGGCGGGCGTAATGTCCAGGTGGTCGCCGCCTGCGCGAAGGTAGGCGCGCTTAAAGAGCAGGAAGGTGTGGCGCAGGTAGTCGACCTTTTTCTGCGGCCATTTTTCGATAAGATTCTGACCGAGCATCTTGGCGAGCGTCTCGTAGCTTCCCTCACGCGAGAACTCGATCTCGTATAGGGGGCAGACGCGCCAAAACGCGCAGAATTCACCGTACAGGCGGCTTTCGACGGAATCCCATGTGCCGGGGTAGAGACGGGTGACCCTGGCCGAAACCGTTGGAGCGTCCAAGAATTTGAGGACACTGACGCGTTTATTGCCTTCCTGGACATAGAACCGATGCATGAACTCGGTGACGATGATGGGGTCGCGATAGCCCTCGGTTACCTGGATGTCGTAGAGGTTGGACCACTTGCGGGCGAACTCGGTGTTAAACGGCAGCAGGGGCATAAAGTTGCATGAAAAGGCGGACTGACGGCCCTTGGTGACAGTGCCGACGACCATTTCGATCGGAATATCCCGCAGGCCGACACTCACTCGCTGACCTAAGGGGAGCTGAGCAATCAAACTGTCGAGGTCCGTAAGGTATGGATGCTCGCTTTGGCTAATGGCGCGTCGACGTCCTTGCTCGCCGCGCTTGCGTGCTTGACGATAGGCCTCTTCCATGATGTTGCTCCCTTAGTCGTTTAAACAACTACATAAACCATGGTACCACGAATGAAAACCACCACAAAGGTGCCTGTCCCTTTTTGGCGGGTTAGGCGATGATGGGGGCGATGGCGCGGATGCAGGCGTCGGCTGCCGTGAAAGTAGTGCTGTCGTCGCTGACGATAAAGATGATCTTTCCTTTGATGCCAAAGTCGCCGATTTCGCTAAAGAGTACGTAGGGCTCCTTGTCAAAGCCCGAGATGGGAAGCACGGCGGCTTTGGTGGCGCTGGTCAGCTCGTCTGCCAGTGCGTCCAGTGAAGCCCACTTGGACGTGTCCTTGACCGCGACGGGCACGGCAACGCGCCCAAAGGGCATGAGGTGCACGAGCGTGTTCTTGGAGATGTTGGAGTTGGGGACGATGATGGTCTGCCCACAGGCATCCTCAATCGTTGTATGGCGCCAAGTGATGTCTTGGACCACGCCGGATACGCCGCCGACCTCGATATTGTCGCCGGGCTTGATGATGCCCATAAAGGTCACCTGCATGCCGCCGATAAGGTTTGACAGCGTGTCCTGAAAGCCGAGCGAGATGGCGATGCCGCCGACGCCAAGGGCGGCGACGAGCGCGTTTGCGTTAATGCCAAAGCAGTTATCGAGGATAAAGCTGCCGCCAATCATCCAGATGACGGCGCGCGCGATGTTGATGAAGATACTCGATGCCGGAAGCGGGTTATCGTCTCGGTTAAGCAGATGGTTCAGGGTCTTGGATACGACCTTGGCGGCGACGGCGGTGCCTATCGCCAAGATGACGGCCCAGATGATGTTGTGGACCCACCGTTGCTCAAAGAAATGAAGAATCGGCTCAAACAATTCCATGTAGGGAAAACCTCCTAATGATCGTTCAACCATGATACCCACCAAGAAGCCCGTCCGATCAAATTGAACTGCGCCCCAAATCTTGGACGCCCTAAATAGCGACTAGGCCGCGAGGGCCTGATTCCGGAACTCCTCCGGGGTCAGGCCCTTCAATCTTACCTGCCTCCGGCTCGTGTTCCAGTGGACTATGTATTCCTCCAGGTCGCGTTTGAAATCCTCGAACGTCTTCCACTCGCGGCCCCTGTAGAACTCGTCCTTGACGTGGCCGAAGAGCTGCTCGGTGGCGGCATTGTCGATGCAGTTCGCCTTCCTGGACATACTCTGGACGATGCCGGCGGCCTCGAGCCTGGATGTGTATGAGGCGTGCTGGTACTGCCAGCCCCGGTCCGAGTGCATGGTCGGGGCGGCGCCCTCGGGGATCTTGGACAGCAGCCCGTCGAGCATCCTCACCTGCTGGGCCATGTCGGGCGTGGTCGATATGTCGCTCGCCACGATCTCCTTGGTGCAGAAGTCCAGCGTCGGGGCCCAGTAGGCCTTGCCGCCGGCCACCTTGAACTCGGTGACGTCCGTCCCCAGCTTCCGCCACGGGGCCCCGGCGTCGAAATCCCTCGCGATCACGTTCTCGAACGTCCTGCCGACGACGCCCTTGTACGAGTTGTACCTGTGGTAGGCCGTCTCGCGTCTGATCCCGCAGCGGATCCCCATCTCGCGCATCATCTTGAGCACGGTCTTGTCGGCTATCACGGCCCCCTCTTCCGCCCTGAGGCACATCGCTATCTGCCGGTGCCCGCAGCCGTTGGCGGTGCGCGAGAAGATTCCGGCGGCCGCCTCCCGGAGCTCGGGGCGCGTGGGCCTCGGCGGGTGCGCGAGGGCGTAGTAGTAGGTCGACCGCTTGAGCCCGGCGCATGCGAGCAGGTGCCCGAGCGCGTGCCCCTCGGCGCGCAGGGCCGCGACCGCCTCGGCCTTCGCCCTGGTCAGAGCCCGTCCCTCTCGACCAGGGCGCGTAATTTTTTTAGGTAGGCCACCTCGGCCTCGAGCCTACGGCACCGCTCCTCGAGCTCCTCCTCGCGGGTCCGCGGCCTCGCCCTGGAACCGCTCGGCCGGCCCTTGGGCCTCGGGCGCAGGGCCTCCGCGCCGCCCCGGCGGTATAGCGCGCACCACTTCTTGAGCGGCGACATCGACATTATGCCGAACGCCGCCATCGCCTCGGTCTTCGTCATGCCGCCGTCGACGACGGCGGAGGCGGCGGCGACCTTCTGCTCGTATGTGTACCTGCCCTGCTTCCCGTCCATGCGCAGCAGCACCTCGCTCCCGAATGCGCGGTATATCTCCTGCCATCTTCTCACGGCTTCCGCGGGAAGCGAAAGGGCAATCGCGGCAGATTTATACCCGTGCCCGAGCTCGAAGAGCCCTATGGCCGCCTTCCTGGCCTCGACATC
>CABUSR010000019.1 GCA_902494245.1 uncultured Collinsella sp.
ACTGGAACACGAGCCGGAGGCAGGTAAGATTGAAGGGCCTGACCCCGGAGGAGTTCCGGAATCAGGCCCTCGCGGCCTAGTCGCTATTTAGGGCGTCCAAGATTTGGGGCGCAGTTCAGCGGGGGTAACGGGCTTCTTAATTTAAATGGTGCCCCCAGCGGGATGTCCGCGTGCGGCTGACGCCGCCCGCTTTCGCCGCGTCGCTTCGCTCCTTGCGTGCTGCGCTGGAAAACGCTTCGCGTTTCCTCAGCTCCGCACCCTGTCGGGTTCGAATCCCGGCGCATGGGTAGCAAAAAGCCCGCTACCGCGAGGGTAACGGGCTCTTCAATTCAAATGGTGCCCCCAGCGGGATTCGAACCCGCGATATCCACCTTGAAAGGGTGGCGTCCTTGGCCGCTAGACGATGGGGACAGCGGGAAAGAGTATAGCAGACTTTTTTAGCCGTTCACATATCGTTGGCAAACTGAAAAACCACCACAAAGGTGCCTGTCCCCTTTGTGGTGGCGAGGCGTTAGGGGAGGAGCTTCATCGCGGCGTCGTGGGCGGCGTGCTCGTAGGTGTCGTCGAGGGGTTTGAGCGGCAGCAGGGCTGTGGCCTGCGCATCGCCGCGGCGCTCGAGGGCATGCGCGATCAGCCAGTCGGCGAGTTCGGGGTTTTTGGGCAGCGCCGGCCCGTGCAGGTACGTGCCGATGACGCCCTTGTAGATCAGACCCTCAAGGCCATCGTCGCCGTTGTTGCCGGTGCCCGCGACGACGGACGTTCCGAGCGGCGTTGCCTCCGCGTCGAGCAGGGTGCGACCTCCATGGTTCTCGAATCCCACAAAGGGCTCAGGTGCCAGATCGGTTTTGACGGCTACGTTGCCGATCAGGCGATCGGAGCCACGTACGGTTTCGGCGGCAATGACGCCCAGGCCCTCGATGCGATTTTCGCCCATATAGTACGAACGGCCGAGCAGCTGATAGCTGCCACAGATGGCAAGCAGCGAGCCGCCATCCTCAACATAGGCCGCGACCTTGTCTTTTTGGGCGAGCAGCTCGTGTGCCACGGCTAGCTGGTCGCGGTCGGAGCCGCCACCCATCATGACGATATCGGCATCGGTCAAATCAAGCGTTTCGCCCATACGGACCTCGTCCACGCGCACGGGAATGCCACGCCAGGCGCAGCGGCGCTCGAGGGCGATGACGTTGCCGCCGTCGCCGTAGAGGTTAAGGGCATCGGGATACAGGTAGACGATGCGCAGCGGGCGCGAAAGCTCGACTGGCGCGATACCGACAGGAAGAGCGCTGCCGTCGGCACGGGCTACGGCGCGCCCAGCAACAGCGTCGGCGGTGGCGCCTTTCAGCCCGTCGAGCTCCTTGACCAGCGGCGGGAAGGCCGTGTAGTTGGCGACGGCGTAGAAGGTGTCATCGGCGGCCTCGTCTGCCACGGCGCCAATTGCCTGCGCGACGTCCGAGATAATCGCGGCATCGATGCCGGCGTACTTGAGGCGCACCTGCATGTCGTGCGCGCGCGTGCCTCCGGCAAAGGCGACAAGACCCGGCGTGTCGGCGATGCGCTCAAAGTCGACGTCGTAGATCCACGATACATCGTGGCCGTCGGCGTCGTTGTCGTTGAGGAAGAAAGCGCAGAGTCTGCCGCCTGCCGTCTTGATGGACTGGATTTGTCGATCGAAGCCTACGGGATTCTTAGCCAGGTTGGCCTCGATGGTGCGGCCGGCGATATCCCAGCGGCCCATGCGTCCGCCGGCGGGGACGTAGGCGTCGAGCGTGGGCTGCAGGTGCGCCGTATCCACGCCTAACTCATGTGCGGCAAAGAATGCAGCGGCAACGTTGTAGACCATGTACAGGCCGTTGTAGCGTGTGGCGATGTGTACGGCAGCCGCGTCGGGCGCAGATCCAAAGACCAGGTCGAAGCCGTAGCCGTCGCAGCCGAGCTTCACGTCCGTCACGCGACGGACAAGCGCAGGGCGGGCCCAGCCGCACGAGGGGCAATGGTATGCGCCAAGCTGTCCGTACTGCACATAGTCGTACTCCAACGGCGCGTTGCACTGTGAGCAAAAACGTGAGTCGCTAATGCGGTCGGACTCGGTGTTGGTGGCGCCGTCGATGCCAAAGGCAATACTCGCGTTGGGAACGCGCGCGGCAATCGAGGCACACAACGGGTCGTCGGCGTTGTAGATGAGCGTTGTCGTCGGAGAGAGCTCCAACGCATGGGCGATGACGTCTTGGGTATGGTCGATCTCGCCATAGCGATCCAGCTGGTCGCGGAACAGGTTGAGCAGCACAAAGTACGTCGGCTTGAGCTTGGGCAGAACGCGTACGGTGTAGAGCTCGTCACACTCAAAAACGCCCACGCGCTTGCCGCTGCTGGTGTGCTTAAGGCCACTGCGGGCCTCGAGCAGCGCACCCACCACGCCCGGCTCCATGTTGTTGCCGGCGCGGTTGCATACCACGGTGGCGCCGCTGGCGGCAACGGCGTCGGCGATGAGGTTGGAGGTGGTGGTCTTGCCATTAGTACCCGTAATCACCACGCTGCGGTCGACAAGGCCAGCGAGGTCGCTCAGCAACTCGGGATCGATCTTCATGGCGATGCGGCCGGGGAGTACGCCGCCCTGGCGTTTGAGGACAGAGCGCAGTCCCCAGCGAGCGATATCGCTCGAGGTGCAGGCAAGAGATGAGCGGAGATTCATGAAACCGTTCCTAACGTAAACGACATGGTCGGGTCGAGTGCGTCACTAAAATCCGTAGCGGCGCGCAAATTCCTGGGCAAGCTGCGATACATCTTCGCAGGCGTTGGCCCAGGGGGCAAAGTCGGGGGTGTCCGAGATAATGCCGTCGGCTTCCCAAACCGCCTGGTGCGAGAGGTCCCAGGGGTCGCGCGGCTCGGGTCGGCAGGGAAGGTACGGTGTCTGGTACATGGGATTCAGCAAGAAGAATGCGCCGCCCTCGCAGCGGTTAGCGAACTCACGCAGCGCACGCACCGCCGGACGCATCTTGTTCGTTTTGAACAAGAGGATGGTGCGGGCGAGCAGGTACCAGGGGGAGTTCTCGAGTGCATCAGCCCCGATCTCTTCCTCGAGCTGGTGAGCCAGGGCAAAAAAGCCGTCCTGGTCTTCCAGGCGAGCGAGGGCGAGCAACACGGTGCCTGCGGCTCGGGTGGGGTAGCCTTCCGCCTTAAGGACGCGGCGGGCGTAGTTGGCGGCAGCACGGTAGCGGGCGCTCGCCATGCACAGCTGCGAGATGGCCTCGAGCGTGTGGAGCCACCCGATAAGTGCCGGCTCGTTCACGGTGAGATCTGCCGCCGTCACGCCGTCCGTCAAAACTTTGTTGGCCCAGTAGTGTGGGGCCTCCATATCGAACCCGGGCACACTTTGCTGCAGGTAATCGGTCGTGGTCGCCTCGAGCTTCATCAGGTCGCCCAGGCAGGCGTCAACGGGCGTGTCCGCCAAAATGATGGCGAGCAGCTGGGCATCGACGGCCAGCGCATCGACGCGGACAATCTTGAGCAGCTCATCGCGCATGTCGTCGAACAGACGATTGCGCGTCTGCTCGAACTCCTCGTCGCTGCCCATATCCTCGATGCGATGGAGCTCGTCGAGCAGGTGGCGATGAACACCGGCGTAGGACAGCAGTGCCTGAGCATGCTCGGTCTGCGCATACTTATGAGGGTTGACGCTCACGTCGTTATGGACAAGCTCGCGTGCTGCATCGGTGAGTTCGGGGTGCGACGCCAGATAGGTGCGCTCCAGGTAGGCGGGGATGTAGACGCTCGGATCCATTAGAGGTCTCCTCCCTTAAACGGCAAACCCTGCTCGGCCGCCCGCAGTATGCGCTCATCGATTTGGGAACGCACGATATCGTTGGTAGCGACCCAGGCGGCGAAGCTGGCGTTGTCGGGGGCGCCCAGGCCCTCCTGCAGTACCGGCGTCGCCTCGGACAGCGCAAGGACGAGCTCGTCGGTGGAGCCCACACCCACGTTGACGCGGGCATAGACGCCATCGGGAAACTCGGTTTGGAAGTAGAGCGCCTCGGCCGCGTGCGGGCACGAGCGTGCGAGGATGCGCAAATAGTGCTCGGCGCCCTCGTAGTCCAGCTCGCGCCAGGCAGCGCTCATCAGCGCGATGAGCGTCCATGGGTCCAAGTCGCGCTCCGCGTCCTTGGGACGACGACGCAGCGGCGTGCTGGCGAGATAGGGGACGGAGTGGGCAGAGCGAAATCGCTTGAGCTCCTCGGCGGGGTATTCGAGCTTTGCCATAGCGAGCATCGCGGTGTGGCGGACACCAGCGGGGTCGTTGGGCGCAAAGTCCAAGCTGCGATTCGCGGCTTCGAGCGACATGCGGTAGCGTCCGCTAATGAGCGCGCGCGATGCCAAGGCGGCAAGCCAGCGCAGGTAGGGGCGGCGCATAAGGTCGCCTGCGGCCTCACGCTCGTAGGGGTCCTGCGCCGAGGCGGTCTTGAGCGCCAGATCGTGCTCCACTTCGTCGCACTTGGACACCAGATACTGCACGTATTCCTCGTTGGAGCCGGCGGTGAGGGCGGTCAGCATGCGCTGAGCGTCCCAGTTGGTCGGGTCGAGCGCGGCTGCCTCGCGGAGCATGTTCTCGGCAGCTGCCTCTTCTTGCTCTGCCTGGGTATCGTCAGGGATAAAGGGAATGCGGTAGTCGACAGCCTCGACCACCTTGGCAATGAGGTGCCCGGCGCGGTCGCGGTCGTGCACGATGAGCGGTGCGGGGTTGCGGGTGAATTGTTCCATCAGACGCTCTACGGCGGCACCGTCGGTGAGCGGGATATTGTCGCGGCGCAAGGCCTCAAGAACGAGGCGATGGCAATCCTCTTGAATGGGATCGAATGCCATGGGGCCTCCTTTGCTGCGGTTGGGGTTCAAATGTTTCTATATAAGGTTCTAGTTTACCCGCATGTGGCACACCGGGGGTGCCGCACTTGGACTTGCACCTTTGCACCACGAAGACGGATGTCGCACAAATGTCGGCACCTTGGACGACCGAGTGGTATCACGGTGCCGCAAACGGTCGATTTTTGGCGGCGAACGGTGCATATTTTGGAGGGGCATGGTCCTGCCCGGGATATGTAGTCAACCTTGATAAAACGTTTGCCCAGCTTGGGAGTATGGATGCCGCACAAGGGTCTTCAGGGATAGAAAAAACGTTTCATCATTGGCGGCTTTAGGTGAATAACTGACCAACCAGAACGGTAAAATAGTGTTTGTCTGAGCGTTGAGACGTTTAGACATCGCGCATTGTCATCGCCGGCAACGCGCAAACCGGTCCTAACGGAGCCAATTGGGTGCTCCGTTATATACGCAAGTCTAAGAGGGGCTTGTTTAGGAGGCACAGTATGGGACGTTTTACCAATCCTCGCGATCTGTACTTTGGTGAGGGCGCTCGCCACGAGGTGAAGAACCTCAAGGGTAAGAAGGCCATCATCGTTTCTGGCGGCAGCTCTATGCGCCGCGGCGGGTTCCTGCAGGACGTTGAGGCCGACCTCAAAGAGGCCGGCATGGAGGTCAAGCTGTTCGAGGGCGTCGAGTCCGATCCCTCCATCGAGACCGTCATGAAGGGCGCAGCCGCTATGCGCGACTTCGAGCCCGACTGGATTGTTGCTATCGGCGGCGGTTCGCCCATCGATGCCGCTAAGGCCATGTGGGTCTTCTACGAGTATCCCGAGGAGTCCTTCGACAACATTATCCAGCCGTTCAGCTTCCCCGAGCTGCGTCAGAAGGCTCACTTCTGCGCCATTTCCTCTACCTCCGGCACTGCTACCGAGGTCACCGCATTCTCCGTCATCACGGATTACGAAAAGGGCATCAAGTACCCGCTGGCCGACTTCAACATCACCCCTGATGTCGCCATCGTCGACCCCGAGCTCACCTACACCATGCCCGCCAAGCTGTGCGCTCACACCGGCATGGATGCTCTGACCCACTGCATGGAGGCCTACGTTTCCACCTGCGCCTCTATGTTCACCGACGCCAACGCTCTGCACGGCATCCGCGAGATCGTCGAGTGGCTGCCCAAGTCCTATGCTGGCGACCATGAGGCCCGTCAGCACATGCACGAGGCTCAGTGCATCGCCGGTATCGCCTTCTCCTCGGGCCTGCTCGGCATCGTTCACTCCATGGCTCACAAGACCGGTGCTGCCTTCGAGAACGGCCACATCATCCACGGTGCCGCTAACGCCATGTACCTGGGCAAGGTCATCCAGTGGAACTCCAAGGATCCCCGTGCTGCCGAGCGTTACGCTTACGTGGCCAAGGAGATCCTGCACCTTCCCGGCGAGACCAACGAGGAGCTCATCGCTGCGCTCGTCCAGAAGATCCGCGACCTCAACGACCAGCTCAACATTCCGCAGTCCATCAAGGATTACGCGAATGGTGGCGTGAAGGTCGACGCCGAGAACCCGCAGATGGTTTCCGAGGAGGAGTTCCTCGCCAAGCTGCCCGAGATTGCCGCGAACGCCGAGCAGGACGCCTGCACGCCCGAGAACCCGCGTGAGACCAAGGCTGCCGACTTCGAGAAGATCCTCAAGGCCTGCTACTACGACACCGACATCGATTTCTAATCGACTCTTGTTATCGTAACGAGGGGCTCCGCACGTATCTGTACGGAGCCCCTTTCTTTTTTCTTTTAGAGAATGGGATAGTTATGGCTGCAATTTTCAATAGCCCCAGCAAGTACATCCAGGGTCCGGACGAGCTGGCCAAGCTCGGCTCCTATGTCGAGCCGCTCGGCGCTAAGGCCCTCGTCATCGTGACGCCTTCGGGCAAGAAGCGCGTCGGTGCCAAGATCGAGGGCGGCTTTGCCGAGGCTAAGGCCGAGCTGCTGTTTGAGGATTTTAACGGCGAGTGCTCCAAGGGCGAGGTCGATCGCCTGGTTGCGCTCGCTCGCGACAACGGTTGCGATATCGTCGTCGGCGTCGGTGGCGGCAAGATCCTCGACACCGCGAAGGCCGTCGCCTACTACCTGGAGTCCCCGGTTATCATTTGCCCCACCATTGCTTCGACCGATGCCCCGTGTTCGGCGCTTTCGGTGCTTTATACCGATGACGGCCAGTTCGACAAGTACCTCTTCCTTAAGGCAAACCCCAATATTGTCCTTATGGATACGACGGTTATCGCGGCGAGCCCGGTGCGCCTGACGGTTTCCGGCATGGGCGATGCGCTCGCAACCTATTTCGAGGCCCAGGCAACGCACGATGCCGACGGCGGCACCTGCGCTGGCGGCAAGGGCGGCATGGCCGGTCTGGCGCTTGCCAAGCTCTGCTACGAGACGCTTATGGCCGATGGCGTTAAGGCCAAGGTCGCGCTGGAGAAGGGTGCGCTCACGCCTGCCGTCGAGCATATCATCGAGGCAAACACGCTGCTCTCCGGCATCGGCTTTGAGAGCTCGGGCCTTGCTGCTGCTCATGCCATCCACAATGGCCTGACGATGCTGCCCGAGTGCCACGGCATGTATCACGGCGAGAAGGTCGCCTTTGGCACTATCGTCCAGCTGGTACTCGAGGATGCTCCGACTGAGAAACTCGAGGAAGTCTTGGGCTTCTGCATTGAGCTGGGCCTGCCGGTCACGATGAAGGAACTTGGCGTTGCCGAGCTTACGCGCGAGCAGGCCATGATTGTTGCCGAGGCCGCCTGCGCACCCGATGACACCATGTGCAACATGCCGTTTGAGGTGACGCCCGAGATGGTTGCAAACGCCATTCTGGGTGCCGACGCACTGGGTCACTACTATCTCATGGATGAGTAAATCAAGCTAAGGAAGGGGCAAAGCCAACAGATGGCTTTGCCCCTTTTTGCTATGGTGCAAAGGGGTCAGGTTACTTTGCACCAATCGTTGTTTGATGAAGGGCGGATTCTCGTATGGCGCTTCCTGTGGTTTACGGCGGTCCCGGCCGGTATGTTCAGGGGCCGGGCGAACTGTCGCGTCAAGGCAAGTATTTGTCATGGTTGGGCTGCGCTGCCTATGTCTTGTTTGACCAGGGCACCGAGGATCGGCTGTGCAGACAGATCGTCGATGGATTTCTGGACGACGATCTAAGCGAGCCGTTCTTTAAGATTTATGACGGTCCGTGTACGGAAGAGGCCGTTTTCGAAATGGCTAAGGAAGCCCAGGCCGAGTATTGCGACATGGTAGTGGGTATTGGCGGCGGCAAGATGCTCGATATCGCCAAGGCCGTTGCGTTTTATGCCGAGTTGCCGTTGTGCGTATGCCCCACGGCGGCGTCGATGGACGGTCCGTGCAGCGTGATTTCCGATGGCGATCTGCAGGGTGTTGCAAATGCGGTCTTTAGAAACGAGCGCAATATGGCTAACGAACAGGCCAAGGTGACCAAACAAAAACTCGTGCAGCTCATGTGCGAGGCATAGTTTGGCGCTTGATTGACCTTGTGCAATCGAGACGGCGATAGGCCATGGGCTATTTGCTGCAAAGATGCTCCGCGTGTAATTTGCCCGAGGCGTGGGCCGATAGCGTATCATTATCTCTTGCTTGTTTGCACTGCTCAGGGAGGGGCCGCGCATGGCGCAGGAACACGATCTGTTTGATGACATTATCGAGATCAGCAAGGGTTTCGACTTTCTTAAAAACCCGCTTGGCGGTGTGACCGATGCACTCGATCCGTCGGCGCCGCAGTGGAATCCTGCCGACTACAAGGAGCGTCCGCGCGGTAACACCATTCCGTGCCTGACCTGCAAAAACGAAAAGAGCGGCTGCACCGCGTGCATGGACGTGTGCCCGGTCAACGCTATCGAGGTCGAGGAAGACGCCATCGAGATCCTCGACTCCTGTCGCAAGTGCGGCCTGTGCGCCGCTGCCTGTCCGACCGAGGCAATCATCTCGCCGCGCTTGGCGCCCAAAAACGTCTACGACGACATTGTCTCGGCGGCTACGAGCCACGAGACCGCCTACGTCACCTGCACGCGTGCCCTTAAGCGCATGCCGCGCGAGAACGAAGTCGTCGTTGCCTGCGTGGGCGATATTACGGCCGAGACCTGGTTCTCGGTACTGGCAGACTATCCCAACGTGAGTGTGTACCTGCCGTTGGGCGTGTGCGATAAATGCCGCAACACCGGCGGTGAGGACATTCTGGGCGAGGCGATTGCGAAGGCCGAGGAGTGGTCCGGCACGGGTATGGGCTTGGAGGTCGACTCCAAGAGCCTCAAATGCCATAAGCGCCGCGAGTACGAGCGCAAGGAGTACATGGAAAAGATCGCCCGCACCACGGGCCTGACGGTGACCAAGCTCAATCCGGCGACGGCGGCGCTGGCCTCGGTGACGCAAAAGCTCAAGGCCCATCGCCATCAGATTACCCAGCTGGAGCGCACGCTCAACACCATGTGCGGCACCACGACGACCAAGCGTCGCCGTTCGCTCACGCACGGGCGGCAGCTGGTGCTCTCGACGCTGCAAAACCACCCCGAGCTTGCCCAGAACATGCAGGTGAGCACGCCGGAGTGCGATTTTGACAAGTGCACGTCGTGCGGCGAGTGCGTCAATGTATGCCCCACGTTCGCCTGCGATTTGGTGGGAAGCGGTCGCTTTGCACTGGAGTCCACGTATTGCCTAGGTTGCGGAGCTTGCGTCAAGGTGTGTCCCGAGCATGCGCTTAAGTTGGTTGAGCATGATGCATCCAACCTGGTGGTCGTCGATCCCGAGGCCGAGGAAAAGGCCGCCCAGAAGGCGAAGGCTCATGAAGAAGCTGAGAAGGTCAAGGCCGAAGCAAAGGCCAAGCTCGACAAGATGCTCGATCAGGTGGAGAAGCTCGCAGACTAGCTAAAAGAACGTAAATGATGGCCGGTGGGACAGGTACTGCCCCACCGGCCAAAAAAGTTGCGGTGGAATAGTTCCTGTTTTGCCCTTAAGCTGGCCATTCTAGGAACTATTCCACCGCAACTAATAAATGGTTAGTTCATGCTGCTTTGGTGGCCGGTTCGACCGGTACCGTTGCGCGTCACGGTTTCATGGAGCAAAAAGAACCCGGGGACCTGTTTTGTCTCGGTGTATTCCATAAGGATGCCGTCGGCGTTGTAGGTCTGCCCGCGTATAACGGCGAGTGCGTTAAAGTCGTCGAGATCGAGCACGCGCGCATCTTCGGGCGTGGGGTGCTCAATCGTTACATCGCGTTTGCCCGTGGCAATCTTAATGCCAAGGTCTTCTTCGAGGTAACGATAAATCGAATCGTTGACAATCTCGGGTGTCAGTCCCGGTACCTGTGAGCTTAGGTAATAGGAGTCGTCGGAGCACACGGCATGTCCGTCTGCATAACGAATGCGT
Source organism: uncultured Collinsella sp. (assembly GCA_902494245.1). GTDB lineage: Bacteria > Actinomycetota > Coriobacteriia > Coriobacteriales > Coriobacteriaceae > Collinsella. Next base: position 10,289 of record CABUSR010000019.1, read on the forward strand.
TTGGCGCGTGTGAGCTCACAGCCTTCGGGAAACCCGGTAATCCCGGAGAGTGCCTTGCTACAGACGAGGAGCTCAAAGACGGTGGTGACAGTCTTGAGCTCAAAGCCTCGGCTGGTCGCGATTTCCTTAAAGGTCTCGAGTCCGCCGCCACCACGACTCTTCTCGTCACTGATGTTGCGAATGACGCGCATGCCTTTGCCTTGCTGGGGGAGCACGTAACCATCTGCCGCAAGCATCGAGATGGCGCGACGGACCGTCATGCGTGAACAGTCAAACAGCTGCGTGAGCTCAGTCTCCGAAGGCAGATAACTCTGATAGGCGTATGTGCCGTCGTCAATCGACTGCTTCACGTTGTCATAAATAGTTTGGAAGATGGCTCGCGCCATGACGGTCTCCTAGAGCTGGGCGCGTGAACGACGGATGAGGGCCGCCCGCGCAGGTGTCAATCGATTTACTTGCTGGGGTCGATTATATATTTGCCCATGGCACGCAGGGCCGGGTCTGACAGGATGGCGCCGAGTTCATCGAGGGAAGCTACCTTTGCGACCATCGAGGATACGTCGAGCCTGCCAGAGTCGATGAGCTCGAGCGCGCGACGCTGCGTATAAGGGTTGATGTAGGACGAGGTGAGCACAAGCTCCTTCTGGAAGACCTCGAAGGGCTTGACGGTGATTGTCTCATCGGGCTTGGTGAGGCCGAACATCATGACCGTAGCCTTGTGGCCGGCGATCTGGATGGCCTGCTCGATGGTGACGGGCTTGCCAACACACTCGATAACGACATCGACGTTGCCGACGCCCTCCTGCTTCAGGCGGGCCGGGACGTCCTCGTGGATGGAGTCGATCGTCAGATCGGCGCCGAGCTTGAGTGCAACCTCGCGTTTGCCCTCGACAGGCTCGAGCAAGACGACTTTGGTGGCGCCGGCGTTTTTGGCAAGCTGCATCATGAGCAGGCCGATCATGCCGCCGCCGATAACGACAACTGTGCTGCCGGGCTTGATGCTGCACATATCGATGCCGTGCAGGCAGCAGGCGACGGGCTCGGTCATAGCACCCTGCTCAAAGCTGGTGTGATCGCCCAACTTGTAGACTTGCTGCATATCGACGGAGCAGTACTCCGCAAAGCCGCCGTTAACGGTGGTGCCGTAGCCGGTCATATGCTCGCAGTAGTGGTTGATTCCGTCACGGCAGGGTTCGCAGCAGCCGCAGGGATGGTTTGGGTCAATGCACACGCGATCGCCCGGTTTAAAGTCGGTGACGTCGCTGCCTACGGCCTCGACAACGCCCGCAAACTCATGACCAAGGATCGTAGGCGGGGTAACGTCGGCTGCACCCTTGTCGCCTTCATAGATATGAACGTCGGTACCGCAGACGCCGCAAGCTTTGACGTTGATCAGAACGTCGCGCCTGCCCACGGCCGGCTTTGCCGATTCCTCGACTCTGAGGTCGTGCTTTCCATAGAAGACCGCGCTTTTCATGGTGACTCCTTAACGTGGCGGTGAATGTTGTAATGAAGTATAGGTATGCAAACATCCTTATACAAGCCTATCTAGACAAGTCGATAAATATTTTGTTTTAGAAGTTTTAGACAAACAGGCAATAACAGGCAAAACCTTTGAAATAAACCGTTCACCGTCAAATATCGACCGCTGACCGAACATGGAAACCGTATTAACTTGTCTAGATAAGTGATATGATAAAAATAGAAGCGCAAGAAGTCAGGGAAGCGGGCCCACCCGTCCTATTGCACGAGGTACACGCAAACGGCGCGTCTGCGGTCTCGAGTGAAGCCAAAACCGCAGCCGCTCCGAATGAAGAGAGGGGGATTCCCCGTCATGATGCAAAAGATACAACGTTTCGGCGGTGCAATGTACACGCCTGCAATTCTTTTCGCATTTTCCGGAATCGTCGTCGGCCTGGGTACGTTGTTTACCACCGAGGCGATCTTTGGCGAGATGGCCACTGCGGGTCATCTTTGGTTTGATTGCTGGAATGTGCTGCTCCAGGGTGGTTGGACGCTCTTTAACCAGATGCCGTTGCTGTTTTGCGTAGCGTTGCCAATCTCGCTCGCGAACAAGCAGAACGCTCGCTGCTGCATGGAGGCTTTGGCCATCTACCTTACCTTCAACTACTTTGTAAGCACAATCTTGGGGCAGTGGGGCCCTGTCTTTGGGGTCGACTACTCTGTCGAGGCGGGCAGCGGTACTGGTCTTGCCACTATCGCAAGCATCAAAACGCTTGATATGGGCATCATGGGCGCGCTTATCATTTCAGGTATCGCCACGATGCTTCACAACAAGTACTTCGACACCGAACTTCCTGAGTGGCTGGGCGTGTTCTCGGGCTCCGTGTTCATCTATATGATCGGTTTCTTCGTTATGGTTCCGGTCGCTCTTATCGCCTGCCTGGTGTGGCCGCATGTTCAGGCTGCTATCTCTGCCTTCCAGGGATTCATCCTTTCCGCCGGTACGTTTGGCGTGGGTGTCTTTGCTTTCTTCGAGCGCGTGCTGATCCCTACAGGCCTGCACCACTTTATCTATACGCCGTTCTATTACGACAACGCGGCGGTCAACGGCGGCATCTTTGCTGCTTGGGCCAACATCCTGCCCCAACTGGCTGCCGATCCGAGCATTGCTCTTAAGGATGCCGCACCCTGGGCTGCCTATACCTGCCCTGGTTGGACTAAGGTCTTCGGCTCGCTTGGCGTCGCCATTGCGTTTTATATGACCGCCAAACCCGAGCGCAAGCAGCGCGTCAAGGCTCTGCTCATTCCCGTCACCCTTACCGCTATGCTTTGCGGTATCACCGAGCCGCTTGACTTCACCTTCCTGTTCATCGCGCCCGGCCTGTTCGTCGTCCACTGCGTGCTCGGAGCGCTTGGCTGCATGGCTCAAAACCTCCTTGGCGTCGTGGGCATCTTCGACGGCGGCATCATCTCGATGCTCTCGTGGGACTGGCTGCCCCTTTGGGCCGCACACGGTCTGCAGTACGCCATCTCCATCCTTGTCGGTCTGTGCTTTACCGCCCTTTGGGTCGTGGTCTTCCGTTTCCTGATCGTCAAGTTCGACTTTAAGACCCCCGGTCGCGAGGATGACGATGTTGAGGTCGAGCTCAAGTCCAAGGCCGACTACAAGCAAAAGCAGGGCGGTGCTGCTGCTGGCAATCGGTCGCCCAGAGTAAAGATGATGGATGAGCGCTTGGTGCTTGCCGAGAAGATCCTCGATCTGCTCGGTGGCACGGATAACATCATCGATGTAACTAACTGCGCTACCCGTCTGCGCGTTAACGTCAAGGACAAGAGCGTCGTTGCGCCCGAGGCTTCCTTCAAGGCGATCGGTACGCATGGCTTGGTGGTCCAAGGTCAGTCAATCCAGGTCATCATCGGCCTTACCGTCCCGCAGGTTCGCGAGAAGTTCGAGAGTCTTCTGAAGTTCGAGAGTCTTCTGTAAACCATCGTCCATCGAAACAATCGGCCTTGCAGAGCCGGTATGCACCGCAAGGCCGATTCTAGAGATAAAAAACTCCACTTCTAGGTAACAATTCCAAACCGCGCAAGGCCGCGTGCGGGGACGGATTGAGCAAGCGGCCAGAATGAGGAGGACATCATGTCCAAGAAAAACTATGCCGTGACCATTGCCGGCGGTGGCTCCACCTTTACCCCAGGCATTGCCCTGATGCTGCTCGAGGAGCGCGACCGCTTCCCGGTCAACAAGGTGACCTTCTATGACAACAACGCCGAGCGCCAGGAGATTGTTGCCAAGGCGTGCGAGATCTACTTCCACGAGAACGCTCCCGAGGTTGAGTTCAACTACACCACCGACCCCGAGACCGCATTCACCGGGACCGACTTCGTCCTTGCTCACATCCGCGTCGGCCTGTACGCCATGCGTGAGCTCGACGAGAAGATTCCTCTCAAGTACGGCTGCGTTGGCCAAGAGACCTGCGGTGCCGGCGGTATCGCCTACGGCATGCGCTCCATCGGCGGCGTCATCGAGATCCTCGACTACATGGAGAAGTACAGCCCCAACGCCTGGATGCTCAACTACTCCAACCCCGCGGCCATCGTCGCCGAGGCCTGCCGCGTGCTGCGCCCCAACAGCCGCATCATCAACATCTGCGACATGCCGATCGACCTTATGGATAAGATGAGCCGTATGTGCGGCATCAAGGATCGTCGCGAGCTGCAGTATAGCTACTACGGCCTCAACCACTTTGGTTGGTGGAGCAAAATCTACGACAAGGAGGGCAACGACCTCATGCCGCAGATTAAGGAGCACATGGCTAAGAACGGCTACCTGGACGGCATCGAGCACGAGGCCGGTAAGGAGCAGCATGTCGAGGAGAGCTGGATTCACACCTTCGGCAAGGCCAAGGATGTCTATGCTGTCGATCCCGAGACGATTCCCAATACCTACCTCAAGTATTACCTGTACCCGGACTATGTTGTCGAGACGTCTGACCCCAACTACACTCGCGCCAATGAGGTTATGGACGGCCGCGAGAAGAAGGTCTTTGGTGCTTGCCGCGACATCATCGCCAAGGGTACTGCCAAGGACGGCGGCTTTGAGCCAGATGTACATGCCAACTACATCGTCGACCTTGCCTGCGCACTGGCCGAGAATACGCTCGAGCGCTTCCTGCTGATCGTCCCCAACGATGGCGCTGTGCCCAACTTCGACCCGACGGCCATGGTCGAGGTGCCTTGCATCGTCGGTTCCAACGGCTTTGAGAAGATCTGCCAGGGCCCGATTCCGCAGTTCCAGAAGGGCCTGATGGAGCAGCAGGTTTCCGTCGAGAAGCTCGTTGTCCAGGCTTGGGTCGAGGGCAGCTACCAGAAGCTCTGGCAGGCACTCACGCTCTCCAAGACCATTCCTTCGGCGAGCGTTGCCAAGCAGATCCTGGACGAGCTCATCGAGGCCAACAAGGATTTCTGGCCCGAGCTTAAGTAAGGACTACTGTCTCGAACTCTCACGCATCTCTGCTTCATTTGCGCCGCCGCGGTGTCCGGATTCGCCCGGATGCTGCGGCGGCGCTATACTTATACAGTTTGAAGTACCTGTACCAAAAGGAGCTGTCGTGTCCCTTTCCATCGGTATCGTGGGCCTGCCCAACGTGGGCAAGTCGACGCTGTTCACCGCGCTTACCAAAAAGACTGGCCTTGCCGCCAACTACCCGTTTGCCACGATCGACCCCAACGTGGGTATCGTCGACGTGCCCGATAGCCGCCTGCAAAAGCTTGCCGACATCGTCAACCCGGGCCGCATTGTGCCGGCTACGGTCGAGTTTGTCGACATCGCGGGCCTGGTGAAGGGTGCCAACGAGGGCGAGGGCCTGGGCAACCAGTTCTTGGCAAACATCCGCGAGACCGACGCCATCTGCGAGGTCGTGCGCTACTTTAAGGACCCCAACGTCATGCGTGAGGTGGGCCGCACGGGTGAGTTCGTCGATCCCGCCGGCGATGCCGACACCATCATGACCGAGCTCATCCTGGCCGACATGGGCACGCTCGAGAAGCAGCTGCCCAAGCTCGAGAAGGAGGCCAAGCGCGACAAGGAGCTCATGCCCAAGTTCGAGGTGGCCAAGCGTCTGCTTGCTTGGCTCAACGAGGGCAAGCGCGCCGCGTCCATGGAGATGACCGACGAGGAGCGTGCCGCCGCCAAGGGTCTGTTCCTGCTCACCATGAAGCCCATCCTGTATGTGGCCAACGTGGACGAGGATATGCTCAACGACGACCTGGCGCCCATCGACGGCGTCAAGCCGCTGCCTATCTGCGCCAAGATCGAGGCCGAGCTTTCCGAGCTCGATCCCGAGGACGCGGCCGACTACCTGGAGAGCCTGGGCCTGGAGCAGCCCGGCCTGGACGTGCTCGCTCAGGCTGCCTACAAGCTGCTCGGCCTGCAGTCGTTCTTTACGGCTGGCGAGATGGAGGTCAAGGCCTGGACGGTTCGCCAAGGCGCGACTGCCCCGCAGGCTGCCGGCGTCATCCACACCGACTTTGAGCGCGGCTTTATTAAGGCCGAGGTCATTGGCTACGACGACTACATCGAGCTCGGCGGCGAGCAGGGCGCCAAGGCCGCCGGCAAGTTGCGTATTGAGGGCAAGGACTATGTCATGGCCGATGGCGACGTCGTGCACTTCCGCTTTAACGTGTAAGGACGACGCATATGTTCAAATATGGCAAAAAAGCCGGCTACATGGGCATCGCACTGCTGGTGCTTGCGGTGCTTCCGCTGGTGGTCGCAGCGTTTGTAATCCCCAACATTGGCCCCGAGGTGGCAACGAAGTTTAACGCAGCCGGCGAGGTGACGCGATGGGGCAAGAGCTACGAGCTGCTGGCGCTACCGGTGCTCAACCTGCTGCTGAGCGTGGCGACATACTTTACGGCGGGACGTCAGGCCAAAAACAATGATGACTCCGCCGCCATGGCGCGCATCGTGTGCGAACGCTACCTGCGCAACGGTTGCATCACGGGTGTGTTCCTCAACGTGATCAACGTTTACTTTATGTACTCGGCGATTACCGGAACGGGCTTTGGCTTTGGTTTCTAGCTTGTCCTTTTAGGCAACGAGCCTGCACGCATATTCAATGGCTGCTGCGAGGCCGCCGCTCGATCGTGGTTGAAAGACTACATCGGCGGCGGCCTCGTTTTCGTATCCGGCGCCGCGAAGGGCGAGTGCGATACCGGCTTCCAGGAGAAGGGGCAGGCCACGCTGGCTGGTTGCGATTACGGCAGCCTGATTGAGCGAGCAGCTGTGCGCTTGGCATTGGATGGCAAGTTCACCTTGCGCCGGGCAAGGGACCAGAACGGCGGCGACGCGACTTGATAGCAATGCAAATGCTGTGCGCTCATCGGGCGAGAGACATTCTGCTTCAACGACGACGAGCTTGGGCGGTGCGCTGTTTGTGCGAAGCGTGGCTCGGTACGTGCGGACCGAAGAACCCGACATAGAAAACTCCTGTGTATTCGGCAAAACGTAAACTATAGTTTACGTTTATGTTCGGCTCCATTTCAAACTCGGCTGCATGGACGAACGTGCGAAACAGATTCTTGGCAGGCGGGTCGAAGAGACACGCAGGGACCTTGGTATCTCCAAGGTTGATTTTTGTGTGGCGACAGGAATCAGCCGACCCTACCTCGACCGAATCGAAGATGGGACGGCAAATTTCACGCTCAAGGTTCTATTTAAGATCGCGCCCGCCCTTGGCATGACGGTGTCAGAGCTTCTCGAGGGTATCGAATAGGGCGTTCCCCGCTGCTATTTGACGCTCTTTGGGCGGGTCCCCCTGGTTGCGATGTGCAAAATCGCGAGTATTCAGCACCAGTTCGGCCGTAGATGGTAGCTCGAGCGGCTGGCTTTGCCTTTTTGACAGTAGATAATCCACACGCAAAATAAAAATGAGGAATAAATATTTATTAGACGGACCCTTCGTCCTAAAAGTTCGTCTAATAATCGGCCGATTCTATGCCTCCGGAGGAGAAATTGCAGAATACTCCGATTTTTGCACGGCCCGAGGGGGACCACCTGTCGTTTAAGGCTGCGATAAGTGGAGCTGCCTTAGGGATTACGCCATCGGGACGCGGTCGTGGTTGACTTGGCTGTAGAACAGGCGCTGGATTTCGGTGGCATCGCGTGACTGGCCGAGTGCCCACATGGTCTTGGCCACAAGCGTCTCGGTGGTCATGTCATCGCCGCGCAGAATGCCCGGATGATCGGCGTAAGCGCGGCCGACCTCATAAACGCCCAGATCGAGGCCCTCTTCGGGGACCTGCGTGGTCATAACGACGGTGCGGCCCGAATCGACCCAGCGGAAAATCGCCTCCTGGAATGACTCGCCCGACTCGCCAAACTCGGGGATACCGCCAATGCCAAAGGTCTCCAGAATCACGGCGTCGTAGCTGTCGGCAAGGGCGTCGAGGATGCCCGGGTTTACGCCGGGCGTAAGCTTGAGTACAAATACGCGCGGGTCGATGCTGTCGTAGAAGCGCACCGGGTTTTCGCCCTGATGCGTGCCGTGAAGCCCGTTGCGCACGATGCGGTCGTTGCGGATGTAGGCAATGGGCGGATAGTTGACGCTAATGAACGCGTTAAAGCTCATGGTGCGCTGCTTGCGGGCGCGCGTGCCGGCAATGGCGACGCCACCAAACACAATCGACACATCGTGCGAATGCTCATCGAGCGCATAGAGCAGACTCTGGTACAGGTTGAGCTTGGCGTCGGTAAAGGGATTGCCCATGGGCTTTTGCGAGCCGGTGAGTACGATGGGCTTGGGGCTGTCCTGAATCAGATAGGAAAGTGCTGCCGCGGTATAGCTCATGGTGTCGGTGCCGTGCAGAATCACGAAGCCGTCGTGGTCGGCATAGCCTTCGACGATGACGTCGCGGATACGCATCCAGTCACTGGGACGCATATTGGTGCTGTCGATGTTCATGGGCTGTACCACGTCGAGCTCGCAGAGGCCCGAGATCTCGGGGACGCTCTGGGCGAGCTCCTCACCGGTCAGGGCGGGGGAGAGGCCGTTGCCGTCCTCGGTCGATGCGATGGTGCCGCCCGTGGCGATGAGAAGGATGCGCTTCATGCTGGTATTCCTATCGTATTTGCCGCCGCAGAGGCGGAGTCGTTCGGCAGTATTGTGGCACAGGGCGTCCAATGTTCAAACGTATTACATCATCTGCAACGTTTGGTAACACTTCAATTGCCGTCAAATAGGGGCCCAGGTCGTGCGTTTGCCGTGCGCTGATGGCTGCGAGGGACGAGAAACCCCATATAACGTGTACACTATGGAGGTTATTTTCGTTCATTCGCGCGGGTGGGCACCGGCTCCCCGCCAACAAGAGGGGGAAACCATGGATCAAAAGGCTTCCGCAAAGGTCCTCGTACTCGACTTTGGTGCGCAGTACGGTCAGCTCATTGCCCGTCGCGTCCGCGACCTCAACGTGTATTCCGAGATTGTCCCCTGCGACATCTCGGCCGATGAGATTCGCGAGATGAACGCCTCTGCGCTCATCCTTTCCGGCGGTCCGGCTTCCGTGTACGCCGAGGACGCTCCGTCCATCGACCCCGCCATCTTTGACCTGGGCCTTCCCGTCCTGGGCTTCTGCTACGGCCATCAGATCACGGCCGTGACGCTCGGCGGCAAGGTCGGTCACTCCGAGGTGGGCGAGTACGGCCGTGCCACTATTACGCGTACTGCCGGCGCCAAGCTCTTTAACTCCACGCCCATGGAGCAGACCGTGTGGATGAGCCACCGCGACGCCGTTTCCGAGGTGCCCGAGGGCTTTACCGTTACCGCCAGCACCGACGTGTGCCCGGTTGCCGCCATGGAGTGCGTCGAGCGCAAGATTTTCACCACGCAGTTCCACCCCGAGGTCAAGCACTCCGAGTACGGTCAGCAGCTGCTGAGCAACTTCCTGTTTGAGATCTGCGGCCTGGAGCCTAACTGGAGCATGGACAACCTGGTCGAGACCATGACGGCCGAGTTCCGCGAGAAGGTCGGTGACGACCGCGTGATTCTGGCCCTGTCCGGCGGCGTCGACTCCTCCGTCGTGGCTGCTCTGGGCGCTCGCGCCGTAGGTAAGCAGATGACCTGCGTGTTCATCAACCACGGTCTGCTGCGCAAGGGCGAGCCCGAGCAGGTGGAGGAGGTCTTCACCAAGCAGTTTGACGTCGACTTTATCCACGTCCACGCCGAGGACCGCTACGCCGAGCTTCTGGCCGGCGTGACCGAGCCCGAGGAGAAGCGCCGTATCATCGGTACGCAGTTCTGGAAAGAGTTCTTCGCCGTGGCGCAGCAGCTCGAGACCGACGGCAAGCCGGTCAAGTACCTGGCTCAGGGCACTATCTACCCCGACATCATCGAGTCCGGCGCTCGCAAGACGGGCGGCAAGACGGCCACTATCAAGAGCCATCACAACCTGATCCCGTTCCCCGAGGGCGTGCACTTCGACCTCATTGAGCCGCTCGACCACTTCTTTAAGGACGAGGTCCGTGCGCTTGGTCTGGCGCTGGGCCTGCCGGGTCACATCGTGTTCCGTCAGCCTTTCCCGGGCCCGGGTCTTGCCATCCGCATCATCGGTGCGGTCGACAAGGAGAAGCTCGAGATCCTCAAGAACGCCGACGCCATCGTGCGCGAGGAGCTCGACGCCTACAATCAGCGTCTGTTTGAGCAGACCGGTGAGCGCAACTCCGAGCACAGCTGCTGGCAGTATTTCGCGGTCCTGCCCGACATTAAGTCCGTCGGCGTTATGGGCGATGAGCGCACCTACCAGCGCCCGATCATCCTGCGTGCCGTCGAGTCCAGCGATGCCATGACCGCCGACTGGGCCAAGCTGCCCTACGACGTGCTGGCTCGCATCTCCGGCCGCATCGTTGCCGAGGTCCCCGGCGCCAACCGCGTGTGCTACGACATCACGTCCAAGCCGCCCGCGACCATCGAGTGGGAATAGTAAATAGCCCTTTGCGAGGGAGGTCGGATACGGCCTCCCTCGTTTTTTATTTGCGTGCCATGGGTGCTTGTGCATTGTGGTGTATGTGGTACATGCAAACCAGCCACGCAATCTCTCAAGCTGTTTAGCTGGGATTATTGTTTGCTGGTATGCTTTAAAGTGCTTTCAATTACCGAAGCAACGCCATCAATTTATTTCTAATTAATGCTGACCGGCAGATTGCGTCCGCCCGCAAGAGGCCGCTCGGACTGGTACTCAAAATGTACTCACGACGTTTTGAGTATCGATTTGCTGGTACTCACAGACGGTAAAAACGGCTGTCTACCTCGATATATTCGTTATCCCCAACGACTCGTCAACGAATACTGACTAGTGATTGAGTGCTGCATGGCTCAAATTAGCCTACCTAATTACGTAATTACGTATTCTGAAGTAAAATGATTTCGGCCAATTAAGGAACGTAGAACAGGTCAATTCGGAGGGGCGACCATGGAGGAAGATCAGGCTGTTCATGCCGAAAGGGAGCTAGATAAGTTCACGCTCTCGATAACCCGCGAGGATAAGCGGGCTCTTAAGTCCTATGCCGCGCGCCAGGATAAGACGGTGACTAAAGTCCTGCGCGAATGGATTGACGAGAAGTGCAAGGGGGAGAAGTGATGTCTCAGACGGCGCAAGCAGTCGTTCAGAACCTTGTTGATCGCGCTGTCAAGCTGGGCGATCGTCAGCTCGCTGCCGACATCCGCGCCTTTGCGGCGCAGCGCCAGTTTGGGCTTGTATTTGAACACAACCGTCCAGAGCGACTTCGCCTTTATGGCAAACCTATCATGGAGGGCGATGTCGTACAGGTGCTTCCCGAGCGCGGTAAAAAAGAGGACTCTAGCTCCCAACTGCTATGGTTGGTAAATGCCGTTCGGGGGGGGGTTGCTGATTTAAAGCCATATCAATCGCCCTCATATGACGAAAACGAATGTGAGCCCCGCTCCGTTGCTGTCGACGATGTCGTGCCTGTTGCTGAATATGACCAGCCGATTTATGCTGGCCTCAAAGAGACTGGGCGTGTCGAGCGCGCTAGCGATAAGCCCTATCAAGTAGTCATTAACGGCGAAAACTACCATGCTCTTGAAACCTTGGCCTTTGCCTATGCAGGCAAAGTGGACTGCATATATATAGACCCACCCTATAACACTGGCGCCCGCGACTGGAAATACAACAACGATTACGTCGACGGCTCCGACGCCTATCGCCACTCCAAGTGGCTTGCCTTCATGGAGCGCCGCCTCAAGCTCGCCAAGCAGCTGCTCAACCCCAACGATTCCGTACTCATCGTGACGATCGACGAGAAGGAGTACGCAAGGCTCGAGCTTCTTTTAGAGAGCGTTTTTCCCAACGCGACCGGTATCCAGACGGTTTCAATCACCATAAACAAGAACGGGGTTGCCCGCGGCAACCAGTTCAAGAGAGCTGACGAGTACGCTGTCTTTTGCTTTTTTGGCACCGCTGCGCCGTGCCAAGTGGACCGCAGACTCTATTCCGTTGAGTTCGGAGAACTTGAGGAAAAAGTGGCTGATGACGCGTCGAGCAGCCGCTCCCAACGTAAAGTACGTTGGGAGTGGCTGCTGAGGGGCGGTCCCAATGCCGCTCGCACCGCAAGGCCGAACCTCTTCTATCCCATCTATATCGATGAGGAGACCGCGACCATTAAGGAGCTCGGTGCTTCTCTCCCCCTTGAACAAGACTGGACAAAGATACCGACAAAAACGGGTCTCAGGGCAGTTTGGCCTATTAGGACCGATGGCCGAGAGGCGACTTGGAGGATCTCCCAGAATGCTCTACAGGCCAAGCTTGATCGCGGGTGCGCAAAAGTAGGTGAGTACAACAAAAAGAGTGATCGGTACTCCCTCCTTTACCTAGGAGATTCCCAAGAGGAGCGTCTCAAGAATGGAGAAATTAAACTCATCGGCAAGGCTGAGGATGGGTCCTTGCTTCTCGAAGAGCAGGGAGAGCGCTCTGCCATTCCAACAACTGTTTGGAGTGGCACGCAGTTCTCTGCCGGTGAATACGGGAGCCGATATATCAAAAAGTTCATCGGCGATAGGCGCTTCACATTTCCAAAGTCCCTTTATGCGACCGAGCTCTCAATCGCTTCCGTTGTTGCCGACAAGCCCGACGCCCTTGTAGTCGATTTCTTCTCAGGATCGGGCACCACAGCACATGCCGTCATGCGCTTGAACCATCAGGACGGCGGGCGCAGGCGCTCCATCAGCATAACGAATAACGAGGTCTCCGAGGACGAATCCAAAAAGCTCACCAAGCGCGGTCTTCGTCAGGGCGACCCCGAATGGGAGGCACTGGGCATCTGCCAGTACGTTACCAAACCTCGCGTCACGGCGGCCATCACGGGCAAGACGCCCGAGGGCGATTCCATCAAGGGTGACTACAAGTTCACCGACGAGTTCCCCATGGCCGACGGCTTCGAGGAAAACGCTGTCTTCTTTGACCTCACCTACGAAGACCCAGACGCCGTCGAGCTGGGCGTGGCCTTCGAGGAGATTGCGCCCCTGCTCTGGCTGCGCGCTGGTTCGCGTGGCAGCATCATCAAGCACGAGCAGCCGGGCTTTGCCATGGCCGACGCCTACGCCGTCCTTTTCGACTTTGCTTCGGTCGGCGCTTTCATAGATGCCGTCAAGCAGAATGCCAGCATAGGGTGCGCCTATGTGATCACGGACGACACGGCTCGATACGCCTCCGTCAAGGCACAACTGCCTGGGCTCGACGTCGTCCGCCTGTACGAGAACTACCTGCAATCGTTCAAGATTGCCGCCGAGGATGCGGTGAGGTAAACATGAGAGTCGAACTTAAGGATTTCCAAGCCGGTGCGGTCGCGACCCTGGCGAACAAGTTGCAGTCGATGCGCCGACGCTACGAGCAGGACGGCGAGCTGTCCTCGATATGCCTCGCATCTCCCACGGGGTCGGGCAAAACGGTCATGTGCGCAGCGACGATCGAAGCGCTCTTCTTCGGAGACGACGATCTGAGCCTCATGTCCGACGAGAATGCCGTCGTTCTTTGGCTCTCGGATTCCCCGAGCCTGAACGAGCAGACGAGCGTGCGTTTCTCAAACGTGGCGGACAAGCTAGCAGACAGCATCCTTGACAGGCGCCACCTGGTCACAATTACCAACGACTTCGGAGCCGCGCACGACATTCTCGAGCCGCGCCACGTCTATTTCCTTAGTAAGGACCTACTCAGTAAGAACGGCCTGCTCACCAAGGGTAGTGAGGCCAACTCCGGCCGCGTGTTCTGGGACATCCTTGACCGCACCATCAGGGACCCGGAGCGTAACCTCTATCTGTTCATAGACGAGGCCCATCGCGGTCTGGGGGCCAATGCCTCGAGCGAGCGCGGCACCGCGACGATCTACGCCAGCCTCATTGATGGGCTCGACGGCCGTGCAGCGATGCCCATCGTCGTCGGGGTCTCTGCCACGCCGCAGAGGTTCGAGGCGGCCATGGACCAGCGCGCCGATCGCGTGCGTATGCCAAAGGTCGCTGTGACCCCTCGCGAGGTTCAGGAGTCAGGTCTGCTCAAGGACATCATCGAGTTGCGCGTGCCAGAGAAGGACGACCCTGTCGAGCACCAGTACCTCACTATGGCGTGCGAGCGCTATGCCTTGGCCTGCCGCGAGTGGAGCGAGTACTGTGCCCGTGAGGGCGAGAGCCCCGTCAACCCGCTGCTGCTCATCCAAGCGGCGGACAACGTGAGCAGCTCGGCCCTGGCTGAGATGTGCGACCAGATCACGAGCCTGGTCCCCGGCCTTTCCGAGGCGATGTCGTTCGCCAACGTCTTCGGCGAGCATAAGGACATCGCGGCGGGAAAATACCTCATTCCCTATGTCGAGCCCGAGTTCGTTCAGGACGCCTCGCGCATTCGCGTGCTCTTTGCCAAGGAGGCCGTCTCCAACGGATGGGACTGCCCGCGAGCGGAGGTCATCTTCTCGCAGCGCAGGCGTTCGGACTCGACCTATATCGCACAGCTCGTGGGGCGTATGGTGCGCACCCCACTTGCGCGGCGCATCGAATCCGATGACCTTTTGAATTCCGTTGCCTGCTACCTGCCCCAGTTCAATCCCGAGAGCACTCAGGACGTGGTTGACTACCTCATGGGCCGCAAGGACGACATGGGCGAGAGCTCCATCGGCAAGCAGAACATCGTTCTCAACCCCGTGACCATCACGGCGGCTGCACCCAAGTCCGAAGCCGACTACCAACAGGAGCTCAAGGCGTACGAGGAGAACGAGAAGGCCATTGAGACAGCGCGGCGGGCACAGCCCGGCTATCAGGCGCCGCTTGCCGGCATCGCGATTCAGGAGCCGTTGGACATGCAGGGAACGCAGCCCTCGCTTGCCTCGGGGGTCAACCCCGTCGACGTTCCGGCGCCAGAAGCGGAGCCGGCGCCTCAGCCCGCAACGGGCAACGACGTTGCAGCGTCTGCCCCGCAGCAACCTGCGACACCTGAGCCAAGTTCCGCACAGACCGAGCCGACCCAGCCCGTCTCGGTCGTAATACCCGTGCCCATGGCAAAGCCCAAGCCGCCCACCAAGCGCGAGCAGTCTTTCACGCATCAGGAGTGGCAGAGCATCCGCACAGCCTTCGATTCTATCCCCGTGCAGCGCATTCCGAAGAAGGCCAGGAACGAATTCCAGAGCCTGGTTAAGACGGCGACTCTGCTTGTCGAGACTGGCCTCGATGTCAATGCCGCGGCCGACGTGAAAAAACAGTTCGTCCAGAAGCTCAAGGGATACATCGTTGCTAACGAGGACGAGTACCGCGAAGCCAAACACGACGTAGAGGTTGCCGAGACCGTCAAGATCACGCTCGACAAGCTCAACGAGACCGAGGACCAGGAGCAGGAGGAGGCCCGCACGGACGCCGAGGGCCTCAGAAAGGCCGCCCGCGACGCCGACATGCATTTCACTAAGGAGTTTGCGAATGAGTATCGTCGCGCCAACTTCAAGGAGCTTGGGCGGCCCGAGTGCGACCTGCGCCTTGCCGCAGCGGTGCGCACGCAGGCCATCGTCGATGCGCTCGAGGGCTGGGCGGCTCAATGCCGAAAGGAATACTTCGATAAGGTCGATGGATCTGGCGATTATGACTACCTTAACGACGCGGCAAAGCAGCGCTACGACGAGCTGGCCCGTGAAACCGAGGGCAAGCGCCTCACAAAGATAGAGTGGCCCACGTCTGCCAGCACGTCGGACGACTTCGCTAAGTATCCGTGCCATATCGTGCAGAAAGAGGACGGCCTCTGCCCGCTCGACCTGAACCCGGCGGAAGACTATATCGTTAGGAACGAATTGGCAAAGAATCGCACGGTTGCCTTCTATCGCAATCCGTCGGGCAGCATGTCTGCCAAGGCGTTTTCGATCCCGTACATGTCTTCGGTGGGACGCAAGGCCCTGCACCCGGACTTCCTCTTCTTCGTGAAGGATGCAGAGGGCGTCATCAGGCCGTCCATCGTTGACCCTCATGGCGAGTTCCTCGGCGACACGCTAGCGAAGCTTAGGGGCTATGTGACCTATCTGCGCGATTATCCCGATGTGTTCAAGCAGGTACTCTTCGTCGGGGATATGGGCGAGGGCGTGTACAAAGTGCTCAACCTCTTGCGATCCGATGTGCAGGATGCCGTGATGGACTACAACGATGTCGACTGTAAGGCGCTCTTCTACGGCTCCTTCGCAAACGACTATCACTAGGCTCGTCGGGATCTGCCCGGCGGGCGCCTCGGATCATGTACCAGAACCGAATTAATAAGGCTCGCTAAGGCGGCCGTCCGTTAGGGGCGGTCGCCTCTCTTCAGTCTTGACCCATGATTTCCAACGTTTCGGTGGCATTCGCCGGTCGTGATCTCGTATCCGTTACGCGGGTGGCACCTCCGCTACGCCGCGTCAAGGGGGCCCATGAGACCCCGCACAAACCTCCGCTCCGCTCCGGTTGGTGGAGGTCGTCATGGACCTCCCTTGACCCGCCTTCGCTCCGGTGCGGCTTTGCAGGGAGCAAAGCCGACGACGACGCGCGGCGTCGCCATTCGGCTTTGCCCGCAGGGGCGAGATGTTGAGGGCCACGTGCCCGGAACGGAGGAAGACATGCAGCAGCTGATGACCGAGGAAATCGCCAAGACGGCGCCGAGGCTCTATGGGCAGGACGGGGCGGAGGACCCCACGGTCTACGCCCACTACTTCTCTTGCGTGAACGGATGGGACTGGTGGCTGCTCGAGTTCGACGGCACGGACGAGGCGTTCGGCCTCGTCGAGGGCTACGACGACGAGCTCGGCTACTTCAGCATCAAGGAGATGGAGGAGCTGAACCGCCAGATGGGGTTCGCCGTCGTCGAGCGCGACGAGCGCTTCTCCCCGAAACCGCTCAGCGCCGTCAGGAGGAGGTAACTCCATGGGGATGTTCGAGTGCAGCGCCGTAGGTTGCTCGGACGAGGTTCCGGGCGAGGGAAACGGGCTGACGGTCGTCGTTGAGTACGAGACGGACCTCGAGGGAGGGGCGTATGAGGTGGGCGTCGCGCCGGAAGGGTCGCCCGGGCTCGAGCGTCTCGTCTCAGAGGCGCGCGGCGAGGCCGATGCCCTGGTGGGGGATGAGGGCGGATGGGCCGCCGTCCGCATCGGGCGCGGCGACGTGGAAAGCATCGACTGCGAGAGCGGCCGGACCGTGTACATCGCCGGAGGGGAGTGAGTTGCATCAACAGGGCGTGGGCGCGCCAATGGCACGCCCACGCCGGTTTTCCGGGGATGTCTCGCGCCATCCCCGCATCCCTGCGCGCCAAGGGGCTGCTGCCCCTTGGAACCTTGCTTAAGGAAACTCGAGGGTGTGTGACGAGTTTTGGGATTTATGCGTTTGCCGTCGATGGGCTCCTGTCCGGCATATACACGCTCTGACCCGGAATCCGGTGGCGGGGGGCTATTTCGTGGCGCCGCAGCCCGAGCACTTGTACCCGGTGGTCACGGTCTCGTCCCATGCCGCGCTCACCTGCACCTGCTCGTCATAGGCTGCTTTGTCGGTCACGGTCTCATAATAGCCCTGCTTCACGGTTACATAGGAAGAATGGTAGCCACCATGGTCATACGCATCGAGATGCCCCCAAGGGTCAGAGGTAATGTCTGCGCCGCACTGATTGCAGATGTAGTGCTCCTCCGCCACTGCGTCATGCCACACCTGATGTGTCACCGCATCATGATGGACGGTCTTATACTGCGCGTCGTGATGGACGGTCTTGGTCTGGGCTACCCAGTTGTGTTTGTGGACAGCGGTCCCTTGCTCGGAGGAGCCTTCCGGTCCTGGTTTGGTGGCGTTCGCGGCATCGCCCCTCAACGACGTGGCGCCCGCACCCTTCCTCGTTGCCTCACCTCTGTTCGCGGAGGCATCCTCGGTCTGGTCGCCCTTCGCCGCCGGCTCGGAGGCTCCACTCGCGTCGTCCTGAGGGGCGGAACCGGCGCTTCCATCTTCTCCGGAAGCCTCCTCGGATTCCCGCCACGCGTGCGCAGCCGGCTCGCCTCCGGCTCCGTTTTCCGCGGGTGAGGCGTTAGCCCAGACGAGGGCGAGGAATGCGAGGAGCAGGATTGCCGTCGCCACAGCCGCGGCTTTCCGCGACGCCATGCGTGCGAGGGCCGTTGTCGCGAGCCGCCTGCCCCTGTCGCGCCTACTCTCCATTGACGAACACCACCGCGCTCCACTCGGAGGAAAGGGTTAGCGTGAGGGAGCCCCTGCGGTCGGACAGCTTAAAGTCTGTCGCCTCGCCCCCGACGGTCATCGTCCCCTCGTAGATCAAGGGTCGCGGCGACGATCCGTCCGAGCTCACCCACTGGGAGGTCACGTTGAGCTCGTATTCGCCGGAATGGTCCGAGGCGAGCCATGAGCTCTCGCGCGGGGCATCGGTGTAAGAGCCCTTCCTCTGGTATTCGCCCTTCGTGAATGCGAGCGAGCCGTCCTCGAACGAGAGCGTCTCTGCGACGGTTTGGGTCGAGGGCGGGTTCTTCACCGACCAAGTGGCGCTCTCCAGTGTGTCTCTCACCCTGTCGGGCGTGGCCGCCGTGTACTCGTCGTAGTAGGACTGCGCCGCGGACTCGTCCTCGAAGTACCTCTCGCCGTAGCCCTCGGACCCCGAGGGCACGTAGCTCCCGTCGTCCTGCCTTACGAGCGTGACGGTGCCGAGCTGCGATGAGGACAGGACCACATCGTCGCCTTCGGCTTTCCAGTCGCCGCTGAGCTCGGTGGAACCGACGTAGTGCCATGTGTCGTCGTCGAACTTGATCGTCGACGCGGATCCGGGCTTGTTCACGCACACCTTGCCAAGGGCCACGCTGCCGCAAACCGAGTAGTAGTAGAGGGTCTTGCCGCTGATGCCGCTCTTGCCGCACCCGGCGAGCCCGAGCGAGCCCATGACGGCGAGGGACCCCGCTGCGAGAAACGCCCTCCTAGAGATTTCAATGTTCATCGTGCTTCCTCCCAGATTGAAATCCTCTGATTCCCGTATTGTATTTCAAATTGTCACTTATATAGGTGTGACTTATATAGAACAGGGCCGAATCATTGACACCGACGGTAAGGAGGTGCCAATGACTCAGCTGGACCCCAAGATGCGCGTGGGGCTCCGCATCAAGGAGCTAAGGGCCGGGCTCGGCCTGAGCCAGGAGGCCTTCGCGTACTCCATCGAGATGTCGCGCACCTACTTCGCCGAAGTCGAGACCGGCAAGCGCAACGTCTCAATCGAGAATATCGAGCGCATCGCAGGCGGGCTCGGCGTTTCCCTGAGAGAGTTTTTCGATTCAGACCTGTTCGATGGATAGTTCGGCTGCCGGCTTCTGACGTCATTTTTTCGGCGCTGTGGTTCGAATGCTACGCGTCATTTTGGATTCGGTTTTCCGCCACGAAGCGGCGGTGCAGGATAAGGCTCCACTACGTTTCGCCGGAGGCAAGCGGCGCAACTCGGCGAGCCGAGTTCGAAGGCGCAGGTAGATGCCTGCACCTAAAACGAAAAACTTCCGCACCCGCGTGTAGTACGCGGGTGCGGAAGTGTAGTTGATCGAGTCGTTTCCGCTGGATATGGGCGATTACGCGACTAGAAGCCCTCGGGAACGTATCCTGCGACCGTTTTCGGCTTCGTCGGCGCTGTCGCCGCGCCGCCGGGGTCGGTCGGGCCCTGCCAAACCTTCGGCACCGTCTCGTTCCTGATTTCGCGGCGAGCGGTCGATTGCTCCATAAGTGCCCGTTCGGCCTCGGGGGACGTCATCCCGAGCATGGGCCCGACGAAGGTCTCGGTGACGTCCCTGCTGGGGAAGGCCATAGGTACGCCGTCGTGGATCACGAGGGCTCCCGTCTCGCGGCCAGTCCAACGCTGGAGCTCGTCGGGCGTGATGAGCGGCCTGCGGACGAGTCCCTCGCTCGTGCCCGTCGAGCCGGTGTTCGTTCCCCTCGTTCGGCTCGTGGACTGAGCGACCGCCGTGTAGGAGCCCATCGACTCCGAGAGCTTGCGCGCGGTGTCGAGGTTGGAGCAGGAGAGAACGACCTTGTCCTTGAGAAGGTCGAGTATTGTCTCGGCTTCCTCGCGGCTGTAGCCGGAAACTGACTGGAGTGCCAGGAGCGACTGACAGAACCACAGGACGCTGATTCTCTCTGACCTCATCTCACCGAGGTCCTGGACGATGCGTTCGTTGCGGCCGAGGGACGCGGCCTCGTCGAGGAGAAGGACGGTCTCTACGGGACAGCGGCCGGCGTGGGCGCCGGCGCAGGAGCGCAGCGCCGAGAGCGCCTGGGAAACGAACGTCTGCACGAGCCGCTTATAGTTTCCGGTTGCTGAGGAGGACGAGACGAAGACCACAGTGGGCTCCTCACCGATGCCGCCGAGTTCGCACTCGTCGTCGTGCAGCATTCTCGCCACGTTGCCGTCGATGTATTCGGTCAGGCAATTGCTGAGGGTCGAGACGATGCCCGGGCCGCCTCCGTGCTCGCCGTTGAGGCCTCCGAGAAAGGGGAGTGCGGGGTCACCTGAAGGCAGAGATGCCGCCAGGGCGGCGACGCGCTCGAGCGCTCCCTTCTCGCCCGAGGGCGAGATCACCGCGGCGACGGACATGACGGTCTTTTCCTCATTGGGGATGGACGGACCCTCGATGAGGGCGAGGGCGATGCCGACGAACAGGTTCCGGGCCCCGTCATAAAAGAACGGCTGTCCCTTCGACGGTGCGGGCACTATGCAGCGCGCGACTTCCCGCAGCTCGCGGGTGCAGCCGCCGGTTCCCTCCGCATTAAAGGCTTCCTTCGCCCTCTCGAGCGGGTCGAACCGCGCCGAAGAGGCGGGCGAATCGAACATCACGTCGACGATGCGATGCGTGCCGGCCTTTTCAAACGTCGGCTCGAGAAAGGCGCGGAGCTCCCCTTTTATGTCGTTGATGATGAGGGAACGGCCTTGCTCGAAGTTAGCCAAGGCTGACAAAATGGCGACTCGACGGCTTTTGCCCTCGCCACTTTCGGCAAGGATGCAAGCGTGGACCGAGTCGATGAGCCTGACGCTCTTCCCGATCTCGCCCACGACCAGTGTGCCACCCGAGGGTCTTTCGCCCTCCTGCCACGATTTGCTCTTGCGCTTAAGCTCGCCGTGTGCCGAGATGAGCCTCGCGTCGCCGTGGATGGGCGCGCCCGGCGCGCGGCGCCCACCGACCCAAGTACCGTCGTGGAGCCAGCGCGACCAGTCGAAGTGGCTCCAGAAGCCTGCTATCGTGGAGATGGCGAGGGTCGCCGCGCATCCCACGAGGAAGGCGTCGTCCTGGATCAGCTCCGGCAGGACTTCGAGTGGGTTTTGGAACATGGTATCGGGGAGTTCGGGTGCTGCGGCCGTCCCGAAGCTTGTGAGCGTCGCGGCGATGCCGGTGACCCATGCTTTCAGCCAGTGCCATGCTGCCGGCAGTAGGACGAACGCGATCGCGGTCCCAGCGGCCGTGCCGGCGGCGACACAGCGCTTGAAATGCGCGCCCTCGTCGACGTTGAAGCTCTTCTGCTTGCTCATAGAATCATTCCCTTCACTATGGTTTTCGCGGGGTCGAGTACGATGCCCGCCGTATCGCCCCTGATCGCGGCCGATGCAGCGGCTGTGAGCGCCCTTGCGAGCGCGCGCTCGGCTTTCTGGCCGACCTCATCTGACGGGTCCTTCTTGCTTCTGGGGTTCTCCGTTGCGAACGCGAGCGCTTTGGTAAGGGCTCTGCTCACGGCAACCGGGGCTTTTGCCATAGAAAGCGCGTAGGACGGACATGACCGGAGACACCTCTCCGGGATAGGCCTGAGCTCGCGGACGGCTTCTCGCGCCCCCTCCAGATCTTCACCGGTGACGCAGGCGCGGACCTCGCCGACGAGCGGTTTCATGCGCTTGCGCTCCGTTGCAGGCCCGCCGTCCGGCCTTGCGGACCTCATCAGTTCCCTTTCGGGGTCCGTTGTCCGGTCGGGTGCGATGATCCTCAGCAGGGCGTTGCCCTGGCGCGCGCGTAGCTCGCGCATGGCGTCGTTCACGTAGCGGTCCCGCGCAACGCTTTCGAGGCCTTTGAGGCCGGCGCAACGCTCCACGGACTTGCTGTAAGCGGCGCTCGCCCCTTTGATTTCAGGATGCCTCGACCCTGCTTCCGCGATTGCGACATCGACGGCCTTGGCGACATCTGGGTGCCAGCGGCGGAGGTGCGCGTAGGAGATTCGGCCGTCCGCAGGCAGCGTGACGCCAATCTCGTCGGCGGGGATTTGGCGGACGGCGTCGACTGCCCGCGACCTCGCGAGGTCGCGGGCCTCATACTCGGCCGCGAGCGCCGGGGCCAGGGCCGCGTCGGTGAGGGCGTTTCTAGCTCGGTCGAGCCTGTTGCGGGCCATGAGTGAATCGAACGAGCCATCGGACGACCACGCAATAACGTGCGCGTGCTTGGAATTCGGGTGGTTTTCGTGCTCGGCGGCTACCCAACGGACGCTGGACTCGGGGATGCCCATTGCCTCGGCAAGCGCCGGCGCGAGGTTTCGGCGGCAGAAGCGCTGCCAGTCCTCCTTGCACGCGAGGTCGAGCTCACATGCCTCGTCCCTGCGGACGCTGAGCACAACGGTAGCAATCGCTCCGTCAGCCTTTTCGAGCTCCCTGCGGGCCGTGCGGAGCGGGACGGCCCCGTTCTGGTCGAAGAGCGCGGTCGATCCGGGCCTCTCGGCGTAGTAGCCGACGAGCCCCATCTTCTCAGCGAGCTCGGAGCGCCTGAGGTCGTCGACGGTGGCTGACTTGTCGGCTCCCTCGCGCGTGGCGACGTATTCGATGTTGTTGGTGATGACGGCGGAACGCCCGCGCGACCCGGGGAGGTGCACGCGGGCGTTCACGACGAGGCTGCTACGACTTGCCATCAGAAAGGCGCCCCCTCGCCTCCGAGAGCGTCATGCCACGCTGCATGAGGCCGGCTTGCTTGTCGTAAGCGGCGTAGATGTCCGAGGCGCTCACGCCATCCAGGCCCTCGAACGTGCCCTTTTCGACCTCGACTGCCGCGATTGCCGCGACGATAGAGGCGCGTGTAGCACGGTGCACGACGCGCGCGATGCGGTCCTCCTGCTCGGCGTTGCGTTCGTCGAGCGTGTGGTCGAGCTGCTCGAGTAGCGGCTGCATGACGCCGCGGAGATAGGTGCCGAGCTCGGTCGAGTAGAGCGCCAGGCCGTCGGAGGCGAGCCCGGCGGCGATGAGCTCGCGGGCGGCTGCGCTGTCGCTAAGATCCTTGGAAACCCCGTAGGCGTGGAGGCGGCGATATGCCTTGTCAGGGAGCCGGAGGCTCATGACCTTCGACCCGTCTTTTCCGATGGCCATTTTAGAGTCCCTCGTTCGGGAGTGGCGCACCGACGGCGCGGAGGGCGGCGATGTTCTCGGGCGTGCGCTCGTAGGTCCTGGGCCAGAAGGTGACGGGCACCATGGCGAGGTCATCGCGGGGGATGCCGTAGGCGAAGAGGTAGGCCTCGATGGCGTCGCCGTATTCCGCATCGTTGACGCGGTAGGCATCGGTGAAGAAGATGCCGGTCGGGTCGTCGTTGCAGCCCTTGACGAAGTAGACGCCGTTCCCGCCTTCCTTGAACGGGTTCAGAATCTTGAAATCCGGCTTCGCGTAGTAAGCGATTCCGGCACGGACGACGCGCGTGAAGCCCGGGTGTTCGACAGGGCGCGCCGCGCGCGCGAAGCCCAGGTCGGGGTCGGACTCCAGCAGATGGGTGAGCACGGAGCCGACGGCGTCGTCCTTGTGCTTGGGGACGGTTCCGAGGAGGTCGTCGAGATGCGATTTGATTTTCTTGACAAGTTCCATCATGGTTTTCCTCTCTGCCGGTGCCGTATGGGTACCGGCGATTCATTTGAGCTTCTTCGTTGGTAACGCTTCTAGCTGCGGCGAAACGTTGCGGTGCCGAAGGTGCCAAAGAACAGGAAAGAGTTTCTGGGCCAATGGCACCTTTGGCACCATCGAGAGACTTTGCAGGTGAGGGGCGGCGATGGAGGTGCCGCAACGGAATGCTGCGGCACCTCCATCGGCCCTAATCCGTCTCCCGGTACACCCAGCAGCGCTGCTTGCCGTACGGGGGACAGAGGCGCTTGTTGCCCGGGACCCATCCAGGGCACTGCGATGACAGGATGCGGCTGACCATCTTGCAGTTGGCCTTGGTCTTTTCGAGACGGAGGGCCTTGTCGAGGATCTCGAACGTGCACATGGGACGGTCGGTGTTGCCGGGGAGATACGCGAGGACCTTCTGCACGCAGGGGTCCTCCTCGACAAAGCGTCCGCGCTGTGCGGCCGCCTCTGTCTCCATCTCAGGCGTTAGGACGGTCGAGAAGCGGGGATCACCCGTCTTCATCCACGTGCGGGCCTCTGCCCATGCCTGGTGGACGGCGGCGGGAAAGCTCTCGTCGAAGACGGAACTCTCCGTGCGCTCGATGCCGCAGAGCACCGGGAGGAAGCGCCTTGCGCCACTCGTCCGCTCGCGGATGAAGTCGGCCTCGTTCGTGGTACCGACGAAGACTACGCGCCGGGGAAACGCCTCCGTCCTGCGGCAATAGGCCCCTCGGAATTCATCGACCTGACGGGTGACCCCAGCCTTCACGCTCTCGATAGAGCGCTCGGACATGCCGTTGAGCTCGGGAATCTCAATGATCCACTTGCCCCGGTTCTGCTCACCCGTGAGCTTGACGTCGCCGAGGTTGATCACGGAGTCGCTGAAATACTCGTCGCGCATGGCGAGGCCCCTCGCGAAGGAGGACTTGCCGACGCCTCCGGCACCGCACAGGATGGGCATGTAATCGGCCTTGCAGCCCGGGCTGTAGACGCGGGCGATGCCCTCGCAGAACAAGATGCGCTCGACCTCCGAGACGTATGCGTTCCTCTCCGCGCCAAGGTAGACATTGAGGAGCGTCCCTACGCGCGGGATGCCGTCCCAGGTGAGGGCATCGAGCATGGCAACGAGCGGGTCATAGGCGTTGTCCTCGCCGACGATGGTCAGCGCGAGCAGCATGAACTTCTCCTTCTGGAGAGAGATGATCTGCTGGAGGAGGGCGAAGAGCCGTGCGTCGTCGCTATCGCGCCACCGGCGTTCCCGCGAATCTGCATCCCAGGGCAGGGGCCCAGTCTTGAAGAGCTCGTTCGCGAGACGGTTGTAGCCGACGTTCAGGGGAAGAGACTTGAGCTCCTCGACGATCTCGTTGACCGTCGGCGGGGAGCGGCGCTCCGGGGACTGCGGCTCGGGGGCGTCGTCGTGCTTCTGCGTGCCCATCAGATCGCCTCACAAGAATGGTGACGGCGAGGGCCATTGATGGGGTGGTTCTTGGCGGAGGCAAGTGCTTCGAGCCGGCGGAGGCGAAGCTCCGTGTCGATAAGGCGCTCGACCAGCTCTTCCTCCGACAAGGGGTGGTCGAGGCGGTAGTCGCGCAAGACGGCGCGGCGTCGGGCGGAATTCATCATGCTAAGATTCATCGACAGAGTCCTCCTTACGTGTGGGCTCATGTTTTTGGGCGACGGCCGAGCTTTGGTAGGGGAGGCCGTCGTCCAGACCCAGGTTTGCGATTAGGGCGTCTTCAAGCTCCACAGGGGAGCGCTCGGGCGCGAACGATCCGGCAAAGGCGGCGAGCGTCTCAAGCGACTCGACGAGCTCGTCGTCCATATCTCCTGCGCGCCGGATACGCCGGAGTTCCGCTACGACAGGTCCCATGCGCTCCTTAACCGCCTTGCGCATACGGGTGGTTGCGACCACAGTAAAAGTGCCTTCCAGCAGGCTTCTCGCGATGAATTCCTGCTTCGACAGACCGCTCAAAGCGACGCGGAGGTCGAGCTGGTCCGCCTCTGCGGGCGACATGCGGAAGGCGATGGTCTTGCAGCGACGGCGTCCCTTGGCGTCCACAATCGGCCTAGACATCCGACATCACCTCGTCCAGCGCCTCCACGAGGTCGTGCTGGGTCGAGGGGAAAAGATGCGAGTACATCTCCGTTACCTCGGCGGTCTCGTGACCCATGCGGTCGGCGATCGCCGTGGGCGAGTAGCCGCTGTTGATGAGCGCACTGACATGCGAGTGGCGGATGTCGTGGATGCGGATGCGCTTCACGCCCGAGAGCTCGCAACCCCTCTTCATCTCATTCGACAACGCGTGCTTCGTGACGGGGAAGAGCCGGTCGGTAGGGGCGATCTCGGGATGTGTCGACAGATAATCACGCAGCTCCTCACGAAGGAGGCTCGGCATGACGATGTCCCGCTTCGAGGCGCGCGTCTTGGGTGGACCGATAACGTCCTCGCCCTTGATGCGGGCGTAGGAATGACGGATACGGATAACGTTGAGATTGAAGTCGATGTCTTCCGGACGGAGGGCGAGGAGCTCGCCCTCGCGACAGCCCGAGAGGTAGAGCGTGAGGAATGCAAGGTAGATGAGCGGCTTGTCCTCGATGGCCTGGGAGAAGCGCTTGAACTCGGCAGGGGTCCAGTAGAGCATCTCCTTCTCGGGGCGCTTGGAGCCGACCTTTCCCGCCGCCAACATGGGATTCTGGGGCAGGCGGTAGAATCGGATGGCGTGGTTGAAGATGGCTGAGAACTGGTTGCAGATGGTGTGGAGATAGCTCTGCGACAGGTTCTGCTCAAGGAGCCAATTCTCCCAACGCACCACGTCCGCAGCCTTGACGTCACAAAGGCGCATGGGGCCAAAAATGGGCAGGATGTACTTGTCGATAATGGCATCCTTGGTGAGCCTGGTGCCGACTCGCAGTCGAGGGTAGATGTCACGTGCGTACATGGTTTTGACGAAGGCCTCGACGGTGACCTCGACACGCTCGTCGCAGGAGGCGAGGAAGTCGCGCTCCCAAGCCACAGCCTCCTTCTTGGAGGCGAACCCGCGCTTCGTCTTCTTATGACGCTCGCCCATAGAGTTGCGATACCAAGCCTCGACTGTCCAGGTCCCGCGCTTCTTGTCGCGGCTAACCGACATGGGCCATCGCCACCTTCTGCTTAGAAGGGGTGGAGAGAAGGCGTGCCTCGAAATACGAGCGCTGGACCTTCCCGGGGATAGTCATGATCCCCTGAGCTGCAAGCTCTGCATTCAAAGTCTTGATCAGCTTGAACGAATAGGACTTGCTCATGCCCGTGATCTCGGCAACCTCCTCCGCGCCGATAAGCTGACGTGTCATATGTAGTCTCCTTTCCAGGGTGGGGCGCCGGTTGCCCCCTTGTCTTGATTATGTCCAAAAAAAGCATTAAGTGCGACAAAAATTAGAAATTGGCTTCAATCTTGCTGCGAAAGTCGCATCTAATACATTTTCTGCACACATAAGGTTTCACGTGTACACTTGAGGCAACTATTTGTTGGAGGTGTATTTGGATGACTGCCGTCGACTGCGTCGGTGCAATTTCGGAAGCTTTGTCGTCATATGTGGTCGATAGGGAATGGGAACAGACGAGTAAACGCTGGGGAAGGCAGCAGCTGTCTCAGAAGCTGCTT
The DNA here is from genome assembly GCA_902494245.1 of uncultured Collinsella sp. Lineage (GTDB taxonomy): Bacteria > Actinomycetota > Coriobacteriia > Coriobacteriales > Coriobacteriaceae > Collinsella. Next base: position 37,748 of record CABUSR010000019.1, read on the forward strand.
CGTCTTCGTTCGACGCGAAAATGGACTCGAAAGGTGGCCGCGCAGGCAGCGGGAATCCCGGAATCGGCCTTAAGAAATTACGAGCTGATGAAGTCCGCCCCGAAGGAGGAGCATTTGGATAGACTTGCGAACGCTTTCGGAATACGGGCCGAGTCGCTGCACTATTACGACTTCAGTGATACGGATCTGATTGCTCAGGCTTTTTTCCAATTCGCCGCGACATACGGATTCGAGCCTGTTGCAAACGAGCACTATTCTGCGCTCAAGCCGACCTCGCCCTTCATGAAGGCGTTTCTAAAAAAGTGGGCCGCTCAGTATGCTCAGATCGAGAGCGACTCCGACCGAGACGACTATGAAAGATGGAAGGACAACTACGCAGCAGACTTTGATCCGTCCCAGTTTCCCCTTCGATATGAATATGATCCGCGAGAGTCCTGGGTGCCGATTACGCCCTGGCAAAATAGGATGCAGTCCAAGAAGCTGCCAGAGCTAAGGGCGCGGTGTACCCCTGCAAAGACCCAGCTGGATTTGGCCCGAGAGGCCGATCTCTCCCTCGCAACGCTACGTTCGTATGAGCAGGGGGCTAGGGTGCCGAAGTATGCGGCGCTTCAAAAACTGTCCAGCGCTCTTGAGGTGAAGAGGGGAGCGCTTGTATTTACCGATTTCGGTAGTCCTGTTCAAGCTGCTCATGCGCTATTTCAGCTCTCGGCTTCATATGGATTGATTCCGGTTCAGCTGGAAGAGGGGCCGGCGCTTCTAGCGAGAGCGCCTGTTCCCGACTCTTTTCTTTTTGAATGGGCGAAGAGGTATGAAACGCGCGTGAAGCGGGCCGATGAATACGACGAATGGCTTGATCAGTTCGACTATTTCGAGCACGATAAGTCCGATGGCTATGTCGAGAAGTTCCGGCAGCATGAGATACGCCAACCGAACGGTTCATCGCTTATTGACGGCTATGTCTATAGCGATTTCTGTCCCTTTGACGAGCGATTTAAGAAGGGGTATGCCCTGCCCTAATTGTGGTCAGATTAGCCGGCGTGAGGACCAAATGAGTATCAAACGGCGATGGGAGAATGCCTGATAGAACGGACTGAGGCAAAACGAGCGCCTCATTTACCTGCGGCACCCGTTATCGAGTGGGAGTAGGCTGACAGGGTTCTGACCTGTATTTTTGAGTGCCGCACTGTGCTGCTGAGTTTCGTTTCGTACGAGAGTCATGGCAAAGCCGCCAGCGACGGCGGTGAGTAAATACGGTAATCTGGCCTCCGTTCCCGCGTTGGGACGGAGGCTTTTTCTTTGCCGTTTTACTCCCTTTCACCTGCGATTTCGCGATTTACTCCCCGTATTTCAAGACGACAAGGCACGGGGCGGTATTCGGAGGAACGGGAGTAAAGATTTATCCCGAATGAGTAGACGCGCGATTTTTGTCCCCGAGAACGAAACGAGGCCGTTTCGGGGCCCGTGAAACTCAAATCGAACTCAACGGGCGTTTTTACGGTCTCCGTACGGCGTTTCCCCAGGTGGTTAATGGGGAGTAAAGAATCTCGCCGCCTCAATGAAAACGGGAGTAATCAGGGGAAATGCCGCAGTGTACTGCCGTGTGCCGCCATGTAAGCCACCGCGTCATTTACTCCCCATTTACGCTTGAAATGCCTTTGCATGCAATGGGGAGTAAAAACTCAGCTTACGCAGGAGCGAGCGGAGCTCACCGCCTAGCCTGGCGTCCTGATTCGGTTGCGTTGATTGCGAAATGCGGGGAGCCGTTACAGCAAGGCTTTCCAGTCCTCGTACTCGTCGGCGTCGATCTCGCCGTTCTCGAGCCGTGCGCGCTTCTCTGCCCACAACTCGATCGCCATCGCGGCTTTGGGCGCGTGCGGCGCCTTGGGGTTCAGGGAGAGGCCCGAACCGTCGGCTGAGGGAACTATGCCGAAGGAGTCTTCGAGCCGCACGAGCAGCGACATGAGGTCGCCTGCGGTCTCGACGCCGTAATCCTTGAGGGCGTTGACGGACACGCCGAGCGCTGCGGCGATGGACTCGAGCAGCTCGGGCTTGTCCATCAGCAAATCCTATCAGCGGCTCAAGGGCAAGGACGTGATTACCACTCCTAAGACGAAAAAGAGCAACCGTGTCATTAAGATGCCCAAATTCCTCTGTGGAGAGATGGAGGACTACTTAAAGATGTTTTACAGCACCGGGGCAAATGAACGGATTTTCCCTGTCAGCAAGCACTATCTCCACCATGAAATGGACAGAGGTGCGAAAGCGGCGGGAGTGAAGCGGATCAGAATTCACGACCTCCGACATTCACACATTTCCCTGCTGATTGATATGGGCTTCACCGCCCTGGCAATCGCTGACCGGGTGGGGCATGAGAGTATCGATATCACCTACCGCTACGCCCATCTGTTTCCTACAAGGCAGACGGAGATGGCGGACAAACTGGACTTTGAAAGGATGGGAACGTAACCATGTCACTGAAAAACCGAGACAACAAAAATCGCTGGAGGAACAAGACCGTGGCCTTCCGGGTGTCCCCGGAGGAAGATGAACAGATCGAGGCCGCTGTGCGGCTCTCCGGCCTGACAAAGCAGGACTACATCACAAGACGCCTCCTGTGCCGGGACGTAGTGGTACAGGGTAATCCCAAGGTCTACAAAGCCCTGCGTGACCAGCTTGCCGCCGTTCTGGACGAACTGCGGCGGGCCGAGGACGGGGCTGGCGTGGACGATGAACTGCTGGACACCATTCAGATGATCGCCGCTATCATGGGCGGCATGAAGGAGGATTGATAGATTGATGGATTCCAGAGAAACGAAAAGGACTGTCCCGGTTCCGTCTGTTGGCGCAGACGGGGAACAGCCCATTTCACAAACACCTATCGCAAGTATAACAGAGGAAACGACAGAAAACAATCCCCCTGAAAAAAATTATGCGGAACTGCTGCGGAAAATGCAGCGCATGAACGACCCGGCGTATCTCCCCACGATTTCCATGAACGAGTTGTACGAGAACGTCTATCAGAGCAGACCGCCCGTCATTGACGGTCTGCTCTATCCGGGGACGTACCTCTTTGCGGGAGCGCCCAAGGTAGGCAAGTCGTTTCTGATGGCCCAGCTTGCCTACCACGTCAGCATGGGCCTCCCCCTGTGGGACTATCCCGTTCACAAGGGGACTGTCCTCTATCTGGCGCTGGAGGACGATCACCGTCGCTTGCAGGAGCGGCTTTACCGGATGTTCGGCATGGACGGCACCAACGACCTCCTCTTTTCCATCTGCGCAAAGCAGGTCGGCAACGGGCTGGAGGAACAGCTAAAGCGATTCGTGCAGGAACACCCAGACACCAAACTGATTATCATTGACACCCTTCAGAAGATTCGGGAGGCTGGCGGGGATAAGTACAGCTACGCCAACGATTATGAGGTGGTAGGAAAGCTGAAACGCCTTGCTGACGCTTGCGGCGTCTGCCTCCTACTGGTACATCACACTCGGAAGCAGCAGGCCGACGACAAGTTTGATATGATCTCCGGCACCAACGGCCTGTCGGGGGCAGCAGACGGGGCCTTTCTTCTTCAGAAGGAGAAGCGGACGGACGGCACCGCCACCTTGGATGTGGTAGGACGTGACCAGCAAGACCAGCGGCTCTATCTCATTAAGGACAAGGAACACCTGACATGGACACTGGAGCGGATGGAAACGGAGTTGTGGGTAGAACCCCCCGACCCGGTGCTGGAGGCCGTAGCCGCCTTTATCACGGCGGAGAGGCCGTCCTGGGGCGGTACGGCCACGGAGTTGGCGGCAGCCCTGCAAGTGGATATGAAGCCCAATGCCCTGGCGATGCGGCTGAACGTCCGGGCCGGGAAACTGGCAACGGACTATCATATCCGCTATGAGAACACCCGCACCCACGCCGGGAGAAGTATCAGCCTGACCCTGGATCCTCCCCAAGCGTGACGACCGTGACGGCTGTGACGGCTTTTTTGAGAGCGGGGGCGGTGTCCAAAACATCGTCACGGTCGTCACGGCTGTCACGGGGAGCGGGGTCAAATGTCAAGGGGGCATACCTGTGGGTGGAGATTGCCGCAAGGCAATACAACCCGAACCCCTTGACATTTGGCCCACGGAGGACACTTGCCGGGTGGTGGGAAAGGCTGTGCCTTTCCCACCTGCCCAACGGCGAGTGGCAAAGTTTAGGCGGGGTGCAGGGTGCCCTTTTCAAAGGGC
>CABUSR010000020.1 GCA_902494245.1 uncultured Collinsella sp.
CGTTCCCTCACAGATTGTGCGGTCCATGAACCTCAGCGATCCCGCCGTGCCTTTCCGGGTCCCCGCATAGACAGCCATGTCGATAAAGAGCTTGGGATAAAACTGCTGAGGGTAGGTGCCCGCAACTAGGAGTCCAGCCTTGGTAACATTGCCCTGGGAATCAAGGAGATTTAGGCGCTCCAGCTTCGTTTGTTTGTCCGGCGCGCCGCGCATTGCCCGAGGCGTCAACGAGAAAGCCCGATCTATCGTACGGTCGACCAGCGCCTCGTCGAGATCGTCCGCGCCCGCGCCCGCCACCGCGTCGCGATCGCTCGGAGTCGCTCGACCGTATGACGCCAATGCGAGCACCTCGGTCGACGAAAGCGGGACATCTTTGTCATCGATGCGTTTGTAGCTGCCACCTTGAGCGCCCCGCTCTATGACATAACAAGGCTTGCTCGACGGGTCGAGCTCCTCAATCGTGATGACCAGAACCACGGTGCCCTGGAGCTCCACGCGCTCAATGGTGTATTTGGGCGGATTGGCCAGCTTTCCGCGACCGCCAGCATCGCCCATGCCCGCCACGAATTGGTTGAGCACTTTCTCGGTCTCAAAGTTTGCAACTGGGACAAAACCCGCGCGCTCGCTCACTCCGAGCACGATGATGCCGCCGGCGGTGTTTGCGAAAGCGCTGACCGTTTCCCATACGTCGCGGGAAAGCGTTGTGGCGCTCTCCTTGACCTCGACGTTAAGATCGTCCGAGCCCATGCGCCTTAAAGACTCGAGCAGACCGGTCAGTTCGTTTTCGTTCATCTGCACGTCCTTTCGCTCGGTTCTGCGAAGAATGCCGCGAATGAATTTCCTTCGTCTCTCAGTTATCTCTCGTAATTATCTCTCATCTTTCTGTTATCTCTCATATTAGAGATGAGTGAGAGATAAAAGATAAGATGTCTGCCATCTGTTTCATATAAACATGTTTTTGCTGGTAGAACAATCGGTATTGAGACAATACCATGATTGCTTGTCTCTTTGCTGCTCAGTTATCTCTCATATTTATCTCTCATCTTTTTATTATCTCTCATATGAGAGATGAGTGAGAGATGAGAAATGCATGAGTGATGGACGGTCAGGAATCGAGAGTGGATTTCCGGACGGTTTTTGGCGTTTTGGGGCTGTTTCCGTCCGAAAATCCTCTCTCGTTCAATTTGCGTCCGAATATCCACTCTCGTGTGTCCGAAAATCCACGCTCATCCGGCAGATTGGTCGAGGGCCCCATATGGGTATACTCTCGAGGATTCGACTCGATTCGCCCCCGCTGGGGCGTCAAAGGAGACTGCATATGCCCACCACCTCAACCGACCCGCGCGCCGCAGCCGCTGCACTGCTGGTGCCCGGCACTACCTGCCACGGCTTTGCCGTCGAGCGCCGCGAGACCGTGCCCGAGCTCGACTCGGACGCTTACGTGCTGCGACACACTGCCTCGGGCGCTCGTCTGCTGTACCTGGCGTGCGACGACGAAAACAAGGCCTTTGCCATTGGCTTTAAGACGCCGCCGGCCGATTCCACCGGCGTGTTCCATATTCTTGAGCACTCGGTGCTGTGCGGATCGGCCAAGTTTCCCGTCAAGGAGCCGTTTGTCGACCTGATCAAGAGCTCCATGCAGACGTTCCTCAACGCCATGACCTACCCCGACAAGACCATCTACCCCGTTGCCACCACCAACGAGCAGGATCTGTATAACCTGATGGACGTGTACCTGGACGCGGTGTTCAACCCGGCCATCTATACCAAGCCCACCATTTTTGAGCAGGAGGGCTGGCACTACGAGCTGGATCTGCCAGAGAGCGCCGAGGGCGAGGGCGACGGCAGCCCCGCCAGCCTGCGCGAGGGCACGCTGCGCTATAACGGCGTGGTGTTTAACGAGATGAAGGGCGCGCTGTCCGACCCCATGAGCGTGCTGGACGACGCCATCAACGCCGCGCTCTATCCCGACACCGCCTATGCGCACGAGAGCGGCGGCGACCCGCGCGCGATTCCCGCGCTCACCTACGAGCAGTTCCTGGACACGCACGCGCGCCACTACAATCCTTCCAACTCTTATATAACGCTCTACGGCGACCTAGATGTGGACCGCGCGCTGGCGTTTTTGGACGAGCGTTATCTGTCGCAGCCGAGTGCCGCGAGCTGCCGCATGGACGCTGCCGTCGCCGCCGGCGAGGACCCGTCCACGCTGGCGCCCAATCCGCTGGGCGTGCAGGCACCCGTGACCTGCGAGTACAAGCGCGTCGAGATGGCCACTACACCCGAGAACGCCCTGGTGGGCCTGGGCCTGGTGCTGGGCAGCGCGCTCGACCGCAAACGCACGATCGCGGCGGATATCCTGTTCGAGGCACTGCTGGGCTCCAACGAAGCACCGGTTAAGAAGGCCATTCTGGCCGCCGGCCTGGGCGGCAACGTGGTGAGCTACACCGCGGCCGAGAGCCTGCAGCCCTACGAGCTCATCATGCTGCAAAACGCGCAGCCCGGCGTGGCGCGCGAGCTGCGCCGCATGTTCCAGGACGCCTGCCGCGACTTATGCGAGCATGGCGTTCCGCGCGAGCGCCTGGAAGCCATCATCAGCAGCAACGAATACGACCTGCGCCAGCGCGACTACGGTATCGCCGACGGCGTGGCCATTGCGTGCGACGCGCTGAGCACGTGGCTCTACGATGACGACGCCGCGACGCTGGCGCTCAAGTACGGCCCGGTGTACGAGGAGCTGCGTAGCGAGCTGAACGGCAGCTATTTTGAGGACCTGCTGCGCGAGCTGGTGCTGCAGAACAATCACATGGCACTGGTCGAGCTGGTGCCGGTGGACGCCGCCGAGGGTTCGGAGGGTGCCGAGGCCGCCGAGCTGGCAGCCAAGCGCGATGCCATGACCGATGCCGAGCTGGCCGATGTGGTCGAGCGCACGGCTGTGCTGCGTGCCGCGCAGGAGGCCGAGGACACGCCCGAGGACAAGGCCACGCTACCGCGTCTGCGTGTATCCGACATTGGCGATGCGCGCCCCGAGCCGCCGCTTGTTGTGGACACGACTGCGCCCATCCCCTGCCTGCGCCACGGCATCCCCACCAACCGTCTTGCCTACGCCATGCAGTATTTCGACCTGAGCTGCGTCGCGTTTGAGGACCTGCCCTATGTGACGCTGCTCTGCCGCCTACTCAAGCAGCTGCCCACGCGCGAGCATTCGGCCGAGGAACTCGACAACCTGCTCGCCGGCAAGCTGGGCTTTTTGAGCTTTACGACCGAGGTCATGACGCAACCCGACGTGGACGGCGTGCGCCCCTACCTGCTGGTGAGCGCCGGTGCCCTGTCCGAAAAGATCGACGCGCTGGCGAGCCTGCCGCGCGAGGTGTGGTCGAGCACGCTGTTGCTCGATGCTGACGCCGACCGCGTTCGCGACGTGCTCACGCAGATTCGCATTGGGCTTGAGCAGGGCTTTATCAACAACGGGCACTCGGCGGCGCTCGGTCGCGCGATGAGCTACAGCTCGCCTTCGGCCGTGGTGCGCGAGCAGCTTTCGGGCGTGGACTTCTACCTGTTCCTGCGCGATCTGCTCGAGCACTTTGACGAGCGACTGGACGGCCTGCGCGCCAAGCTTGCCGAGCTGGCAGACCGCATCTTTGTGGCCGATGGCTGCATGGCGAGCTTTACCGGCAGCGATGAGAACTTCGATGCGTACTGGGCCGCCGCGGGCGACCTGGGGCTGGGCGCTGGCGACGGCGCCGATGCCGGCCGCGACGCGCTCGTGGTGCCGGCACCGTGCGACCGCCACGAGGCTTTCGTGATCCCCAGCGACATCTGCTTTGCCGCGCGTGCGTGCGATCCGCGTCGCCTGGGCATTGACGTGACGGGCGCCTGGGCGGTTGCCGCCAACGCACTCTCCTACGACTACCTGTGGAACGAGATTCGCGTGAAGGGCGGTGCGTACGGCTGCGGATTCCGCGCAGCCGGCGAGCGTCAGGCGGCGTTCTACACCTACCGCGACCCGGCAATCGACCCCTCGATTGAGCGCGTGGCGCGCGCGGGCGCATGGCTCGGCAGCTTTGAGCCTGACGAGGCCGCCTTTGAGGGCTTTATCGTGAGCTGTGTGAGCGGCATGGACGCGCCGGTGAAGCCGTACGCGCTCACCAAGCGCCGCAACACGACCTACCTGGCCGGGCTCGATCCGCACGCACGCGAGGAGCGCCGCGCCCAGATGCTCGCCGCCACGCCCGGTGAGCTTCGCTCGCTCGGCGCCGATGTGACGCGCATCGCAGCCGAGTCGCCAACCTGTGTCTTTGGCGGCCGAGACGTCATCGCCAAGAGCAACGCCGGCTTCAACGTCATCGACCTGCTGGGCTAACCACAACAAAGGTAGATTTTTGGGACATGCCTGAAAATCTACCTTTTTCTGCGGCTTGGGCGAGGCGGCGCAGCCCACCGCGGCGGTTTGTCTCGATCTGTAACATCTAGACGGCAATATCGGCTCCAGATGTTACAGATCGAGACGTTCCCGAACGGCACCAGCTCTTTGTCTCAATCTGTAACATCTAAGTCCAATTTTGCCGAGTTACTGTTACAGATCGAGACAAACCGCCGCAGACGCCCATCACAGCACAGACCGCCACGAAGGTGCATGTGTCCCCTTCGTGGTTGTTTTTGCTGTTTACCCAGATAAAACCTGCCAAAATAAACCTGTCCCTTTTTGGTAGGTTTGGGAGAGAGGGCCGGGATGGACAAGGCTGAGTTGCGGCGGGCGGTGATTGCTCGGCGCGATGCTCTTGATTTGGACTTGCGGGCAGCGAAGTCTGCCGTTATCTGCGCGCGGATTGTTGAGCTGTTGGATCGCTTGGATGCCGCGGCGCCGCACACCGTTGCCATCTATGCCGCGATGGGCTCCGAAGTCGACCCAGCCGCGTTTGCCGCTGCGGCCGCCAAACGCGGCTGGCGCGTGGCCTATCCGTGCATGCTCTCGGCAATTGATGCCGCAGCTTGTGGCCAGCGCATGTGCATGCGGGCAGTTGCCGCCGACGATGCGTCCGCGGCTCCGTTTATCGCCCACCCCACACGGGCTTTCGCGGCCATAAACATCGACAGCGGCCGCTTCCCTATCGTGCCTGCCGAAGCTCTCGACATGATCGTCGTGCCGCTCGTAGCATTCGACCGCGCCGGCACGCGCCTAGGCTACGGCGGCGGCTGCTATGACCGCTACCTGCCCATGCTCTCGCCCGTATGTCAAATCGTCGGCATCGCCTTTGACGAACAGCGCGTCGGCCACGTCCCCACCGACGCCCACGACCTGCCGCTACCCCACATCGTCAGCGCCTGATCGCCGCTGTTTCGCACCCGCAAGATGAGCGTGGAAAATCTCCCACTTTGGGCCCCCTTACGAGCCAAAAGCGGGAGATTATCCACGCTCATTCAACAAGCGTCCAGATTTCCACGCTCGTCCGTCTGATTTTCCACGCTCGTGCAGCCAAACGCCTTGCAACTGCCTCAGCACGCACGCGGCACGCCGGCGACCTTGAGCTTGCGATCGAGCTTTGTCGGGTCCCTTAGATCATCCCAGCACAAGCGCACGATCTTGCAGTTTTCAAGCAGCGAAAGCCTCGACTCGCGCTGGCGCTCATCGAACTGCGCCTTCGCGAGCTTGCCCTCCTCCGCCGCCTTCTCGCTTTTAACGAATCCGTCGAACTCCCCGATAATCAGCCGGTCGCCCACGCGCCACAAGTAGTCGACGCGATACGGTCGTCCCGGCTCAACCGGGTCGAACAGCTCAACTTGTAGCTCCGGCGTCTGCCAGCCGCGCTCGATCATCAGGGCACGCGCCTTGGACTCGCCGCCGCTTTCCGACAGCCCATCGGCACATCGTGCAACTCTGCGCGCCGTCACAACGCCGCGACGATTCAGGCCAAGCTTGTCGACAGTCTCAACGAGATGCTCCTTCGACAAAAGTTGCTCATGGAGCGCCGAGTCCGCGATGATCAGTCCCTCGACAAACGATGCATCGACCAAGCAATCCGTAATCGTTTGATCGATATCGGTTACGGCGATATCCATCTGGGTGGCCCGTGTTTGACGAGCATAGCGATGACGAATGACCGGAGAGCCCGGCGTCGTCGATTGGGCTGGCATCGCGGCGATATGGATGTGCGTCAAATTGGCATGCGAAACCGAAAGGCCATAAATAACAGCCGCCGTATAGGAGCAAAATGTCCAGTCGGGGTGTTTTTGCGCAAGCGCTCGCACCCGATGCAGATAACGCTGCCGAAACTTGAGCTCGGACCAGTATTCCGGACGCGCATACAGCCCCGGCATGACCGCTTCGAGACTTCCCGCCTCCGCCCGACGCTCAATCTGCTTTGCCTCCGCCGCCGTGCGCGCGTACACGCAGCTCATCTGCTGTTCGCATGCTTTAATGTGACTTGCAAGCCTTTGATTCGCCGTCATGTTTCCCATGTCGCCTCCCAAATCTTAGAACGGCGCAAACGTACCAGACGGTTTCATGCGAAGTCTGACCAAATACCGTCCAGGCGCTGACCAAATGCTTGACGGTTTTGGACGTTTTAGGCTGATGGCTTATATCTGCAGGTAGGGCGGTTGTCGAGAGGTCCCTGTCTCCACATTTTGAGGCCTTGGTCCATCGGATTATCAGAAAGAAAAACCCGTCGAGATTCAAGACTACGCCAAATGCGACTTTGCCTCTGCACGCACCGTCGCTTAGCCGAGCCATCGGCATCTACATGTCTAAAAAATGAGCGTGGATAATCTCCCGTTTTGAGCCTAGTTTCAAGCCAAAAGTGGGAGATTATCCACGCTCGATTTGTAAATGTCCGAAAATCCACGCTCGTCCGTCCGGATATCCACGCTCGTCACGCCGCCGGCACAGCAGCAGCCGTAGCCTAGTGCTCCTCGCCGGCGCGGGCCAGGTCGTAGGGTGTGGTCTGGTAGACGTAGTAGTTGAGCCAGTTGGTGTAGAGCAGCTGAGCCTGGCTGCGCCAGACGTTGCGCGGCTCGGCGGTGGGGTCGTCACCCGGGAAGTAATGCGCCGGCACCTGGGGGTTGAGCCCGCGCTTCACGTCGCGCTCGTACTCCAGACGCAGCGTGTCGGTGTCGTACTCGGGATGGCCAAAGACAAAGAAACGGCGGCTGTCGGTCGACTTGACGATGTACAAGCCCACCTCGTCGGACACGGCCACGACCTCAAGCTGCGGCTCGGCCTCTACGTCCTCGCGACGCACATCGGTGTTGCGCGAATGTACGGCATAGAAGCGGTCGTCAAAGCCGCGGACCAGCGGGCTTTGCGGCTTCACCAGATAATGCTCGAACACGCCGCTCGCCTTTGCCGGCAGATCATACTTCTGGATACCGTAATGATGGTAGAGCCCCGCCTGCGCTCCCCAACAAATGTGCAGCGTAGAATGCACGTGCGTGGTGGACCAATCCATGATCTGACAGAGCTCGGGCCAGTAGTCGACCTCCTCGAACGGCATCTGCTCCACCGGCGCGCCCGTGATAATCAGGCCGTCGTAGTGGATGTCGCGGATGTCGTCGAACGTGCGGTAAAACGTCTCCAGGTGGCCGGCACTCACGTGCGTGGCTTCGTGCGTTTTGGTGCGCAGCAGGTCCACCTCCACCTGCAGCGGCGTGTTGGAGAGCTTGCGCATGATCTGCGTCTCGGTGGCGATCTTGGTGGGCATGAGGTTGAGGATGAGCACGCGCAGCGGACGGATGTCCTGGTGCAGCGCGCGGTACTCGGTCATGACAAAGATGTTCTCGCTCTCGAGCTGCGCGGCGGCAGGGAGGGCGTCGGGGATGCGAATGGGCATGGATGCTCCTTACGAGTCAGTTGCAGCTATGGTACAACGACCGGCCCCGTCCGCGCGAGTACATCGCCCGGCGACGCCGTCAGCGGCCCAAATCACTCCAAAAGTAGAGATTAAGGCATGCCCAAAAATCTATGGCGCTTTAGCCTAGCAAAGTGGCAGCAGGACGCTACAATGGTTCGACGCGAAAAACTCGGCCGAAAGGATACATATATGTACCAGACGCGTAAGATCGGTGTGGTCGGCCAGGGCCACGTAGGAGCACATGTCGCCAACAGTCTGCTCATGCAGGGCATTGCCGATGAGCTGTACCTGTGTGATATCAACGAGGCCAAAGTGACGTCCGAGGTCCAGGACCTGCGTGACTCCCTTTCGTTTGTCCCGTACAACACCAAGATCGTCAACTGCTACGACCACTACGAGGAGCTTGCCTGCTGCGACGTTATCGTCAACGCCGCCGGCAAGGTCGCGCTCGCTGCTGGCAACCGCGACGGCGAGCTGTTCTTTACCACCGACGCCGCCCGCACCTTTGCCAAACGCATCGTCGACGCCGGCTTTGACGGCATCTTCGTGAGCATCTCCAACCCCTGCGACGTCGTGTGCACCGAGCTGTGGCACCTGACCGGCTATGATCCCAAGAAGATCATCGGCTCGGGCTGCGGCCTGGACTCCGCCCGCCTTCGCACCGAGATCTCCAAGAAGGTCGGCGTGAGCCCCAAGTCCATCGACGCCTACATGATCGGCGAGCACGGTTTTAGCCAGCTTGCCGCCTTTAAAGCCGCAACCATCGCCGGTAAGAGCCTCAACGAACTTCAGGCCGAGAACCACGACAAGTACGCCTTCGACCACATGGAGATCGAGGAGCTTGCACGCAAGGGCGGCTATGTGACCTACCAGGGCAAGCAGTGCACCGAGTACGCCGTCGCCAACTCCGCCGCGCGCGTCTGCGCCGCCGTGCTGCACAACGAGCACGCCGTGCTTTCGGCATCCACGCTCATGACCGGCCATTATGGCGAGGAGGGTATCTTTACCTCCCTGCCGTGCGTGATCGGCGCCGAGGGCGTCGAGGAGGTCTACACGCTCGACCTTTCCGAGTATGAGCTCGAGGGCTTCCACAAGAGCTGCCAGCACATCCGCGACAACATCGCCCAGCTCGACTGGTGGGATGCCGAGGCCTACGACGCCAAGTAAGCGTCGGTTGCCGCGACACCTCGCGAATCTAAGCGCAATACCAAGCGGGCCGCGCCGGAAATCCCCGGCGCGGCCCGCTTTTTACGCACGCTATTCACTTGCGAATCGAAGGTGAATGCTTTTCCCGTTACCTAGTACTGCTCGATGCCCATGTAGCGACGAACCTCGGGGCTGTGGTCGAACACCTTGCCGCGAGCGGCACGCAGTTCGCAGCTCATGTTGTAGAAGAAGATCGGCTCCAGGTACGAACGCACGCTGGCGGGCACCTCGCCTACGCCGTACTCGAGCGCGTCGAGCACCATGACCGTATCGGTGTGCGTGTTGAGGAACGCCAGCGCGCGCTCCTCCATGGGGCGGCACTCGCCCGATCCGAGCTGTACAAAGTAGAACACGCCGGGCTCGGTGGCTTCGAACGGGCCGTGGAAGTACTCGCCGGAGTGGATATAGCAGCAGTGCTGCCACTGCATCTCCATGAGCGAGCAGATGGCCATGGCGTAGGTCTGGCTAAAGTTGGGGCCGGATCCCAGGATGTAGAAGAACTTGTGCTGCTGGCAGAGTTCGGCAAAGCGATCGCCCAGCTCGGCGTTGACTTTCTCGCGGGCAGCGGGCAGCAGGGCATCCATCTGCTTAAGGCCGGCGTACATGTCGGCAAGCGCCTCGTAACCCTCCTGCTGGTCGAGCAACTCGGCGGCGATCAGAGCGCCGATGCCCTGCGGCACCTCGGCCTGTGACACGCCCTCGCCCCACGGATAGACCCAGGTGGTCCACTTGCCGTTATCGATCTTGGAGCCCTCGCAGTCGGTGAGGGCAACGACCTCGGCACCGGCTGCCAGCGCCATCTCGCAGCCGTCAACGACCTCCTGCGTGTTGCCGCTGTGGCTGCAGGCAATAACGAGCGACTTCTCGCCAAGACTCTTGGGAGCCATCAGGCAAAACTCGCGCGCCGTGTAGACCGTCGAGGCAAACGTGGTGGCCTCGCGCTTGAGCAGCTCGTTGGCCGGCATCAGGTCGATCATCGAACCGCCGCAGGCGATCCAAAAGACGTTCTCAATCTTGCCCTTGCGCTCGATAATTTCCTGAACCAGATCGTGTGCGTTCACGGTGATGCTCCTCCTTGTGTGGCGGCTTTGAACGACGGCAGCTCGTACCTGCGGTCATTCTATGTTGTCCTATTTATAGCACGCACGACGACGCCCGTGAAGCCATTTCACCAAATTTGTTCTATATTGTTCTATCTGTAGACGTTAGATGTCGAACACGTAGCGCGAGCCCACGATCTTTTGGCGTCCGAGCAGCAGGGGCCGCTCGCCCTCGTCGGTAAAGTACGCCTCCATATAGAAGAGCGGCTCGCCGACCGGCACCTCCAGCAGCGGGGCCGCCTGAGCATCGGCAAGCGCAATCTCCACAGTACAGGGGTCGGACTTGAACGGCGCGCGGCCCGAATGCTCGGCAACGAGCGCAAAGATGGAATTGTCCGTGAGGTCCTTGTCGGCAAGCGTCTGCAGATAGGGATGGTCGGCTAGCACAAAGGCGTTGTTCTCGAGCATGACGGGCACGCCGTCTGCCGTGCGCACACGCTCGACAACGATGAGCTCGCAGCCGGGTTCCACCCCAAAAAACGCCGCGTCCTCACGCGTCGCCGCAACCACCGTGCGCGACACCAGGTGTGCTCCGGCCACCATGTCGTTGGCAGCGCAACCCTCGGAAAAGCTCTGAACGTCACCCTTCTGGACAATCTTGCGCTTGAGCTTGGGCGCGCACACAAACGTACCCCTCCCCTGCTGGCGATTTAGATACCCCGCGCGCGACAGCTCCTCGATGGCGCGACGCACGGTGATGCGTCCCACGCCGTAGGACTTCGCGAGCTCCATCTCGGAAGGAATGCGCGAGCCGGATGCGTACACGCCGCGCGCGATCTCGCCCTTTAGGTCGTCCATAACCTGCTGGTACAGCGGCACGGCGGATACCTCAGTGCGCTCGGTTTTATCGTCGAATGCCATCGTTACGCTCCATCCCGTGCATGCTCGGACTCAAACTCTTCAATCGCCGCCATAAACTGCTCGCCAAAGGCGTCGGCCTTTTTCTCGCCGATACCGTTGACCTGGATCAGCTCGTCGCGTGTCTGCGGGCGCAGGCGGCACAGGCCGCGCAGCGCCTTGTCGGAAAAGACCATATACGGCGCCATCTCCAGCTCGGTCGAGATCTCCTTGCGCAGGGCACGCAGGCGCTCGAACAGCTCGGCATCGTCGCCCACGCGCGGGCGCTGATCCAGCTCGGCTTCCTCGCGCAGCAAATCCACCGCACGGCGGGCGCGGGCCGAGGCCTTGCGCTTGGACGCGCGACGCTTAACGGTAAAGGCGAACGCCTCGTCCTCGACCTCGCTGGCACGCGGACCCAGCCCCACGACCGGGTACTGCCCCTGCGAGGTGGCCAAATAGCCGCGGCCGCACAGCTGGCCGATGATGTCCTTGATGCGCCCGACCGATTCGCTCGACAGTTCACCGTAGCCGCGGTCCTCGTCCAGATGCATCTGGCGAATGCGCTCGGTGTTGCCGCCGTGAAGCACATCGGCGATGAGCGACTTACCAAAGCGCATGGGTCGCGTGGCCACATAGCGCACAGCGGCGCGGGCCATATCGGTGACATCCTCGACCTCGAACTGCGTGAGGCAGTTACTGCAGTTGCCGCAGCCCTCGGCGTCGTCTGCCGTGCCGCCCGCGGCGGCTGCCGCATGCTCGGCCGCAGCCTCGTCACCAAAGTAGCGCAGCATGTATTCGCGCAGACAGCCGGTGGTATTGCAGTAGCCCTCCATCTGGCTGAGCAGGCGATAACGGTTCTGGAGCGCCCACGCGCGCTGCTCGTCGTCGAGCGCCTCGTCGGCCGCATCGCCGCGGTCGATCAAAAAGCGGCGCATGCGAAAATCGTTACCGTTCCACAGCAAGTGACAGCTGGCCGGATCGCCGTCGCGGCCGGCGCGGCCCGCCTCTTGGTAGTATGCCTCGATGCTCTCGGGCACATTGTTATGGATCACATAGCGCACGTTGGGCTTGTCGATGCCCATGCCAAAGGCGTTGGTGGCAACCATCACCTGAATGTCGTCGTCGATAAAGGCGCGCTGACTCTGGCGGCGGGCGTCGTTGCCCATGCCGGCATGGTAGCGGCCAACGCGAATGCCGCTGGGACCCAGCGCCTCGGCAAGCTCCGCGGCCAGCGCGTCGACCGTCTTGCGGGTCGAGCAATACACGATGCCGCTCTCGCCCGAATGTGCGATCACGTAGTCGCGCACCCACGCGGTCTTGGCCTTGTCGCCCATCTCCTCGCAACCAAAGTAGAGGTTCTTGCGATCAAAACCCGTCACCACGGTCGCCGGGTTTTGCAGGCCGAGCATTTGCTGGATATCGGCGCGCACGCGCTCGGTCGCCGTGGCGGTAAACGCCGCCACGATCGGGCGCCGCGGCAGCGAATCGATAAACTCGCGAATCTGCAGGTAAGCGGGACGGAAATCCTGGCCCCATTGGCTTACGCAGTGGGCCTCGTCAATGGCCACAAGCGGCACGCCAACGCCGCCGTCCGCCGCGGCCTCCTGCGCAAAGGCTAAAAAGCGCGGCTCGAGCAGGCGCTCGGGCGCCACGTACATAAGCTGGTAGCGGCCCTCGCGCGCCCGCTTGAGCACGGTGTTTTGCTGGGCCGGGGTAAGGCTGGAGTTGAGATAACTGGGGCGCGCACCCGCCGCGAGCAGCGCGCGGGTCTGGTCCTCCATAAGAGACAGCAACGGGCTCACCACAAAGGTGATGCCGGGCAGCATAAGTGCAGGCACCTGGTAGCAAATGGACTTGCCGGCGCCTGTGGGCATAACGCCGAGCGCATCGCGACCGGCAAGGATCGCATCGACCATGCGGTCCTGTCCCGGGCGAAACGAGGGGTAGCCAAAATAGGCGCCGAGCGTGTCGAGCGCCATCTGCTGCATGCTATCGGTCATGGTTTCCTAACGTCAGAATCATCTGCCGCCGATTATACGCCGCCACGCGGACCGGTGCCGCACGGCTGTCAGCCACGCTCATTCTGCAGGTAGTCATTGGGGACGTTCTTGAATGACTAGTCGTTTAAGAACGTCCCCAACGACTAGTCATTTAAGAACGTCCCCAATGACTACTATTCTCTTGACAAACGCGGAAACGTCGCTGGTTGAGTATGAGTCAGCGAAAACGCCCCTAAGCGAGCAAGGTGACGTGAAAGAGGAGGAAAGCGTACTTTGGTACGCGACCGACGATTGAACGTCAGATTGCCGCTTAGGGGCGTTTGCAGCGTCGGCCGGTCCGCCGTTCGTCAGAACGGCGGAACCAACCCTACATCACCATAACGTAGCGCGATCCCACGTAGTACTGCTTACCCATCAGGACCGGCTCTCCATTGGGACCGGTAAAGCTGGCACGCAGGTTGAGCAGCGGATCGTGCGGAGCAATGCCCAACTCGGCCGCCTGCTCGGTATTGGCACGAACGGCCTCGACCGTGCGGTAGCCAACCGAGACAATCGGGATTCCGCCAACACGCTCGACCTCGGCAAAAATCGACTTGTCCTCAAGATCGGCCGTCAACAGCTCGCGGTAGGCATCAAACGGCACAAAGATGTTCTCCTCAAAGATGGGCTCGCCGTCGGCCGTACGCACGCGCTTGATATGCAGCAGCAGCGCATCCTTCTGCAGGCCAAAGAACTCCATCTCGTTTTGGCGCGCCGGCACAATCTGGCGATCGATCACGTGCGCACCGGCCTTCATGCCATTGCCGGCACACAGCGCGGTAAACGTCTGCAACGTCGAGGCGTGAAACTGGCGATTGATGTGCGGCGTAGAGACAAAGGTGCCACGGCCCTGCTGCTTAACCAGGTAGCCATCGGAGCACAGTTCCTCGACGGCGCGGCGCACCGTAATGCGGCTCACGTCGTACTGCTCGGCTAGCTCAAGCTCGGACGGGATACGCTCCTTGGGTGCATAAACACCTTTCTCGATCGCATCCTTGATTTCGTCGTAAATCTGCTGGTAAAGCGGTGCATTTTTGGGCGCAGGCATATCTAATCACTCTTATCGAAATATTGAAATAACTAATACGTATATAACGTCTAGTTTCATGTTACCTCATATTGATAAAACGATACACCCTCCCTACCAAAAAGCGACAGCTTCATTTTGGTAGGTTTTATCTGGGCAAACGAGAGCCTCCCGAAAGCAGCGAGGCTTTCGGGAGGCTCAAGCGGACAGGATTGCGCCGGGCCGGTAAAATGCCAAAACCCTACTTGCCGTCGTCCTGCTGCAGGCTGTCCTGCTCGCTGAGGCGCGCCTGCCTGCTGGCCATGCGTGCGGGCTTGTCGGGATCGGGAACGGCCGTGGGCATGGGCTCGTCGACATGACCGCCCCACCAGCCGCCCACAAAGTTGAGCGTGTGGAACACGTTGATCACGGCGCCGGGATCGATGTCGCACACCAGCTTGATAATGTCCTGACTCTCGTAGGTCGAGACAACGGCATGCAGCAGGTACATCTTTTCGCGGCTGTATCCGCCGATGACCTCGGCGCAGCTAATGCCGTGCTGAAAATGGTCAACATAGGCGGTCATGACCTCGTCCGCCTTGCGCGTCGTGATCTGCAGCGTCACGCGGTCGTAGCGACGATAGAAGCTGTCGATGGTCTTGGTCGAAATAAACTGGAACACGATGGAGTACGCCGCCTTGTCCCAGCCAAACATAAAACCAAAAATCGCCAGGATAAAGCAGTTAAAGCCAAAGATGACGCCCCAGATAGTCTTGCCCGTGTGGTTGGAGACCCACAGCGCGATAAAGTCGGTGCCGCCGGTGGATGCGCCGGACTTAAGCGCGATGGCAGCGCCCAGACCCGAGACCACGCCGCCAAAAATGATGAGCATGATCTTGTCGCCCAAAAACGGAGCAAAGTGAAAGACGTTGAGAAACAGCGATGAGAGCACGACCTGCATCATCGAGAAGATGACGAAGCGCTTGCTAATGCCGCTCCAGCATAGGAGCGCCACGGGGATGTTGAGCGCGAGCATACCGAGCGAGATGTCGATGTGAACGCCGCCGAGCGAGGTAACGCGATCGAGCAGGACCGCGACGCCGGTGAGACCGCTCGGAAGCAGGTCGGCGGGCTGAATGAACGCCTGGATCAGAAATGTCTGGAGAACGGCGGAAATTGTGACCGCCACGGCAGTAATGGCGCGGCGGACGATGGTGAGGCGGCCGAGCACGAGCACGCGGTCCGTGAGCTGATCGATGGCGTTCGCCACGGAGGCTCCTTTCGAAGGCAAATCTAGTTGTGGGGCATGCCCGCGATTGTAGCATGGAGCGTGCGGGGGCGCTTCAATTCACCCTCCCTCGACAACCAAAGCGGGACCAGCAACCCCCACGACCAAAGGCCCAAATTACAAGTGAGTAGACTTATTACGATCTGCCGAGCACACCCAAAACCGCCAACTCTGTGACCTGCGGTTTTACAAAGGAAGATATGCATTGTGCTCGGCCTGCGCCAAAAAGTCTACTCACTTAGCCCGAATCGAAGCCAAACGGATCAAAATCGAAACCAAATTGAGCCAGTCCACCACAAAAAACGTTTGAACCCGTGCTTCTCGCGGCGGATTGACACTACAAAGCGGCCAAAATGTCGGACAGGTTGTCGATGACAACGTCGGCGGCGGACTGGTCCAGGTTAACGCCCTCGTGCGGACGCAGCGCCAGGACTCGGGCGCCGGAGCGTTTGCCGGCCTCGATGCCTAAAGGCGAATCCTCGATAACCAGGCACTCGGCAGGCTCCACCCCCAGCGCCTCCATGGCACGCAGGTAGATCTCGGGGTCGGGCTTAAACGCACTGCACTCGTGACCGCTGATGGTGTAATCCAGCACATCGGCAATACCAGCGATCCCCACCAGCTCGTCAATCAGCTCGCGATAGGACGAGCTCGCGATGGCACACTTCACGCCGCGCTCATGTAGCTCACGCATCACCGGTTCCGTCTGCTCGTTGAGCAGCTCGGCATACGGAACGGGGTGGACCGGGCTGTAGACCTGCTTGTACTCCACGCGCAGGCGCTCGCGCAGCTCAACATCGTCGGGCACCAGCGCCTCCCAAATGGCAGGCTCGTTAGACCCCGAAAGATCGGGGATCTCGTCAAAGTGGAACCCCTTCTCTTCCATAAACGCCACGCGACGACGGTTGTAGAACCACTCGGTATCGACCAGCACGCCGTCCATATCAAACAGCACTGCCTTGATCATACGCATCTCCTCTCAAGAACAAAAAAGGGGACGGGGCGCAAACCCCATCCCCTTTCAATCAACCTGTAAGGTCTACTTACTTGTGATTAGTAGGAAAGCTTCCACATGTAGCGACGCATGGTCAGCGGGTGCTGACGGGCCTCGGCGATCTGGTTGCCGTACTCGCGCATAACGGCGAGGTGCAGCAGCGGGTTGAAGTAGGTGACGACGCTTGCGGGCACAGCGTCAGCCAGGCCGTAGTCCTTGGAGTCGATCAGAGCGACCTTGGCGCCCATGCGCTTAAGGAAGGTGAGGGCGCGGGCGTCCATCGGACGGGTGGCGCCATCGGACATGAAGAAGACGTAGGGCTTACCCTCGGTGGAAACCTCGAACGGGCCGTGGAAGTACTCGCCGGTGTTGTAGGCAGCGGCGTCGATCCACTGCATCTCGGTGAACAGGAAGGCGGCGTGAGAGTAAGCCATCTTCTCGGAGGCACCGGAAGCCATGAAGTAGATCATCTTGTCGTCCTTGAAGTCCTCGGCGAACTTCTTGGCGAGCTTCTTGCAGTGCTGAGCGGCGTTCTCGCAGAGCTCGAAGACGTTGGTGAGGCCGGTGATCATGTCCTCGTAGTGGTCATAGCCCTCGGTCTGCTGAAGGATCTCGACAGCAAGAGCGATGGCGTAGCCGGGCTTCTCGCACTTGGCAGCGAAGTTGGCATGGAAGCCGTGAACGATGACGTAGTCAGCGTCGACGGTCAGAGCGGAGCCAGCCTTGTTGGTGAGGGAGACGACCGGGCAGTTGTGCTTCTTGGCGGTCTTGTTGGCCTCGACGGTCTCGGGCGTGGAGCCACCGAGGGAGCAGGTGATCACGAAGGTGTGCTCGTTGACCCAGGAAGGCGTGTCGTAGTTGAACTCGTTAGCGGTGAAGATCTGAACGTTCAACTTGTCCGTGTTGTTAGCCAGGAAGTACTTGGCGGGGTAAAGGTCGGACATGGAAGCACCGCAGCCGACGAAAGCGACGCTGTGGATCTCGTGGTTGGACAGGACGTCAGCGACGATCTGCTTAGGGAGGTTAAGGTCGATCTCGTACATCTGACACATTCCTTTCGATTTTTGCGGCGCCACATTGCCGGGCGCTCGCAGGGTTACCGTGGTTTGGACCGAGTCGCCGGCCCGTTAAGGATGCGACAAAGGGACTGTCCCATTGTCGCATTTTGGGGATGGAAGCCTGCCTGGGGTATGGGATGCCAGGCAGGCCCCCGGGGGAAAGCGGTTAGACGCTTGGTCGCGACTAGGCCAGGATGCCGGCCGCGGAGAGGGCGATGCCGCCCACGATGGCGATCACGAGAAGCCAACCGGTGTTGACGTTCTTCTTGATGAGCCAGTACATAAGGCCGGTGAGGCCAAGGGAGATCATCTGGGGCATCATGCCGTCCAAGATGTCCTGGATAACGACGGTGCCCTCAGCGAACTGCAGCGGGGTGGTGGCGCCAATCAGCGTAGCGATCATGCCGCCCACGGACATAAGACCCACGATGCCGCAGACATACATGAGCTTCTCCATGAGGTCGCCGCCCTGAAGCTTGCTCAGGTACTCGTGGCCGCCCTGATAGCCCATCTTGGCTGCGAACCAGGTGATCAGCACAGAGGGGACGATGGAGATGAGCATGGCCAGGATCGGGCCCATGATGGAGCCCTGCTGAGCCAGCTGAACGCCCAGGCCAAAGGCGATAACGCGGATGGTGCCCTGGAAGAAGGAGTCACCGATGCCGGAAAGCGGACCCATGAGGGAGGTCTTGACCGCGTTGATCGAATCGGGATCGAAGTTCTCGGGATCCTTGGCGTACTCCTCCTCCATGGAGGCGGTGAGGCCTAGGATGAAGGCGCTCGTCTGCGGGGTGCAGTTGTAGAACGCCATGTGACGGTGGTAAGCCTCTTTCTTAGCAGCGAGCTGCTTGGGGTCGGACTCATCCGGATAGAGGCGATCGAGCGTGGGAACCATGCCGTAGAGGAAGCCCATGTTCATCTGACGCTCGTAGTTCCAAGAGGCCTGGATGGCCCAGGAGCGCCAGAAGAACTGGCTGACCTTCTTGTTCAGGGACACGTCCTTGGTTGCGGTTGCCATAGTGTGTTCCTCCTTAGTCTTCGTCGTCTTCGAGCGGATCATAGTCGGAATCGACACCGGCGGCTGCATGGGAACCGTTGAACTTGAAGCCCATGAAGACGACAGCCAGGCACACACCGATCAGAGCGACCGCGATGACGGACAGGTTGAGGTAAGCGGCGAGCAGGAAACCGATGAACAGGAACGGGGTCATACCCTTCTTGATCATCATGGTGAGCAGCAGGGCCAAGCCGTAGGCGGTCATGATCTTGGTCGAAACGTTCAGACCAGTGGACAGCCACTCGGGAACCATGTTGACGATGGCCTGAACCAGGTCGGTGCCAACAAAGACGGCGAGGAAGATCGGCAGGAAGTACATGACGGCGTACAGACCGGAGCCGGCGCAGATGTGCATACGGTAGGCGGTCTTGAACTTTCCGTTATCGATCGCGCTATCTGCCACATGGGTGAGGGCGGCGATGATGGAACGGAACACGATGCCGAGGAGCTGACCCAGGACGGCGACCGGGATGGCGATCGTCATGGCGGTCTCGGCGGAAGCATCGGTCAGGCACGCAAAGGCAGCGGCCACGATGCCGCCCAGGACCATGTCGGGCGGAACGGCGGCGCCGACCTGCACCAGGCCCATGGACACGAGCTCGACGGCGGCACCGACGGCAAGGCCGGTGGGCACATCGCCCAGCAGCAGACCGACGAGCGTAGCGCCAACGAGGGGCTGCTCGAAGTTAAGACGACCGAGCAGGCGGGAGTCCCACATGCAGAACACGCCGACGAGGCCGACGAGCACCGCACTGATGAACGCATTCATACCCTTCTCCTTTCAGTCAGGCAAAAGCCTGGTTGATTACAGCTTGGCGTCGATGTCGACGCTCTGATACGTAGGGGTCTGCTGAACATAGAGCTTGATGCCCATGTCGAGCAGCTGGTTGACGTCGGCCTTCTGGGTGGCGTCGAGGAAGACGGAGCTGTCCTTGCCGCCGACCTGATCGGCACCGTCGTGGTTGGCGGTGGCGCCCAGGTTGATGGCGTCGAGCTTGTAGCCCTTGCAGAACTGCAGCATCTCGGCAGTGTTGCCAAAGACGAACATGACGCGCTCGCCGAGGGTGTTGAGCTTGTCCATCTTGGCGAGGGCACGCTCGACGGTGAAGACGTTCAGGCGCACGCCCTGGGGCTTGGCCAGCTTAAGAGCGCCCTTCTTGATGTCATCGTTGGCGGCAGCGTTGTCGACGACGATGATGCGCTCGGCCTGAACCTTGGTGGTCCAGGTAAAGACGACCTGGCCGTGCAGCAGACGGTAGTCAAGACGTGCAAGGACGATCTTGGCGGGACCGGAGCTGTGACGGGACGCCTTGGCCTTCTTGGCGGGAGCCGCGGCGGCCTCGACCGGTGCGTTGGGGTTGGTCAGGCCGGTGCGGGCCTCGTTGATGAGGGCCGCGAGCTCGGCGCCCTTGACGGGGACGGGGCTCACAGCGAGCGTGAGCGCCAGCGGGATGTTGAAACCGCTGACAACCGTGAACTTCGTGCCGTTCTTGGAAAGCTCGACCATGTTGTTGTTGACCGAGCTGCCGAGCATATCGGTCAGCACATAGACGGTGTCGTCCGTGTTGAACGTGGCGATCATGGCGTCCACCTTATTGGTGATGGGCTCCTTGTCGTCACGAGCAAGCGACACGACGTGGACGTTCGACACGTCGCCGAGAACCATCTCGAGCGTGTCTTTGGCGCCTGCGGCCAGGCCGCCATGAGATGCGAGAATGATCTGATTCATCTTGCCTCCTCCTTTTCGTTATTGTCATTATAACGTCTTATACGTTGCGGATATTGCTAATTAGTATAAAGACCGTTCGCGGGTGAAAATCGACCGTTGACGGGTTTAACGTACTCGAAACGTTGGGGCCGGGTAGGCCGGCGCTGGCTGGATAACCCGAGGTCAGACCCTGCGCGCAATCCTCTATCGCACGAAGTACCAGGGGCTTTCCTGTACGGTGGGTTCCAGCGCAATGCCGGTGCGTTCCTTAAACAGATCCATGTCCTGAGATTTTTCGGTCCACCACGCGTTGGGCTTAAAGGTCATGCTCTCAATGACATGACCGACAAACACACTGTTGCGCAGCTTGGAGAAGTCGGTGTTCATAATCAGGATGGACGCGAGCACCAACACGATGCCCAGGACTTTAATCGCGCCGGCGGGCTCGGCGTAGACACCAATGCCCACCAGTACGGTGACGACCGTCTCGAAAGACATTACGACGGGAACTTTCGATGTCTCGAGCCCCATGGACAGACCCTGCATATATAAGATGTAAGCAACGGCTGTGGGGATGAGTCCAAAGCCAAGGAACAGCAGCAGCAGCTGTGGCGACATTGCCGCGGCGACATCCGGCCACGGAGCCGCGATAGCCGCCATAACCGCACCGCCAAAAACAAAGCCCCAAAACGTGACAGCCAGCGGGTGGACCGTCTTGGTTGCTATTCGGCTAAACACCGCGAGCGACGCACCACAAAGGCCTGCAATCACGCCCGACGTGACGCCCCAAACCGAAAAATGAAAACCGGAAAAGTCGCCATTGGTCACTGCAAGCACGCAGCCTACGATGTTAAAGACAATGGCAACGAGCTTGTTGGGGGTCACGTCCTCGCGATAAAGCACGCGGCCGAGCATGACGCCAAACACCGGCGAGGTGTAGAGCAGCACCGAGGCCGTGGACATGCCCACCTCGCCCATGCACTCGTAATAACAGGTGTTGGCGGCGGCCAAACCGACGATGCCGACAAGCGCACAGGGAACAAGCTCTTTAGGGCTTGCCTTGAACAGGGCCAGCGGACCCTGAGCCACGGTAGACCCCTCACCCGGACGGCAGCCCATAAACATCAGGACCGGCGCCAAGATAAGCGCTCCGACCAACAAGCGAAAGGCAGCCATGCTCTGGGACGAAACGCCCATGGCCGAGATGCCGTTTACAAAGATTCCGATGCTGCCCCACATAAGCGCGGCGATCAGCACCAGCACATAGCCCAGATTGCTCTTCTTCAACGCAGCCTCCTCGGTATTGTTTCCAATATGTTTCGTACTACGTTATAGTCGTTATATACATTTTTCAAGACACAAATCGCCGAACGGAAAAATCTGCTTCCCCACATACTCATTGGGGACGTTCCCAAATGACTAGTCATTTAAGAACGTCCCCAACGTCTAAGGCACCGCTGGTTGAGCATAAGTCAGCGAGCGGGCCGCATTTGAGGCAAGGTGGCGTGAAACGAAAGGGCGCTGACCTTCTGGTCGCGCCCTTGAAGTTGAACGTCAGATTGTCCAAATGCGGTCCGCGCAGCGTCGAGCCGTTACGCGGTTTGGTAAAACCGCGTAACTCTTAGTAGTCCAGCTTCCACATGTAGCGGCGCGTCATGTAGTCCTTGTGGGTGACGGCAGAGAGCGCACGCATGTACACGTTGTTGAGGATCGGGGCAAAGATCAGGTGGTTGAAGTACTCGCTCACGCTGTCCTTGATGTCGTTGAGGCCGAGCTCCTTGGCGTCGAGCTGATAGACGCGCTCGCCACCGTACTGGTTGACGAAGCGGATGCCGCGCTCGTCGTTGCAGCGGCTGCGGCCGACGCTGATGAGCTGGAACAGCGAGGTGCGCTTGTCCAGGATCTCGAAGGGGCCGTGGAAGAAGTCGCAGGTGTTGATGGTGCAGGAGTCGATCTGCAGCATCTCCTGCACGTTGCAGATGCTAAAGACGTAGGCGGCACCAAAGAGCGGGCCCTGAGCCATCACGTTGATGCAGGGCTTGTCGGCGTTCTGCTCGGCCCACTTGGCAGCGAGCGGACGGGTGTACTCGACGGCCTTGCGATAGATGGGGTCGACCAAGTCGAACGCGGCCATAGCGGTCTCGTACTCGGCATAGCCCTCGGTCTGCTGCGTAAGCTCCATGGCGATCATGGTCACGACGGCGGAGTTGGTACGGCCCATGCAAGACTCGTCGACGGCCAGGCTGTCATACTGAATCTTGTAGTCGCAGACCTCGGTGAGGCCGGACTCGTCGACATAGATGGCGATGGTGCTGGCGCCGTGGTCCTTGGCGACCTGGGCGGCGACGATGGTCTCCTTGGTGCCGCGCATGGACACGACGACGGCCAGGGTGTTCTCGTTGACGTAGGCAGGGGTTGCGTGCACGAACTCGTTGCTGGTGTAGCTGGAGCTCACGACCTGCGTGGCCTCGTGCTCCATAAAGTACTGGGCAGGATAGTTGCCGCCGTTGGATCCGCCGGCGCCAATCCACACGACGCGCTTGATGCCGCCCTTGTCTGCCTTGTCGGCCAAAACCTGGGAGACGACGTCCTTAACCTGTTCCTGAGTAGTCATCGTGCATCAGCCTTTCTTCTCGTTTGATGCTCTCGATGGCATACAAGTTACATACATGTTTTGGTTATGTCGACTAGTTGTATGCTATATTTGTCTTAGAAAATTTGCTGATACGGTTTTCGATAACTTAATACCAGCGGTTTTGTTGTTGTATTGAATACATGCTTGATTAGATACGCATACAGGTTAGATACAGGTTGATCGCATGAACGCTTCATCTAAAAAGAGACTGACCCAATACGAGCGCTTGGCGGGCATGCTGCGCGACCGCATCGCCTCCGGCACCTACGCGCGCGGAGACAAGCTGCCGTCCGAGATGGAACTCATGGACGAATCGGGGCTGTCGCGTAGCACCGTACGCCACGCCCTTAAGGTGCTCGTTGATGAGGGCCTGGTGCGCACCGAGCGCGGGCGTGGCGCCTTTGTGGCCGACACGCCGGCGCTCCACGAGAACAACCTGGTGTTTTCGAGCTACACGACACAGGTCCAGGGTCAGGGTATGAAGCCCACCACGCGCACGGTGGACTCGGGCTTTGCCAAGGCCGCGGGCAATGCGGCCAAGTTCTTCGATGTCGCCGTGGGCAGCAAGCTCGTCAAACTTGTCCGACTGCGTTATCTGGACGATGCGCCGCTGTGCCTGGAGACCACCTATCTACCACCGAGCTTCGAAGCACTCATCGATCGCGATATCAACGGTTCGCTCTACGCCACGCTGCGCCAGGAATTCCATCGCGCGCCGGCACAGGGGCACAAGACCTTTGAGGTGTGCTATGCCTCGCAAAACGAGGCGTTTTTGCTCAACGTTGAGCGCGGGCAGGCGCTGATCCTGATCACCGACTACGTCTACGACACCGACGGCCGACCGCTCCATGTCTCCAAGCGCATCCAGCGCACCGACCGTGCCAAATACACCGAGCCCATCGGCTAACCTGCCAAAATAAACCTGCCCCTAAATGGTAGGTTTGGGGAGGTCGGGGAACCAGATTGGTTTGGGTTGGTTGGGTGTGCGCTCGGCAAGGACCAGCTCCATCCAGCACATGTCGTACCAGCGGCCGAACTTTTGGGCGCAGCGGTCGAAGGCGCCCACCAGGCGATACCCCATATGGGCATGGAAATCCTGACTGTTATGCGTCAGATACTCGTCGTCCTTGTCGTGCGGCACGGCGATGAGCGCGCACATGTTGGTGATGCCCATCGCAATCAGGCATTGCTTGAGCGCGTCGTGCAGCATACGACCCAGCCCGCCGTGGCGCACATCGCGCGCCAGGTAGATCGATGTCTCGACCGACCAGTCGTATGCCTCGCGGCTGTTGAGCGGACTCACATAGGCATAACCTACCGGACGCCCGTCCAGCTCCATCACCAGATACGGATAGCGCTTGAGCGTACGCTCGATGCGCCCGGCGAACTCCTCAACGCTCGGCACCTCGTATTCGCAGGTAATCGCCGTCTGGCGCACATACGGCTCATAGATGGCAAGCA
Organism: uncultured Collinsella sp.; assembly: GCA_902494245.1. Taxonomy (GTDB): domain Bacteria; phylum Actinomycetota; class Coriobacteriia; order Coriobacteriales; family Coriobacteriaceae; genus Collinsella. The sequence continues at coordinate 24,243 of CABUSR010000020.1, forward strand.
ACGCCGGCGCATCATCGGGCGTCGCCAGACGAATCGTCGGCTCGAACATCTCGGTCATACAACCCTTCTCCCTCAAAAACAAAGGCCGCCTTGCGCCAAACCCAAGCGCAAGGCGGCCCCTCGTCGTTACATCAGGCTACAGGACAGCCGCCAACGCGTCGATATCCTCCTGCGTCGTGGCCCAGCTAGTGCAAAAGCGCACCACCGTGTGGGTCTCGTCGTACTTTTCCCAGTACTCGATCGAGGCGTGCTCGCGAATGCGCGCCATGTCCTCGTTGGGCAGAATCACAAACTGCTGGTTTGTGGGCGTCTCCAAAAAGAACTGGTAGCCGCGCTCGTGCAGCACACGACGCAGCGCCTGAGCCGTCTCGATCGCCTGTCGACCAATCTCAAAATACAAGCCATCGGTAAAGAGTGCCTCAAACTGGACGCCCGTCAGACGGCCCTTGGCCAACAGCGCGCCGTGCTGCTTAATGCGCGGAATGGGATGTGCCGGAGCGTGCATGCCGCAGAACACCACAGCCTCGCCGCAGAGCGCGCCGCACTTGGTGCCGCCGATGTAGAACACGTCGCACAGCTGCGCCAGCTCGGGCAGGGTAATGTCGCACTCATCGGCCGCCAGCGCATAGGCCAGGCGAGCACCGTCCACAAACAGCGGAATCTCGCGCTTCTGGCACACCGCGTGAATCGCCGTGAGCTCGGCCTTGGAGTACAGCGTGCCGTACTCAGTCGATAGGCTCACGTACACGGCGCCCGGGAACACCGTGTGCTCGTAGCTCTCGTTTTCGTAGAACACCTGGATATAGTTCTCGAGGTCCTCGGCGTGCATCTTGCCCTCGTAGCCGGGGATGGTGAGCACCTTGTGGCCGCCAAACTCAATGGCGCCCGCCTCGTGGCAGGCGACGTGGCCGGTCTCGGCAGCAACGACGCCCTCGTAGGGCGCAAGCAGCATGTCGATCACCGTCGCGTTGGCCTGCGTGCCGCCCACCAGAAAAAACACGTCGGCATCGGGGGCCTGGCAGGCCTCGCGAATAAGTTGCTTGGCACGCTCGGTGTGCGCATCGGTACCGTAGCCGGGCTGCGGCTCCATGTTGGTATCGACGAGCGCCTGCAGCACTGCCGGGTGTGCGCCGTGGGAATAATCGTTGTTAAACGCGAGCATGGCAATCCTCTCTTACCGGGTATCGGCCAGATGATTCAAACGGAGCTATTGTACGCCGCTGGGATAGGCAATGCGCGCGGCAAGGCACTCAAGTGCCAGTACCAGGACAAAACCGCAGCTCACGTCACTCAAAAAGTGCGCTCCGATCACGATGCGCCCAAAGGCGACGAGCGCCGCGATCACAGCCGCCGCCCAAAAGATCACGCGGCGACGCGAAGGTTTTTCCTTAAAGGCTGCCGCGGGAAGCCCGGCGAGCATAAGGCCGATCGCCGCATGCGCCGTGTGTCCGCTCGCAAACGACTTGAACCCGTCCTTGATCACGCCGGCGGCGATATAGGTCCACTTGTCAGGATTGCCGATCACCCACCACGGCTGAAACTCGAGCCCCGGCGTCACCTCGATCACGCGCATGCGCGGGCGCGACCACAGCGGCTTGACAATCACATTGAGGATGATGGCCTGAGCGACCCACACGACAAGCACCATCAACGCCCAGCGCGTGAGCTCGTCGGGCTCGGTCGTGCGCGTGAGGCGATAGACGATAAGGTTGGCGACGATGGCCAGCACAAACGTCAGCACCAACTGAGCCGCGATGAGTTTGCCGCCAACCCTCAGGGACGAAACGATCTCGTAGCCGGTCAGGCCAACGTTGACGAGGATGCCGAGCACGGCGAGCCATTTGCTCCCCCTGGAGTCGGGACGCACCGCGCGCACGAGCATAACGCCCGCGATGCTCGCCGTCAGCTCGAACGGCAGCTCACCGGCCGCCTCGACAAAGCGACCGTACATGCTGCCGATATTGAACAGCGCGCTCGAGATCTGATAATCGAAGAAACTGCCCACGCCCAGACAAAGACACAGGACAACCGCGATAATGGCGACATCTTTCTTATAGATGTATCCGAACATGCTTTCCTTTCGATGGGGCTGGAATCAACCTGCAACGTGGCGGGACAAAGACAACTTCATCCCACCACGCCCCCTACTTGTTAGTCGTCGTCGCTAGCGCCCAGCTGTTGCAGCAGCATGAGCGCCGCCGCCACCGGGCCGGTGCCGTCGTTGGCGTCGAGGCCGCGACCCAGGCCGCTGCCCACACCGGCGCCTGCCTTATAGGGCACCGACAGCTTGCGGCTCTTGGGGAAGCTCACCGCGCCATAGCGGGTCTTAAGCTCAAAGGCCACCTTCTTGGGCACGTCGACGCCCAAAAACGTGATGCGGCCGCCACTGAGCGTGACGCTCTCGAGCCCAAGGCGCTCGCCGCGAATGCGGATTCGTGCGCGATTGAACAGGTTGAGTCCCGCCAGCGGCAGCTCGCCATGCGCGGCCTCGGTCTCTTCCTGCACCTCATCGATGCTCTCCAGGTCCTCGGCCGCCGCGAGCTTACGGTACACGAGCACGCGCTGATCCACCGCCGGCAGGTACTCCTCGGACAAGAAGTAGTCGGCCGGCAGGTTAATGCCCACGCTCGCCGCCTCCACGCCGGCATCGTCATCGCCGCGTGCCTCGGCCACGGCCTGTCCCAGCATCTGCGTAAACAGGTCAAAGCCCACGCTCGACAGGTTGCCGTGCTGCTCGGCGCCCATAAGCGAGCCGGCGCCGCGAATCTCCAGGTCGCGCATGGCGATGCGCATGCCGCTGCCCAGGTCCTGGAACTCGGAAAGCGCGGTCAGACGCGCCGTGGCCTCCTCGGTAAGCGGCAGCTCGCCGGGGAACATAAAGTACGCGTATGCCTGCGTGGCAGAACGACCCACACGGCCCTTAAGCTGGTAGAGCTGTGCCAGACCCAGACGCTGCGAGTCCTCGATGATCAGCGTGTTGGCGGTCGCATTGTCGATACCGCTCTCCACGATGGTCGTGGCGATGAGCACGTCGATCTTTTTGGTCGCGAACTCGATCATCACGTCCTCGACCTCGCGCGGGCTCATCTTGCCGTGCGCCACGCCCACGCGCGCCTCGGGCGCGGCCTCGTGCACGCGCGCCACGGCGTCGTCGATGGTCTTGACGCGGTTGGACACGTAGTACACCTGGCCGCCGCGACCCACCTCCAGGCGAATCGCCGCGCTCACCACGTCGGGATCGTACTCTCCCACGTGCACGATCACGGGGCGGCGCCCGGTCGGCGGCGTGGTGATCAGGCTCATGTCGCGCACGCCGCTCGTGGCCATCTGCATGGTTCGCGGGATGGGCGTTGCCGAGAGCGTGAGCACGTCAATCTGCTCGCGCAGGTTCTTGAGCTGCTCCTTGTGCTGCACACCAAAGCGCTGCTCTTCGTCGATGATCACCATGCCCAGGTTCTTGGGGTTCACGTCGGCCGAAAGCAGGCGGTGCGTGCCGATGAGCACGTCGATCGTGCCCTCGGCAAACGCCTTGAGCGCGCGCTTTTGCTGCGCCGGGGTGCGGAAGCGGCTGAGCACCTCGACCTCCAGGCCAAACGGGGCAAAGCGCTCAAAGAATGTCTCGTAGTGCTGCTGGGCCAGAATGGTTGTGGGGCAGAGCACCATGACCTGACGGCCGGAGTCCACACACTTAAACGCCGCGCGCAGGGCAACCTCGGTCTTGCCAAAGCCCACGTCGCCGCAGAGCAGGCGATCCATGGGCTTGGGCGCCTCCATGTCGGCCTTGATGTCGGCGATAGCCTCCAGCTGGTCGCGCGTCTCGTCGTAGGGGAAGCTCTCCTCCATCTCGATCTGCTCGGGCGTATCGGGCGGACAGGCGATACCGGTAATCGACGAGCGGCGCGTATACAGGTCGACCAGATCAAACGCCAGCTTTTTGGCGTTCTTGCGCGCCTTGTTGGTGGCGCGCGTCCAGTCGGCGGTATTGAGCCTGGTCAGGCGCGGCTTGTCGCCGTCGGGGCCAACATAGCGTGTGATGCGGTCGACCTGCTCGAGCGGCACGTAGAGCTTGTCGCCGTCGGCATATTCCAGCAAAAAGTAGTCGCGTTCCTTGCCGCCCACTTCCTGGCGCGCGATCTCGCTAAAGAGCGCGATGCCGTGGGTAGCGTGCACCACGTAGTCGCCTGGCTTAAACGGGAAGGTGATCTGCGTAATGTCAACCTTGCGGCGGCTGCGCGCGCGGTTGGCATCCATGCGGGCATTGAGGTCGGCGATCGAGAACACGGCCAAATTGGCGTCGGGCACCACCACGCCCTGCGGCAGGGCAGCGTCCACAAAGGTCACGCGCCCGCGCGAGATGGTGGGCACGGCAGCGCCGGCGGCAGCCTGCGCGGCGCCCGCCTCGAGCGAGCGGGCGTTGAGCGCGTCGGCCTTACGCTCGCGAATGGAAGCATGGGCCTCCTGGCGTGCGGCACGGTCGGCGGAATCCGCCGCTGCCACGCGAACGCGGTCGCCGATAGCGCCGACATTTTCGGGCGCGGCCGTCAGCGACTCCTCAAAGGTAATGCCCTCGTCGCCAAAGGTGAGCTCCATCGACTCGCGCGCACCGCGATCGGGAATGGCAAACACGCAGGCGTAGCGCTTGCCCACGACTTCCTGAATGCGCGTCATAAAGCGATTGTCCGAGCCTGCGATGGCCGGCTGCTCAATCTTGAGCTCGGCCGTCACCGCACCGCCGGCACGGATGAGGCTCACATAGTTCAGGCGTTGCTGGGAACCAAAGTCGAGCTGCTGGGCACGCACGTACAGGCCGTCCAGACGGTCGACCCCCGCCTCGCCGGCACGTGCCTCGATATCCTCGTAGGCGTGCAGACAATCGTCGAACAGCGAGCGCGGCTCGGACAGCACCACGAGCGCCTTGCCGCTCACGTGCGACAGCGGGCTCACAGTCTGGCCGTACATCACCGGCAAAAAGCGGTCGAGCTCAGGCGTGACGATGCGCGCATCCACCATCTCGAGCAGCGCAGCCAACTTGCTGTCGTCCTGGCTTGCGCGGTAGAGCGCCACGTGCATGTTGTGAACGGCATCGTCGGTAAGCGCCAGCTCACGGCAGGGGAAGATCTCGATACTGTCCTCGTTGCCGATGGTCTGCCCCGTTGAGCTCACCATGCGGCGGATGCGGTCAATCTCGTCGCCAAAGAACTCAATGCGCACGGGTGCCTTTTCCTGTGCAGGGAACACCTCGACGGTGTCGCCGTGAACGCGGAACAGACCGGGCGCATCAGCGGCGCCGGCATTGGTGTAGCCCATGCCCACCAGGCGATGCGGCACCTCGTCAAAAGGAATCTCCTCGCCCACCGCAAAGATCGTGGACTCCCAGTAGCGGCTCTCGACTGGCGGCACGCAGCGCAGCAACGCGCGAGCCGAGGCAACCATAATGCAGTTGTCCCCGCGCACGATGCGTCCCAGGGCCTCGCAGCGCTGCGCTACCACGGCGTCGTCGGGCGCCTGCTCGCGCCACGGATAATCCTTGCGCTCGGGGAAACGGCACACATGCGCCAGGCCCACGTAAGCGGCAAGGCTACGAGCGGCGCGATCGGCCGCATCCTCGCCACTCACAATGTAGACCGTCGGGCGCGGACGGCGCGCAAACTGGGCGGCCGCCATAAGCGTGCGACCCGACTGCGACACGGCCAGCGTCACGTCCTCGCCGGCATCGAGTCCGGCCTCGACGGTCTGCAGCGCCTCGGCAGTGTAGAGCTGCGCGGCTATACGGTGAATGAGCATGCTGTTCCTCCGGCATCGCAACGCCAAAAGCCCGCCGGGGCAAGCTCGGCGGGTCGTACGTCAAATACATTGTCTGTCATGGTAGCGCATGGAGAGGACTCCGGCTCAAGGGCAAACCCAGCCCCGCAAAAAACGCCAGACGAAGATACGTTCCGCCCTACCCCGCTACGCGCACGCTGGGGCACAAATCTGCCAGCGGACACTCGTCACACTTAGGCTTGCGGGCGTCGCAGATCTCGCGACCAAAGGTGATCCACTGATGGTTGACCGACTCCCAATACTCGTGCGGCAAAATCTTGAGCAGATCCTGCTCGGTCTTGAGCGGCTCCTTGGCATGCGTCTTAGGACTCAGCATCAGGCGGTGCGCAATGCGGTTGACGTGTGTGTCCACCGCAATACCCTCCACGATGCCATACCCCACGTTGAGCACGATGTTTGCCGTCTTGCGTCCCACGCCCGGCAGCTTCACGAGTTCCTTCATGTCGGCCGGCACCTCGCCGCCATAGTCGGCGACGATCATCTGCGCGGCCTCGACGGCATGCTTGGCTTTGCTCTTGTAGAAGCCGAGTGACTTGATGGTGTCTGCCACGTCAGCCACGCTCGCCCCAGCCATGGCCTCGGGTGTGGGCCACTGGGCAAACAGCCGCGGTGTCACCTTGTTGACCTGCGCATCGGTCGTTTGCGCCGAGAGCAGCACCGCGATCAGCAGGCGGAAGGGATTCTCGTGGTCCAAAAAGCACTCGACCGGGCCATAGCGACGGTTGAGGCGCTCACACACCTCAACGGCGCGCTCGCGTTTGGCGGCATTGGTCTCGCGTGGCATAACGACTCCTTGGCTCAACGGCACAATAAACTTATGGGCACAATTGTCCCACGTCCGAGACGCTTACGCCTCCAAGAATGCGCCGGTCTGACGGCTCCACAGGCTCGCGTACTCACCGCCCGCCTCGACGCGCTGCGCATGCGTGCCGTCCTCGACGATCTCGCCATCGGCCAGCACCACGATGCGGTCGAGCGCCGCCACGGTGGACAGGCGGTGCGCCACCACAATGGAGGTACGTCCACGCGTCAGGTTTTCAAGCGCCTCCTGCACCAGCGCCTCGGACTCGCTGTCGAGGGCAGAGGTCGCCTCGTCGAGCACCAGAATCGGCGCGTCGGTTAGGATGGCGCGGGCGATAGCCACGCGCTGCCGCTGGCCGCCCGAGAGCTTGACGCCGCGCTCGCCCACCATGGTGTCAAAGCCGCGGGGCAAGCGGTCGATAAACTCCAGGGCATTGGCCAGGCGCGCGGCCTCGCGAATCTGCTCATCAGTGGCGTTGGGACGACCGTAGGCAATGTTTTCGCGAATGGAGCGGTGGAACAGCAGCGCCTCCTGCGGCACGTAGGCAACCTGGCGGCGCAGGCTCTGCTGCGTGCAGCGCGAGACATCCTGACCGTCCACGAGCACGCGGCCGCCCTGGACATCGTCCAGGCGCAGCAGCAACTTGGTGAGCGTCGTCTTACCCGAGCCCGATTTGCCCACCAGGCCCACGCGCTGGCCCGCCGCCACATGAAGTGTCAGGTCATCGAACACGCTCTCGCCCGCCGCAGCGTCACGGTACGCAAAGCTCAGGTGCTCAAAATCAATCGCGCCTTCGGTCACTTTGAGCTCAGGGGCGTCCGGGTCGTCTGCCACCAAACATGGCTCGTCCAGCACGCGCGTCATCTCGGCCGCATCGCCCAAAGCGCGGTTGATGCGCTGCATCATGGAGCTTACGTAGTTCAGGCGCATGGTGAGGTTATAGGTGTAGGTAAAGATCATGACGAGCGAGCCGGCCGAGATGCCAAACCACGCGTTGCCGCCCGCCACGAACACACTCACCACGGCCATGGTGATGACGATAAGGCCCGAGGTCGTAAAGTTGCGCTGCATCATGGCGTGCATCGAGACCGTCTCGGCGTCGCGCGCGGCACGATCGGCGGCGTCGAACAGATCGCGTTCAAAGTCCTCGCGCCCGCAGGTCTTGACGGCCAAGATGTTCGTGACCGCGTCGGAGAGCACGCCCGAGAGCTTGTTCTGCGCGGCGGACGTCGCGGCCGAAAGCGGCATGATGCGCTTGTACATAAGCCAGACAAACGCAATGTAGACGACCATGATGCACACCAGGATCACGGTAAACGTCGGCACCACCGGGGCGAGTGCGGCCACGGTGCAGATGACCGAGGTGATGGTGGGGATGAGCGAATACACCGTCACGTCGACCAGACCCGTGTAGCCGCTCATAAAACGGCTTGTCTGGCTCACAAGCGATCCGCCAAAGCGGCTGGTATGGAATGTCATGGATTGGTTGGAGAGCGTGTCGAAGCATAGACGCGCCAGGTGATAGTTGCCTGCAATCTCGAGCTTGTAGACGGTGTAGTCCTGTAACTTGGAGAGGATCTGACCCACCAGGTTAACGAGTACGAGCGCCAGGATATAGGGGCCGAAGACCTCAAACACCTGGTCACCCGCCACGGGACCGGCTTGAACGCGGTCGACAATGAGGGCCATCACATAGGTATTGGCAAACGTCAGCAAAAAGATGTAGCCCGCCGACGAGAATACCGAGAGAAAGACAATCAGCGGCTGCGTGCGCGTGACACCCCAAAACCGCTGCAGCGTGCGGCGCACGGTGGAGTGGCTGAGCGGGCTGGCGCTTCTCTGAGACATGAGCTTCCTTTCGCGTCTGATAGGGCGAAACGCCATTGTTGCACATTGGAGCACGCTTCAGACAAGTGCGATACGAAAAGCGGTGGGGCGCCCGCGTTTGCGCCGGTGCCCCACCGTCTTGTTGCAATTAGTCCTCGTCTTCTTGGTCCGCGAGAAGGCTCGCGGACGTGAGTCCCAAGATCTCATCGGCTTGGTCGGCGTCTTCCAGCGCGTCGATGTCCTTGAGCTTGCGCTCCATGACGTTGGTGCGCGTGGTGATGATGCCCTCGACCGTTTTGCCCGCGGTCTCGATCTGCTGCTGGGCGCGGCGCAGCGCCTTTTGATAGCGCGGCAGCTCGGCCTTGACGGCGGAGAGCACGCGCAGCACGTCGTCGGTACGTTTTTGCAACTTAAACGTCTGATAGCTCATCTGCAGACTGTTGAGGATGGCCGCCATGGTGCTGGGACCGGCAACGTTGACGTGATAGTCGCGGCCCAGGGTCTCGATAAGCCCGGGGCGGCTGACGACCTCGGCGTACAGTCCCTCAAACGGAACGAACATAATGCCAAAGTTGGTCGTTGCCGGCACACTCAGGTACTTTTCGCAGATGTCCTTGGCCTCGCGCTTGACCATGGTGTCGAGCGTCTTGCGCGCAGCCGCCACGGTCTCCGCATCGCCCGACCCCTGCGCGTCGAGCAAGTGCTCGTACGCGTCGCCCGGAAACTTGGAGTCAATCGGCAGCAGCACGGGGTCGCCCTCGTCCACCGGCAGCTTGACGGCGAACTCAACGCGCTCCGAGGCGCCGGGCTTGGTGGCGACGTTTTCCAGATACTGGTCGGGTGTAAGGATGTCCGCCAGAATTGCACCCAGCTGTACCTCGCCCAAAATGCCACGCGCCTTCACGTTGCCCAGCACGCGCTTAAGGTCGCCCACGCCGGTGGCGATGGACTGCATGTCGCCCAGGCCCTTGTACACGGCCTCGAGCTGGTCGCTCACCTGCTTAAACGATGCCGACAGGCGGTCGTTGAGCGTGCGGGAGAGCTTCTCGTCCACCGTCGCGCGCATCTGATCGAGTTGCACGTTGTTGTCTTTGCGGATAGCACCCAGCTGGGCATCGACCGTCTCGCGCACCTTGTCCAGGCGGTGCTCGATGCCCTCGCGGTTGGCACCGAGCTGTTGGGCCGTCTCGCGGCGCAGGTCATCCATCCGGTCACCAGCTTGCGAAAACTCACGTGCGATGGTCAGGTAACGTTGCTGCTCCACGGCCGCATCGGTCGTCTGCTGCTGCGCGATGGCATTGGCCGTGCGGCGGGTTTCGGCCAGCGCGACGTTCAGGGCATCGAGCGCGTTGTTGGCCTGCTCGAGTGCTGCCAGCGTTTCCGCGCTACTGTCGCCACGCTCCCGCAACTCGGCACGCAGGCTCTTGAGCTGGAGGGCGCAAGCCACAGCAACCCCCACCGCCACCAAGGCGATCACAACAAGCACGATATCAATAGCAGACATAATCTCCGCCCAACAAACCCAATCGAGCACCAATCAAAACCGCGATCAATCTTACCCCGCCACACACACCGGGCGCCCGGCCCCTTCTTGGGCGCCCCTCTCCTCCGCATATTCCATAATGCGGCGCGCCGTTTTCCTGCTCACCTTTGAGTCATCGCCGGCCAAGTATGCGTATACGTTTCCTTTATTCAGGCGCAGAGCACGGCAGAGGCCATAGCGCGTTACACCCGATTCCTCCAATGCTTCCAGCGTTTTCTTTCTCATCAGGGCGTTCACCCTTCTATCGGCCGCCGGCTTTTCCTTCACCGCTCTATATGCACGCCAAACGTTGGCATAACGATTAGGGAGCTCACTTTTGGCGCATAGAGACGCCATGCTACCCGCTTGGCCGTACAAGGATAAAACGTCTCGGTAATCCTGTTCCATCCACGAGCCCTCGGATAAGCCCAGAACGTATTCGGCTTTTCCTTGCGCCAAAGCGAGCAAAAACAGAGGCTCCGCCACGCGCGGCGCAGCCGTCGTCGCCTGCTCAACCAATTTTCTAAAACTCAGCGACTGCTGTCCGGATAGCTCTCGGCAATAGCCTTTTAAGAATCCCTCAAAGGTCAGATTCAACCGAGCACCTCCGTTCATTTACTATTCTTATTCATCTTCAATAATACTATTCAGTCGCACGACAGGACCCACAGGATGCAAGAATTCCGCTCGTGGCGATAATCCCTACACCCTAGAAGTCCTAATGTGACAAACGCTAACTCTCCCAGCCGGCGCGGATTGTTGTTATGACATCGCCTAGGCGCTGGCCGAGGGCTGACAGATGTTGGAGCACTTCGCCGGGCGAAGCACCGTTGAGGATGCAGGTGAGCGCATACGAGACCAAGAAAATCGCCGCAAGTCCTAGCGGAATGAGCACGATCATCGCCAATGTGCGCAGGCGCTGGCCCACGCGGCGACGACGCGCACGACGCTTGTCGAACGCGAGCTCCTGTGCATATGAATCTTGCTGTACGGAATAGGCCTCTGGTGCCGATTCGCACCCGGGCACAGCTGCAGGTACAGCAGCGGGCACGACATTTTGCGCAAAGGGCTGGACTGCCGCCCCTTGCATTTGCATCTCCATGAGTCGTTGCTGCTGGCGCAACATGCGCTCGGCTTGTTGCTGCGGAGTCTCAAGAAACAGATCCATGCTGGCCTCCAAAATCGGAGCATTCGACGCTTACGACCAGCATCCCGCACCGCCATGACCGCGACAACGCAATCGCCGGCAATAGCCACAAAGTTTCTTTTGCTCAAAAGCTGTCGAAAAGCTCAACAACTCCCCTACCAGCACTTTCTCTGAGCTTTTTTCGCCAGCAATCTTTTGGCCTTCCACCCTTACGCCAACTGACCAAAATCTAACCAAAAGCTTGACGAAAATTGTGAAGACAGGGACCCCCACAAAAAGTGCCGCCCCAAAGGGGCGGCACACAAACCAATCTATTAGCCAAAACTCGTTGGCAAGCCCGCGTCGTCAGACCCGCGGCGCATGCCTTTGCCTCGCGCGACTCTGCGAAGCCGTGAGCGAGAGGGAAAGGGATGCGCCGCGGGTCTGACGTCCGGAGCGGTGAAACCAGCAGTTGCCCTGCGCTCCGTGGTCGGTGAGGACAGACTACATGCCCGCGAGACCTCGGGCGGCGGTGGCGCACATAAATGCCAAGACGAGAATCACGAGCGACCCGGCGATGTCTGCCAGCACGCCCATTACGCGGCGCTCAAACAGCCAGCTCTCAAAGTGTGGGGCAACGTTGCGCCAAACACGCCACAGCAAGATGCCCATACCGATGACGCCCGGGATATTGAGCAGTAGGATCTCGGAGCACAAAAGACCAATCAGGTTGCCGGCGACAAAACCAGCATCGCCCTCGCAGTATTTGCGGTAGACCATATACAGCATGTACGCCACAAACGGCTGCAAGCACGCAGAAATAAACGTGACCACCATCGAGGGCTCCTGCGAAAAGACCTCGGTGAGTTTATCGACACTCGTGGCGTCCTTCGAAGCCAAGAATAAACCGATAACCACAAGGGGCACCACGCCCAAAATTACCTCGACCAGAGTAAACAACTTGGCAGTCAAATCCTCACTAGCCGAATTCAAATGAGGCGCCCACTCAGGATGAGCATGCGCGCCGACCTTCTTATCCTTCTCGGCATGATCGGCCTTTTTGCCCTCGGCAACCCGGCGACCAGGATCCTTGCGAGTTCCCGCCGCAGCAACCCGAGCCCGAGACTTCTTACCCATAACCAACACCTCACAAGAGGAAACAAATAGCCAACGCTACCCAGTGTACCCTCTAAGCAACGTCACCGCCCCAACCGGCCCCCACAAAAACGTGCCGCCCCATAAGGGGCGGCACACAAACTTCTTATCAGCTTTCCTGTAACGAGCACGCGACGACCCAACGCCGGAGCGCAGGGTGGGAGGCCGGATCGCCTTCCCTCAACGCGACCCTGCGGAGCCGTGAGCGGGGAGGGAAGGCGATCCGGCCTCCCACCCTGCGCTCCGCAGCAGCCAGCGCCAAGCGCTAGTAGTTCACCACCTGCTCCTCAAAGTACGCCTTCGGGTGGTTACACACCGGGCACACCTCGGGCGCCTCGGCGCCCACATGCAGGTGCCCGCAGTTCAGGCACTTCCATACCTTCACGCCCTCGCGCTCAAACACCTCGCCCGACTCAATGCGCTCGACAAGCTTGTTGTAGCGCTCCTCGTGAGCCTGCTCGACAGCACCGACGCCACGGAACTTCTCGGCGATCTCGGCAAAGCCCTCCTCCTCGGCGGTCTTGGCGAACTCGTCGTACATCGTGGTCCACTCGTAGTTCTCGCCCGCGGCGGCGTCACGCAGGTTGTCCAGAGTGCCCGGAACGGCGCCGTCGTGCAGATACTTAAACCACAGCTTGGCGTGCTCGGACTCGTTGCCCGCCGTCTCGGCAAAGATATTCGAGATCTGAACGTAGCCGTCCTTTTTGGCCTTGGATGCATAGTAGCGATACTTGGTGTGTGCCTGGGACTCACCGGCAAAAGCAGTCTCGAGGTTCTTCTTGGTCTGAGAGTTCTCAAAATCCATAGGTGTACTTCCCTTCAACACGTGCCGCCCATAGGCTTTGAGCGACCTTGTCTTTAGGATGCCCTCAAGCGGCGAATTTAAACCTTACAATCCCGTTCTTCAGATTTGAGCGGGCTACACACTCAACCAACGATCGTCCTCGGCTCGGCAAAAGCCCTCGCGCTCCAGGTCAGCCAGAATGCCCGCGATCAAGTCGCACTCGACCGGCCCGCGACCGGCTGCCGCTTCCATCTCGTTGACGCCCACCACGGCATCAGCAAGCGTAATCCCCGCCGGCTGCCCATCGCGCGCTGCCAACAACATACGCACGATATGCGCGCGCTTTTGGCGGCGCGAGCCCTCAAACTTGGACTGACGACTATAGCCCGCCGACCGCCTGGACGGATTGGGCAGTGTCTTTTTAAGATACGCGCCGTAATCCAGCAATGCGTAATACCACGCGCGCGGCGTGTCGGCATCGTCTTGAGGCGCGGCAAAGGGCGCGATCTCGTCCGCCGCCGCGCCGGGGGCCGCCGGACAGGCAGCTTGGATCAGCGGCACCAGTTCGCGATCGGGAACGGCCGGCACATCGGGAAAGAAATGATGCAAAAAGACCGTGCGCACATTGGTCTCCAAATACACGCCCGGAAGATCGAATGCAAACGAACGGATGCCCTGCGCCGTTGCCGGGCCAATGCCGGGCAGAGCGACCAAGTCACGCGTCTCGCGCGGAAACTCCCCATCCCAGTCCTCTACAACGCACTGTGCAGCCCTGTGAAGCGCCAAGGCGCGGCGATTATAGCCCATCCCCTGCCACGCATCCAAGACATCGGAAGGGACAGCCTGAGCGAGCGCCTGCACGGTCGGAAAGCGATCGAGCCACGCCGGCATACGCGTCTCCACGCGTGGCACCTGTGTTTGCTGCAGCATGACCTCGGAAAGCCAAATGATGTACGGGTCACGCGTGCGGCGCCACGGAAGGTCGCGATAACGCAGGACCCCTTCCGAACGAATCATCGAACGAAAGGGGTCCTGAATCATGGCTATGCTCCTTATGCGGCGCTATTCCTCCCGGCAAGCGCACGCGCAGGTGGCGTACTCGGGAAACGCTTCGCGGTCGGCGAACTTGGGATCGACGGCCGGGAACTGGCGGTGAGCGACGATGTCGCCGAGCGAAACGGAATCGAGGTAGTCGCGCATCAACGCCTGGGCTCCGGCCCACAGGGGATGATAGCAGCACGTGCCCATGCGCGCACAGTCACCATCGGGCGCGGTGCAATCGTTCATAACCATAGGACCCTGAACGGCCTCGACGACCTGGCGGATAGTGACATCGTCCGGACTGACCTTGAGACGCATGCCACCGTGGACGCCGCGCAGGCTCTCCACAATACCGGCCTGGACCAAACCGTGCTGAATCGAGCGGGCAAACGAATACGGGACATTGACCTCTTCGGCAGCGGTGCGAACAGAAAGCAAACGCTCCGGATCCTCGGCAAGCATCGCCAGCATACGAAGGGCGTAATCAGTCTTCCTCGATATGTCCATTTTCCCCCTTTCAAGGAATACGAACAGCTCGAACGAGCTCCGGGGCCGAGCTTGTGTCGAGACGCTAAATGACCGCTAGGACATCCAAATGATAAATAGGATATCCACTGAGTGCCGCGCTTGGAGCGAAATGCATCAAATGCGGCCTACAGTGCAATTTAGTATAACCTAACCCCCTGTCTCGTTGAACAGGTGTTGCGCAACAAAGCTGTTGTTCAGACAGATATACTTATTAGATTTTACTTGCGTTCCCGAAGGCGCGGGGATTCTGGGCGAAGATGCACCAGGGCGATCGTTCTATCGAAACAAAGTGCATCAAACGCAAAAAGCCACGTCCGAAGACGTGGCTTTAATTGCATTGGCGGGAAGTACGGGGCTCGAACCCGCGACCTCCGACGTGACAGGCCGGCGCTCTAACCAAACTGAGCTAACTCCCCAGGCAGACGTTCGCGTTTGTTTCCGCTCGCGTGCGCTGCGGGGATTAGTATACACAGAAGTCTGTCCGGCGCGCAACAACTTTTTTGAAAAATTTTTTGGGGCCATCCGGGAGGGCTTCCGGGGCTGAGGGCGGGGGTTAAGTTTGCTGCTCTACAGTCCTGCGCAAGACGGAAAGCACATTAAGTGCTTTCCTTTGCGTGCGGAACTCGCGACAAACTTA
>CABUSR010000021.1 GCA_902494245.1 uncultured Collinsella sp.
CGCCTATGGCACTTCAACATCATTGTCGCAGCCCCGACCCGCGGTCACGAGCGGGGGCTCCTATCTTTTTAGTGCCCTCGGATTGGGTCATAGTGTCTGTCGGTACCAAAACATCGGCGTTGTCCTGATCAAAGCCTGCCAAAAAGGGACAGGTTTATTTTGGTGGTCGTTGGGGACGTTCTTGTTTGACCAGTCGTTTAAGAACGTCCCCAACGACTACATAGCATGAGAGTGGATAATCTCCCGGTTTGAGCCCATATTCATGCTCAAGGCTGGAGATTGTCCACTCTCGTTTCGTTTGTTGATTTCGATACCTACATTTGTAGGAACAGTTCGTGGAGGCGGGTGTCTTCGTCGAGTTCGGGGTGGAAGGTTACGCCGAGCTGGTTGCCCTGACGGGCGGCGACGATACGGCCGTCGACTTTCGCTAAGGCCTTGGCGTCGCCGTGGACCTCGACGATGCGGGGTGCACGGATAAATGTTAATGGCACTTCACCGTCGATGCCGGACACCTGGCCCTTGGTGCGAAAACTGCCGAGCTGTCTGCCATAAGCGTTGCGCTCAACGAGTACGTTCATGGTTGCTAGGCGCGGCGTTCCCTTATCGTCGTGTGCGGCAAGATCGCGCGCCAATAGAATCAAGCCGGCGCAGGTGCCAAGGACGGGCATGCCTTCAACAATGTGGGTGCGAAGCTCCTCGAGCATGCCCAGCTCATCAAGTAGCTTCCCTTGAACGGTAGACTCGCCGCCGGGAAGTACCAGACGGTCAAAGTCCTGCTTCAAATCAGCCGCCTGCCTCAGCTCAATACAACGTGCGCCCAGCTCGGACAGTCTTGCCTCGTGCTCGGCAAAAGCACCTTGGACCGCCAGCACGGCGACCGTCTGGTCTGCATAATCGCTCATGTGCGATCCTTTCTGCTGGACTAGCGCCCGCGTTCCTCCATGATGATCTCGATTTCGTCGGCGTTGATGCCCACCATGGCCTCGCCCAGGTCCTCCGAAAGCTCGGCGATGAGCTTAGCATCGGTGAAGTTTGCCACGGCCTTGACGATGGCGGCTGCGCGCTTGGCGGGGTCGCCGCTCTTAAAGATGCCCGAGCCGACAAAGACGCCTTCGGCGCCCAGCTGCATCATCAGCGCGGCGTCGGCGGGGGTCGCTACGCCGCCGGCGGCAAAGTTCACGACGGGAAGCTTACCCGTGGCATGGACCTCGCGCACCAGCTCGACCGGAACCTGCAGTTGCTTGGCTGCCTCAAAGAGCTCGTCGTCGCGCAGGGCAACTACGTCGCGGATCTGCTTTTGGATCTTGCGCATGTGACGCACGGCCTGAACGACGTCGCCCGTACCCGGCTCACCCTTGGTGCGAATCATCGTGGCGCCTTCGGCAACACGGCGCAGCGCCTCGCCCAGATCGCGGGCGCCGCAGACAAACGGCACGTCAAACTGGGTCTTGTCGATGTGATAGACGTCATCAGCAGGGGAGAGAACCTCGGACTCGTCGATGTAATCGATCTCGATGGCCTGAAGGACCTGCGCCTCGACAATGTGGCCGATGCGGCACTTGGCCATAACGGGGATGGAGACGGCCTCCTGGATGCCCTTGATCATCTTGGGGTCGCTCATGCGCGAGACGCCGCCTGCGGCACGGATGTCGGCCGGGATGCGCTCGAGTGCCATGACGGCGCAGGCGCCTGCCTCCTCGGCGATGCGTGCCTGCTCGGGCGTGGTGACGTCCATGATGACGCCGCCCTTGAGCATCTGCGCGAGCTCGCGATTGAGTTTGACGCGGTCGGCCTTGCTGTTCTGTTCTGCCATGGTTGCTCCCTTGGTTGGCATGTGCATTGCTTGACGGAACATCCTATCGGGGAGCTGGGTATGACAAAATACTCAGTTTTCGAGATAATTACAAGGTCAGACTAATACCAGATTGAATGACTTAATAAGGTCAGGTGATAGGCTCATGCTTGACTACAATTTGGAAAAACGCGGCGAAGCATCGCTCTATGAGTATGTTTACCAGCAAATTCGAGATGATATCGTAGCTGGACGCATTGTGGCGGGGGAGCATTTGCCGTCTAAGCGCGCCTTTGCCAGTCATCTGGGAATCAGTGTTATTACCATCGAGAATGCATATAGCCAGTTACTCGCTGAGGGCTATATTTGCTCAATACCACGTCGTGGCTACTACGCTTGCGAGCTTCCGGATGCACCGGTTTTGGCTTCGGCTGCGGAGGGCATCGACCGAGATGCCGTCTCTGTGGGCCCCAGCGTGCATGATGTCAACGGACAGGTCGAGCGATTCGATGCGCTTTCTCCTTCTGCTTTGGAGGCGGCGCGGCTTTGGCAAAGCGCGCTACGGGCGACGCTGGCATCCGAAGACGAGCGCGAAATCTTTTCGCCCGCACCGGCGCAGGGCACTGCTCGGCTGCGACGCGCAATTGCTCACCATCTGCACGGGACAAGGGGTATGAATGTCGACCCCAACAACATCGTTATCGGTGCGGGCGCCCAGCTGCTCGATACCATGTTGGTTCAGTTGCTTGGCGCGGACAAGGTGTATGCGGTTGAGGATCCGGGCTATTTGCGTCTGACGCGTATCTATCAGGCTATGGGCTGCAAAGTTCGACATATCCCGTTGGATGATGAGGGCGTGGACTTGAGCACTCTGCAGAAAAGCGGGACCGATGTCCTTCACCTGATGCCGTCCCATCAGTATCCGACCGGTCTTGTGACGAGCATTGCGCGTCGCTATGCGCTTCTGAGCTGGGCCGCTGAGCGACCAGGTCGGTATCTCATCGAAGATGACTTTGATTGTGAGTTTCGCCTTGCCGGGAAGCCGATTCCCGCGCTCGCGTCGATTGATGCCGCCCATTCGGTCATCTACACCAACACGTTTTCGAAGAGCCTGTCATCGGCGTTGCGTTTGGCGTACATGGTGTTGCCCGATGAGTTAATGGAGCGGTTTAGGCGCAACCTTGGTTTCTACGCCTCGTCGGTGAGCTCTGTTGACCAGGTCGCTTTGGCGCGTTTGCTGGAATCGGGTGATTACGAGCGACATGTGAACCGCGTGCGCGTTCGTGCTCGCGAGGCGCGTGATGGCCTGATGGCGCTTGTGCGGAAGGTATTTCCGGCAGGAGAGGTCTCGATCGAGCATGCAGACGCGGGCCTTTACTGTATCGTGGTTGCGGAGCGTGGAACGGGCAGAAGCACTTTTGCACGGGCCCTCACGCGCTCGAGTATCCCGTTTATCGATATCAGTGACTGTTATTGGTGTGCCGATGGCGCATCTGTCCCTGAAAACTCAACTCAAATTCTTGTCCAGTATGACGATCTGAGTCCAAAAGTGCTAACTACCTTGGAATTGCAGCTAATGGGGGGCACTCTGCAACCTAAGTGAGTAGACTTTTAGCACTTTGGCGACCAGGAAGTTTTGTAACAAGCTATCTACCTGCGGTTTTGAAAAGCAGGATGACCGGCCTGCTCGGGATGTTCAAAAAAGTCTACTCACTTGCCGCGCAAAGCTCCTGCATGAGAAAAAAATGGGGTATTCAACAGGGCTTCGTCCAGCTCTTGGCAAGCTTTTGGCCAGTTGGGGAGGGCTGTTGAAAACTTTGCAGTCCGTTCGGCGCCATTTTTGGTGCGTTCGCGCCAATGCGTGACTGACTGGGTTGAAATTCGTGTTTTCCTGTGCCTATGAAGGATCTACTTTGTGACATATCGGCTTTTAGGTACTGGCGTTTGCCTCCTCAAGTCCGCGCTTTGTGTCCGCCGCTTCCACGACCGGAAGAAGACCGGCAGCGATATGATCTCGCCCGCAACCCGACGGCTGCGGTCGCGCTCGGTTTTCCGTTGTATACATTGGTTCGGACGAGAAACAAACGGACTTGTCCTGCCAGCATTAGGCAGCGGCTGTTTCTTGGTGAGCTCCCCAGGGAATCCGTGCTGGAAACGGAGCATGGGTTTTTGGTTACATCTCCTCTACTGACGACATTCATCATGTCGCGGCATCTGACGGATCTTCAGCTTCTTTTGGTATTGGCGGAGATGTGTGGCTTGTTTGCGGTGTGTGCCCTGCCGGCGGCACTTGAGGCGGAGCTTTCGCGTGCAATTGATTCGGGCGCGATTTCGACAACGTTCGGTTGGGTGCGCTGCCCGTCCGAGGACGGCACCGCCTCAAATTTATGGCGTCGAGACGCTTTGGTTTTGGGCGGAGACCTTGACCGTTTTTGTTCAGATGTTTGCGGGATGCGTTACGGCAATAGATTTATGGCGGTATCGCAACTCGTTCCATGGGGTGCCGCGTCGCCTTTTGAGGTCGAGGCGTATTTGCTACTTGCACTGCCGCGATCCCTGGGAGGCGAAGGTTTTTGCGACATAGAGCTTAATGTTGAAGTGATGCTAGGCACAAGTGCTCGAGCGATTGTGGGAAAGTCCCGTATATATATCGACCTACTTCTTTCTTCACCGGACGGTAGGCGACAGGTGGCCATTGAATGTCAGGGAAAGGCCTCGCACGGACGCGCAGGGGATGGCTTGCGTGACGCTGACCGCATGACGGCCCTTCAGGCCATGGGCTACGATGTGCTTCTCCTGACACACAGACAGATATCGGATGAGGATAGATTCCGCGCGATCGTTAAGGCCATATGCAGGATGCTCGATGCTGAATATCGTGATAAAAGCTCGGATGAGCAAAGGGCTGAGATATTACTCCGGTCTGAACTATTCATTGACTGGACAAAATTGGGAGTAATCGACGGAAAGATGCCCGTTAGACACAAAATGGCTCGATCGTGGACGGCTGCGAATCTAAGTGAGTAGACTTTTGTCACTTTGGCGACTAGGTCGTTTTGCAACAAGGCATTTACCTGCGGCTTTATAAAGTGATATGGATGGTCTGCTCGGCAAGTTCCAAAAAGTCTACTCACTTAGTTTTGACGAGAAGCCGATGCCGAAGACGGTCCTATTTCAGGGCGTTAACAAGTTCGTGAGGCACGAAAAAGGCCCGAACCAATACGGTCCGGGCCTCATCGAGCTTGAGGTTATGTCTCAGGCGGTTGGCTTAGCCAAAGTAGCGCTTGAGCAGGCCGGCGAAAGCCTTGCCGTGGCGGGCCTCGTCGCGAGCCATCTCGTGCACGGTGTCGTGGATGGCATCGAGGCCGGCGGCCTTGGCACGCTTGGCAAGATCGGTCTTGCCGGCGGTGGCGCCGTTCTCGGCCTCAACGCGCATCTCGAGGTTCTTCTTGGTGGAGTCGGTCACGACCTCGCCCAGGAGCTCGGCGAACTTGGCGGCATGCTCGGCCTCCTCGTGGGCAGCCTTCTCCCAGTACAGGCCGATCTCGGGATAGCCCTCGCGATGAGCGACGCGAGCCATGGCCAGGTACATACCGACCTCGGAGCACTCGCCCTCAAAGTTGGCGCGCAGGTCGGCAACGATGTCCTCGGAGACGCCCTCCATCTTGGCGACGCCCACGACGTGCTCGGCAGCCCACTCGAGCTGACCCTCCTCCTGCTTCAGGAAGCGAGAACCGGGAACGCCGCACTGGGGGCACTTGAAGTCCTCGGGCAGCTGGTCGCCGTCGAACTCTTCCACATAACCGCAAACGGGGCAAACAAACTTCATGATTCGATCCTTTCGATCGATGGCGATTGTGCGCTCGTCCGGTCCCGTAAGGGCCCTCTCCGGACGTGCGTCTTGACGAGTCCTATTATCCATAAATGCAACCAAATGTGAAGCCTATTAGGAATGATTTTTAATAAAACAATTTTGAGATATGAAGATGTTGATTGATTAACGATTGGCAGGCCGTCTTTGACCGCCGCTGAGTACAATCGGTCGAGCAAATGTTGACCTATCAACAAATGAAGGAGTTTCCTTTATGCATCTAGCCCGTCGTGCCTGGTGCCGAACATATCAGACGGTTTTTCGCATTGCATTGCCGATCCTGCCCTATACCGAGCCGCGCATTTTAGAGCATGCCGAGGATGTGCCCGCGGTGCTTCAAAAGCGCTCGATCCAGAAGGTCCTTATCGTGACGGATCCCGGCATTGCCCGTCTGGGGCTCACGGCACCGCTCGAGACGGCGCTCGCATGCAGGGGGATTGGCGTTACGGTCTATGCCGAAACGCGTGCAAACCCCACGGTTTCAAACGTGGAAGAAGCGGCGTCCCTGTATCGAGAGAGCGCCTGCCAGGCCATTATCGGCTTTGGCGGTGGCTCGGCCATGGACTGTGCCAAGGGCGTGGGCGCACGCATTGCGCAGCCAAACAAGCCCATCAACAAGATGCGCGGCCTGCTGCGGATTCATCGTCGCCTGCCGCTGCTCATCGCCGTTCCCACTACCGCCGGTACGGGAAGCGAAGTCACGCTTGCGGCGGTAATTACCGATGACGGGACGCACTACAAATACCCCATTAACGACTTTGTGCTCATCCCGCGTTTTGCAGTCCACGACCCCGAGTTTACGTGCGGCTTGCCCGCTTCCATTACGGGGCAGACGGGCATGGACGCCCTGACGCATGCCGTTGAGGCCTTTATCGGGCGAAGCACCACGCCCTATACGCGCAAGATGGCGCGACAGGCGGTGCAGCTTATCCACGACAATTTGCTCGAGGCCTATGAGCATGGTGACGACATGTGCGCTCGTCGCAATATGCTTTTGGCGGCGTATAAGGCGGGCGTTGCGTTTACCCGCTCCTATGTCGGATATGTGCATGCCATCGCGCACAGTTTGGGCGGCCGATACGGAATTCCGCACGGTTTGGCCAACGCGATCATCCTGCCGCACATGCTTCGCGCTTATGGTGACGCCGCCGCCCCCAAGCTTGCCGATCTTGCTCACATGGCGGGCATTGCGCCGGCTACCGCGCAGGATAGTCTTGCGGCCGAGGCCTTTATCGATTGGGTCGACCGCATGAACGAGGCCCTGGGAATCCCCAAATATGTCTCGGGCATTCGCCGCTCTGACATTCCCGAGATGGCGGCGCATGCCGATGCCGAGGCCAATCCGCTATACCCCGTTCCGCTTCTAATGGACCGCTTGGAGCTCGAGCATATGTACGAAGTCGTTGCAGGTGGTATGTTTGAGGACGAGAATTAGGAGGGTCCATGAACACCGAGGAAATTGCGCGCATCGTCGGCGATCAGCGCGCCTACTTTAAGACGCACGCCACGTTTGATGTCGATGTTCGACGTCGCGCGCTCGTGAGTTTACGCGATGCGGTGCGGGCCCACGAGGCCGATATCGCCCATGCGCTCAAGACCGATTTGGGGAAGTCGCATGACGAGGCCTATATGTGCGAGATTGGTACGTCGCTTTCCGAGATTCGACATCAGATCGCTCACGTGGCTCGGTGGAGTCGTCCGCGCCTGCGTCCGTGCGATCTCGCTAACGCCGTGAGCGTGTGCAAAACGCAAGCCGTGCCCTATGGCGTCACACTCATCATGGCTCCGTGGAACTACCCGTTTTTGCTAACACTCGAGCCGCTCGCCGGCGCCCTTGCCGCGGGCAATACCGTGGTCATCAAGCCGAGTGCCTATGCTCCGGCATCGAGCGCGGTGCTCAAGCAAATCTGTGAAGAGGCATTTGATCCGTGCCTGGTGACGGTCGTCGAGGGCGGGCGCGCCGAAAACGAAGCGCTGCTCGATGAGTGCTGGGACAAGATCTTCTTTACCGGTAGCGTTCCAGTCGGCAAACTCGTCATGGAGCACGCAAGTAAAAACCTTACGCCCGTGACGCTCGAGCTGGGCGGAAAGAGCCCCTGCATCGTGGATGCAACGGCAAACTTGAAGGTTGCGGCACGGCGTATCGCCTTTGGTAAATGGCTCAACGTGGGGCAGACCTGCGTGGCGCCCGACTACCTGCTGGTCGATACGCGCGTGCACGACGAGCTGCTGGGCCTCATCAAGGAGGAGGTCAGTCGTATGTTTGGCGAGCATCCGCTCGATAACGAGGACTACGGGCATATCGTCAATGCTAAGCATTTTGCGCGCGTGCGCGGGCTGATCGATCCCGATAAGGTCGTGCTTGGAGGTGCCGCGCGCGAGGCTTCGCTCAAGATTGAGCCGACAATTTTGGACGGCGTGGCCCCCGATGACGCCGTGATGCAGGAGGAGATCTTCGGTCCCATCTTGCCGGTGCTGACGTTTGAGAGCCTAGACGAGGCCGAGGCGTTTATTACGGATCGTCCGACGCCGCTGGCCCTGTATATCTTTAGCCAGGATCGTGCGGTTCAGCAACGCTTTGTGCGTTACGTGCCCTTTGGCGGCGGCTGCGTCAACGACACGATTATGCACTTGGCTACGAGCCATATGGGCTTTGGTGGCATGGGTGCGAGCGGTATGGGGCGGTACCATGGACGCGAGAGCTTCGATACGTTTAGCCACAAGAAGAGCATCGTGAACAAGGCAACGTGGCTGGACGTGCCATTCCGCTATGCTCCTTACGCAAGCTGGAAGCACAAGTTCGTGCGCATGTTTGTGCATTAGAAAAGGGCGCAGGTAATACGAACAAGTGTTCCTATTACCTGCATTTTGCGTTAGACTACTGTTATGGAGCACGGATGGGCCAACTCCCTTTAGAAGGGATTTGGTATGAACGTAAGCGATGTTATTTCGTTATTGGCGTTGTTGATTGCGGCTATCGAACTCGGTCTGTTTATCGGCCGAATGAAATAGCCGCCCCCGCGTAAGCGAAGACGGCCACTTCTCACGATGAAAACGTGTATCGGAGTTGGCAAGACCCGCGGCAACGGGTGCCATCCGTGTTCCTATCTTATCTGCAAGCGTTCTGTCGCGCAAGCGTTGAGGCAAACGATTGAAGGACGCAGACAGGATGTATTTGTGTCCGCACGGGACCGTAGACTTCTCAATAAGGTTACACACCGGTTTATCCGGCCGTTAGAGGAGCTGCTATGTACGAGCCTTCGCGTGTTCTTCTGTCATTTCACATTGCAGGATTTCAGTATGCCGATGGCGCTTTGGTCCTAGGCGATCTTAAAGCGGGCGATAAACTGACGCTGTGTGCCGAGCGCGATAATCCCCATGACCCCGAGGCAGTTGCGATCTACTATGGCAAGACCAAACTTGGCTACGTTCCGGGAAACGAGGTCGGCCCACTGTCCTTGATGATGTATTACGGCCACGAGGACGTATTTGAGGCCCGTGTGCAACAGGTTGCCCCCGAGCGCAGCCCGTGGCATCAGGTGCGCGTTGGGCTCTACGTGGTGGATGCTCGCTAGTCGGCAATGGAGGCTGCCATGTTTGATGACGATGACCTGTTTGATCTGGCAGATGATCCGTTTGAGTGGGATGTGCTACTCGATGACGATGAGCTGGAACAGGACCGTAAGATGCGGCAGGACAAGAAAACTCAGGGTGACGCTTCGAAAAAGCAAGACAAGCGCCGCCGCGGACTGTTCGGCGGGCTCTTTGGATAACCGCCGCATCGCTACGTCTGTATACTTAGCACGAGTTGGATGCATTGCGAAATGAGGGCATAGACGATGATGTGGTTTACCGCCGACCTGCACCTGGGCGATACGAATATCTTGCACGACATGGATCGACCGTTTGATTCGGTCGAGGAGATGAACCGCAAGGTCATCGATGCCATCAATGAGTGCGTGGCTGCGGACGACCGCCTCTATATCCTGGGAGACTTTACGTATCGCTTGCCCATGGCGGAGGCGGTGCGCCTGCGCGAGCGTATCGAATGCAAGAATGCGACGCTCATCCGCGGTAACCATGACGGCGACTGGGAAGATTCCGACGCCCCGCAAATTTGGGAAGACGTGCGCGATTACCTGGAGATTGCTCCCGGCTATGCCAAGGGCCATCGTCTGGTTATGAGCCACTACCCCATGCTCAGCTGGAACGGCAAGGCACGTGGCGCCATTATGCTGCATGGGCATATCCACAGCAGGGGTGACCGCACCAACGCACGCAACCGCGATCGCGAGCGCCCGATCCTGCGCTATGACGTTGGCCTTGATGCCAACGACTACAGACCCGTAAGCCGCGATCAAATCCTGGGCTTCTTTGGACTGTAATGCTCGAACCACCACAAAGGGGACAGGCACCTTTGTGGTGGTTCTGGCGCCGTTGCCATTATGGCGGCGGCGCCTTTTTTGTCCGCGTGGCGCGGTAGAGTGTAGGCGGTTGAAATTTGCGTCCATCGAGGAGCTGCTATGAACGAGATCAAGTGCCCGCATTGCGGCGAAGTTTTTAAGGTCGATGCGTCCGGCTATGCGGATATCGTCAAGCAAGTGCGCGATGCCGAGTTCTCGCGCGATCTTGATGAGCGCGTAGCGGCGGCTCGACGCGAGGGCGAGCAGGCGCTGGAGCTTGAGCGTTCGCGTTCGGCGTCTGCCCTGCAGGAGGCGGAGTCTCAACGCGACGCTCAGCTTGTCGAGCAGAAGAACACTGCGGATCAGAAACTGGCGCAAGAGGTTGCCAAGCGCGATGCTGAGCTTGCCGAGCTGCGCGCTAAGCTCGAGGGCGCTGCCGCAGAGCGCGAGAGTGCAAGCCAGCGCGCGGCGGTTGAGGCACGAGCCAATGCTCAAAAAGAGAATGCCGAACTCCAGCGTGAGATTGATAGCCTGCGTGCGCAGCTTGGGCGCAAAGATGACGAAGCAAAGCTTGCCGAGTCGGCGGCGCGCAACGCTGCTCAAAACGATTTAGCTGCACGCGACGCTCAGATTGCCGAGCTGCAGGCCAGGCTTGCCGCGGCGGACAAGGCCCAGGAGATGGCGCTTGCCGCTGCCGCGGCAGAGTCGCAGCGTGAGCTCGATGCCGCTCGCAGCGAGGCCGAGCGCGCGCTTGCTGACTATCGCGCGAAGGTGCAAGAGAAGTTTTCCGCCGCAAAGGCTCAGTCCGAGCAAGAGGCCGAGGGCCTGCGTGCCCAGCTGCGCGAGCAGGAACTGATGGCAAAAATGAACCTGTCAGAGGCGGTCGCCGCGGCGGAGCGAGAGCGCGATGAGGCGCGTGCCAAACTGACGAGCGAGCTGGCGGTGCGCGATTCTCACGAGGAACAGGTCAAGGCGGCACACGAGCTCGAGCTTGCGCAGGCCAAGCGCGCGAGCGATGACCTGATTCGCTACAAGGACGAAGAGATTGAGCGCCTTAAGGACATGAAGGTCCGCCTGTCCACCAAGATGGTGGGCGAGTCGCTCGAGCAGCACTGCGAGACCGAGTTTAACCGTCTGCGCATGACGGCGTTTCCTAACGCGTACTTCGAGAAGGATAACGATGCGTCCGAGGGCACCAAGGGCGACTTTATCTTCCGCGAGTGCGACGCAAGCGGTAACGAGGTCATTTCGATTATGTTCGAGATGAAAAACGAGAACGACGAGACCGCGACCAAGCACAAAAACGAGGACTTCTTTAAGAAACTCGATCACGATCGTCGCCAGAAAGGCTGTGAGTACGCGGTGCTCTGCACACTGCTCGAGCCCGAAAGCGAGCTCTATAACGCAGGGATAGTCGACGTGAGTTACCGCTATGAGAAGATGTACGTGATCCGCCCGCAGTTCTTCATTCCCATGATCACGCTGCTGCGCAACGCCGCCATGGGTTCGCTGCGCTATAAGCAGGAGCTGGCGGAGTACAAGCAACAGAACATCGACGTCACGAACTTCGAGGCCAAGATGGAGAAGTTCAAGAACGACTTCGGCCGCAACTATGAGCTTGCGAGCCGTAAGTTCCAGACGGCGATCGAGGAGATTGACAAGACGATTAGCCATCTGCAGAAAACCAAGGAGGCATTGCTGTCCTCCGAGAACAATTTACGTCTAGCCAACAAGAAGGCCGACGATCTTACCATTCGCAAGCTCACCTGGGGCAACAAGACCATGAAGGCGGCGTTTGACGAGGCGCGCGGGGCTGCGACAGGGGCAAACGATGAGCCCGCCGAGGCGGATTCGTATGAGGTCGAGGATGCCGAGTAGGGGATAGCGTATAGTGCAAAAGCGGGGCCGCTGGCGATATTGCCAACGGCCCCGCTTCGTTCCAGTATGTACGGCTAGTCCTCGAGCAGGTCCTCGATAAAGCCGACGCGGTAGTTTTTGAAGATGACCTCGCCGCCGTCTTGCGTGGCATCCAGGTCGACATCGCCCATGATGCCAAAGTCGTGGTCGCCATCCTCGTCGGCAAAAATCTGGTGCACGTGCCACACGTGATCGGTCTTCTCGTCGCTCCCGTCGATGGTAAACATCGCGGCGCTGCGGGCATCTCCGTCGGTGAGGATTTCCTCGTGCTGCTCATGGTAGGCATCGAGCGCCTTTTGCCAGCGGACCTCGCTCATGCCCCAGTCCTCGTCGAGTTCGCCCAGGTCGCGAACGTGCTCGCGGGCGGCAAGGGTCACGCGGCGGAAGAGTGCGTTGCGCACCAGCAGCGTGCAGCCGCGACGGTCCGCAACGACCTCGTCGATGCCCTGCGGCGGCGCGGCGTCGAGGGCCGCCGGGTTGCCGGCGTTCTCCCACTCGTCCACCAGGCTCGAGTCGACCGAGCGCACCACAAAGCCGAGCCACGAAATGATGTCGCGCAAGCGCTCATCGCGCTTCTCAATGGGCACGGTGCGATCGAGGGAGCGGTAGGCCTCGGCTAGGTAGCGCAGCAGAATGCCCTCGGAGCGGGCGATGCCGAGCTTTTGGATATAGCCCTTAAAGTCGCTCGCGCTCTCCAACATGTCGCGCAGGACGCTCTTGGGCGAGAGCTGGTAGTCGTTGGCCCAAGGTACTTCCTGGCAGTACTTGTCGAAGGCGGCATCGAGCAAATCCTCGAGCGGCTTTTCGTAGGTGACATCCTGGATGCGCTCCAAGCGTTCCTCATATTCGACGCCGTCGGCTTTCATCTCGGCCATAGCGCGGTCGCGCGCGGCGCGCTCCTGCGCGCGCAGCACCTGCTTGGGATCCTCGAGCGTAGCCTCGACCATTGAGATCAGATCCATGGTATAGGTCTCACTCTCGGGGTCGAGCAGCTCCAGCGCGGCAAGCAAAAACGGCGAGAGCGGCTGGTCGAGCGCAAAGTCCTCGGGCAGATCGACCGTCAGTGCATAGTCGATGTCTGGCGCGGCGTCAGTCGGGGCGTCGGGCGCGGGCGGCACCTCGGTGCGAACGACGACGCCGGAATCGATGAGCGTGGCGAAGATTTCGTCGGCGCGAACCTCGAGCTTGGCCTTTTCCTCGGGGGTCTGCAAGCTCGTCTCGATGAGGTCGTGTACGCGGACTCGGGCATCGCCGCCCTGCTCGACCACGCTAATCACCATGGAGTGCGTGATGCGAAGGCGCGGCTTGAGCGTCTCGGGCTGCGTCTCGATCAGGCGCTCAAAGGTCTGCTTGTTCCAGGTGACAAAGCCCTCGGGGGCCTTCTTCTTTTTAATCTTGCGGAGCTTCTTGGGGTCGTCGCCCGCCTTGGCCATGAGTTTGGCGTTCTCGATCTCGTGCTCCGGGGCCTCGGCGATGACCATGCCCTCGGTATCGAAGCCCGAGCGGCCGGCGCGACCGGCAATCTGATGGAACTCGCGGGCGCGCAGGCGACGCATCTTGTAGCCGTCGAACTTGGTGAGCGCGGTGAGTACCACGGTGTGGATGGGTACGTTGATGCCGACGCCGAGCGTATCGGTGCCGCAGATGACGGGCAGCAGGCCCTGCTGCGCCAGGCGCTCCACCAGCAGGCGATAGCGCGGCAACATACCGGCATGGTGCACGCCGACGCCGCATCCAAGCAGGCGTTTGAGAATCTTACCAAAGGCCGTGGAGAAGCTCGTCCCCTTTGCCGCTTCTTTGATGGCCTCGCGCTGCTCCTTGCTGGCGATGCCAAAATTGGCGAGCGACTGTGCCGTTGCAAGGGCGGCATCCTGGCTAAAGTGCACGATATAGAGCGGGGCCTCGCCGCGGCGCATGGCGAGCTCGACCGTGCCCTCGAGGGAGGTCGTCACGTAGTCGTAGCTCAGCGGCACGGGGCGCGGGGCATCGACGACCAAGTCGCAGGTAGCACCGGTGTGTTCCTCGAGTGAGGCGGCGATGGCAGTGACATCGCCGAGCGTGGCGCTCATGAGCATGAATTGCGTGTGGGGCAGGGTGAGCAGCGGCACCTGCCAAGCCCAACCGCGGTCGGGGTCGGCAAAGTAGTGGAACTCGTCCATGGCCACGCAGCCCACGTCGGCATCTTCGCTCTCGCGCAGTGCGTCGTTGGCAAGGATCTCTGCCGTGCAGCAGATGACGG
The DNA here is from genome assembly GCA_902494245.1 of uncultured Collinsella sp. Taxonomy (GTDB): domain Bacteria; phylum Actinomycetota; class Coriobacteriia; order Coriobacteriales; family Coriobacteriaceae; genus Collinsella. The sequence continues at coordinate 14,223 of CABUSR010000021.1, forward strand.
GTGCCTTGGTGTTGATATGCGTGTCGCCGGTAATCATGCCTACGTTATCGCGGCCGAGCACCTGCACAAGGTCGAAAAACTTCTCGCTGACCAGAGCCTTGATGGGAGCCGTGTAGTAGCAGCGCTTGCCCTGCGCCATGCCCATAAAGAGCATGCCCAGCGCGACGAGCGATTTACCCGATCCGGTCGGTGTGCCTAAAATGACGTGATCGCCGGCAGCCAGGTCCATGAGGGCCTCTTCTTGGTGATCCCACAGTTCAATGCCGCGATCGCTCGTCCATTCAAAGAAGCGTTCGAAGGCTTGATCGGGCGTGAGCCACGGTTCGGGCTCGCTGCCGCCCTCGGGCTCCCACCAGGTGGGGGAGAGCGCGCCGAGCGAGCCAAACTCGGCTTCGGTTCCCGTGCCGCCCGAGAATGAGCTGGCGGCGCCGGCGCCGGAGACGGTGCTGGCGGCGGTATCTGTCGTGGTCTGTGCCATGTGGTTGCTTTCTCTCGCCGTTTGTCCGCCAACTATTATGGCGTAGCAGCGGCGCGGGGTGCCAGCGCGCGAGAAAATGCAGGAAATGGGCGTTCTGCCCAGCCGTTTGGTGCAGTTGCCAGCTAAGTGAGTAGACTTTTTGCAATATCGCGAGCACATGGCTTTTGCGCAAGAGCTCTACCTGCGGTTTTAGTTTTCGTTATGCGGGTTGTGCTTGGCTATTGCAAAAAAGTCTACTCACTTAGGTTTGAGGGTCGTTCGCTGACGCCTATTTTCACTTGTTTGCCGACGCCGCGACCATCAGAAGCCCCTAGGACTCCTGCGGCAGGCGCTTCTTGCCTTTGCGGGCGCGGTTTCTAAAGTTCTCGACGGCCTCTTCCATGCCCAGAGGTACATAGGTGAGCGCATCGAGGTTTTCGGGCAGGTAGCAGGCAAGGCTTTGCTCCTGCGCGCGGCCCGCCGCGAGCTGTTCATCGCTGGGCTGCGCTCCAGGTGTGGCGCGAATGCCATAGACGGCGGCACCCATCTCGCGCGTGCGGCGCTCGTACTCGGTCTCGGGATGCTCGGGATGGTCGCGGCGTACGTCGTCACTTACCCAAAGCGTGTCGTAGCCGGCCGCGGCAAACTGTCCCAGGGCGTAATCGCGCAATGGTTTGCTGTCGGTGCGCAGCGTGACGGTGGCGTTGGCTGCAAAGAGCGGGCGGTAGAGCATCAAATGGTCGACATGGACGAGTCGTTTTTTGGCGTACTTGGCCTTGGGCTGCGGCGTGGGAAAGTTGATGGTGACGGCATCGAGCTCGCCTGCGGCAAATAGCTGTGGCAGCGATGCGGCGCCTCGGGGCAGGACGAGTGCGTTGGATAGCTCCTGCTCGCAGATTTTCTGCGCGGCATAGGCAATGCAGATGGGCTCCTGGTCCATGCCGATAAAGAGGGTGTTTGGCTCGTGGCCCGCGCGCTCTACAAGGTACGTTCCCTTGCCACAGCCAAGATCCAGGTGAAGGTGTTCGAAGGGCTTGCTGCCAGCTGGCGCACAAGCCTCGCGCCAATCTCCGGCATAAGCCTCGGGGTTCGTCTCGATCGCATCGGCGTAGCGCTCCAGGCGCTCCTCGAGCACAAAGTTCTTAGGCGTGCGAACGTGGACGGCTCCCATGAGGCTCCTTGGTCATAAATGCGAAACGCATGGCCGCGCGTTCCGTCAATGGGTTGAAAAGGGCGGGCATAGATTGCCCGAAAGATGTGGTGCGGCTCGGCGGCGAGTCGTCGGTGCCTACAGGCGCTTGAGAATCACATAGCGGTTGAGCTCGCCGCTACGACCGTCGGCATGGAAGCGCTCAAGCTCGCGCACGGGGACCTCGCCGCTCTTGTAGAACGTACGGACGCCGCGCACCAGGTCGGTGATCTGCTGATCGTCAAAGTGATGGCAATAGCGGTAGGCGTGGCGGTCGTTTTGCCAGCCGATGAGGTGGTCGCCGGCTTCAAACTGTGCGGAATCGTAACCCTCAAACGGCGGGGTGAGCTCGGCGCGGGCTTCGGCGCGAACAGCCTTGCGCGCCATGCGCTCGTCGTTCATAAACTCCCAAAAGCTGATGGCGATGATGCCGCCCGGGCGCGTCTGGCGCACCAGGGCGTCGAGCACGCGTACACGGTACTCGCACGACGGCACATGGTGCATAAAGCCAAAGCAGACCGAGATGTCGGCGAGCGGGGCGTCGAAAAGCACGTCGGGCGTCTCGGCGGGGTTGAGCTTCATAAGGGCGTCGAGCACGTCGAGTTCCTGGAAGTGCAGGTTGGGAATGCGCAGCGCGTGGCCATGTGCATCGATGGCCAGGTCTTGGCACGAGTCGACACCATAGAACTCAAACGGGCAGCTGGCATCTGCCGAGGGGTTTGCGCCATCGACGCCCTTGGCGGCAAGTGCGCCGCCGGCGGCAAAGTTCTCGAATCGCATATTGCCACAGGCAAGATCGAAGACGCGGACGGGATGCTCGATCGTGGCGACGTCGAGCTGTTCGAGCGCGATATCCATGGTGCGTACCCAGCCGGGCCACGGGGCCTGGCGCGTATCGGAAAAGGAAGCGGAGTGCTCGCGATAGAACGTGTTGTTGAGCTGGATGAGCGATGAGGCGAAATCGCGGTTCACGGCGCGGAACTCCCTCCGTTGGCGGTGCGGAATAAACAGTACGACCATACTACCGTTAACGCCGCAACGGGGACAACCAAGCTACGGGTCATTGCTTTGTTTGGACACATTTCCGCAGCTCATATGCGCCCGCAACCGCCGGTTGTCAAAAATCTCACTAGAATAGGTGGCATGCTTTTGGCGGTGGCGGATAGATTTTTAACTGTGCAAGGCGCCTTAAGAACAAAAGTGGTCCGGCGGTACGGCTGGCATCACATAGGAGGAACCATGAATGTAGAAACTGCGCAGCGGCTCGCCGACCTTCGCCGCAGCAAAGGCTTTAGTCAAGAAGGGCTGGCACGAAAGCTGGGACTGTCGCGCCAGGCGGTCAGTAAATGGGAGCGCGCGGAGAGCTCGCCCGATACCGAGAACCTGATCTCGCTCGCCAAACTCTATGGTGTGAGCCTGGACGAGCTGCTCAATCCGAGCGACGAGATCGAGGACGATATCGAGTTTGAGAACGAGGACCGCGCTCGTCAGCGCGAGGCCGAGGCGGCAGAGCGCGCACGCACCCATGAGGCGGCGGCACGAGCTACCGAGGCGGCAACACAGGCGAGTGACGCCGCCGCCAAGGCGGCGCAAGCGGCAAGCTGGAGTGCACAGGCCGCTAATGCCGCTACGGCGCAGGCGACGAGTGGCACCGCGGTTGGCTCGACTCCGGTGAAGGGCCCGTTCCAGTCGTTCCCGTATTGGGCCGTGTGCTGGCTACTGTTCTTTTTGCTGATGTTCCTGTTTGGTGCCGGCCCCTTTGCCGCACTGATCTTCTTTACGATTCCCATCTATCACTGGGTGGCGCGTGCGCTCGATGGTGATTGGGCACGCGGGGATATTCAGGTTGGTCCGGCGCCGGCGGCGGTCAGGGCCCAGGGGAAGGATACTTCTGCGGAACCTGATGCTGACGTGGCTACCGCGGCCACCGCTGAGCCATGTGCCAAAGAAGGTGACGAATGATGAAGCTTTCGCATGAATCCAAGCTGCGCCTGGGCGTCGGCATCGGAGCGTTTGTACTGATTATCGGGCTTGTTTTTGGCGTTTCGCGGACTTTGATTCATTTTGATGGCCCGTGGGATCTCGACGATGTTATACCCGGCTTGTCCGGTATGGACGATGTGGTTGATGACGACGATTTTATGAACGATGGCGGTAACTATTCCGCTCGGCCTCAGCAGCTTTCGTGTACGACCTTTGATGCCGATGAGTTTCGCTACCTCGATTTCGATATCGATGCGGCTACGGTGGACGTCAAGGTTATTGATGGTAACAAGGCTCGCGTTATCGAGCGGGGACGCGTTGCCAATGGTATGGATGCCTCCAAGGCCGCGACGCAGAACATCGCATCCGTCGAGGACTCGACGCTCAAGGTTTCCCAGTTTGGAAGTGATGACGGTAAGGCAATCGATCGCTCAGTTACGGTCGAGCTGCCGCGCCGTGTTGCCGAACATCTGAAGGGAGTCAACGCGCACGTGGGCTCGGGTGATCTGCAGATTGCCGGTGTCACCTGTGATGGTTTCGACCTTTTCCTGGGTGCGGGAGATGTAGAGTTTGCGGGCAGCGTGACTGATGCGCTCAGTGCTGAGGTCGGTTCGGGCGATGTGACGTTCGAGCTCTACCAGGCCCCCGCGAAGTCGATGGACGTAAGCGTGGACTCGGGCGATGTGGAGATGACGGTTCCGAACTCTACGGGCTTTAAGGCGAGCCTCACCGTGGGCAGCGGTGACTTCGAGAGCGATTTCCTTCCGCTTGGCTACGATGGCGAGACCATATTGAATCTTGAATTCGACAACGGCGATAAGTCTGCTACGTATCGTTTCGAGGTCGGTTCGGGCGACATGTCGTTTGATCCGGAGTGACATGCGGTTTTCGGAGATCGGTACATATAGGCATGCTCTTTGATGAAGGCGCCGAAGCCGAGATCGGCTCCGGCGCCTTTGCCTTTACAATGGGGACATGGAACAGATTATCTTGAACATACTCGAGGCCCTGCGTCGCGGCGAGACCGTGGACGACAAAGCGCTCGTCAAACTGATACATGCCGAGGCGCGCCGTGAGGGTGCCGACAAACGCGATTTGGCCAAGCGCCGTCTGCTGCCGTTCTACCAGCGGGTTAAACGTGAGGAGCCGGTTCGGTGGGCTGCGTGGAATGTCGATTCCGATCTGGAGCGTCAACTGCTGCAGGTCCTGCGTATGAAGCCGCGCCGAACGGCCTCGGGCGTGGCGACCATTACCGTCATTACCAAGCCCTGGCCATGCTCGGGCGATTGCCTGTTTTGCCCCAACGATCTGCGCATGCCCAAGAGCTATCTGCACGCCGAGCCGGCATGCGCCCGTGCGGAGCAAAATTGCTTTGACCCGTATCTGCAGGTGAGCGCTCGCCTGACCGCGCTTTCGCAGATGGGGCATGCGACCGATAAGATCGAGCTCATTGTGCTTGGCGGTACCTGGAGCGACTATCCGGAAGGCTATCAGACATGGTTTATGTCGGAGCTTTTCCGTGCACTCAATGACGATGCCGTCGCCGGCGTGGCGGCCAACCCCATGTTGGCACGTCCGGGCATCAGCCGTGCCGAGGCGGGGCGTCTGCTCGATGACGCTCCCGCCGATGCCCTGCCGCCTGTGGTAGCGGAGCGCCGTGAGCGCTATCGGGCCGCCGGCATTGCGACAGACGAGGTCGAGCTTGCTGCCGGCGTTGCCGACGAGCAGGGGCGTGTGGATGCTGCCGTGGGCGGCTATAACCGTGCGGTGCGTCGTCTGTACGGTCCCGGTACGCCGTGGGGCGAGGTCACTGAGTGGCAGACGGCAACGATGGAGGAGCTTGAGCGTCAGCAGCGCATCAACGAGACGGCGAAGCATCGCGTGGTGGGGCTCGTTATCGAGACGCGTCCCGATGCCGTAACGCCGCAGGCGCTTACGCTCATCCGCCGCCTGGGCTGCACCAAGATCCAGATGGGTATTCAGAGTCTCGACCAACATTTGCTCGATATCAACGAGCGTCGTATTTCGGTGGCTCAGATCGAGCGGGCGTTTTCGCTTGCGCGTCTGTTTGGCTTTAAGATCCACGCGCATTTTATGCTCAACTTGCTGGGCGCCACGCCCGAGGGGGACAAGCGCGACTACGAGCGCTTTATGACCGAGGGGGCCTTTATGCCCGACGAGGTCAAGGTCTACCCGTGCGCGCTCATCGAGGGCTCGCGTCTGGTGGGCCGCTATGAGCGCGGCGAGTGGCGCCCCTATACCGAGGAAGAACTGCTCGATGTGCTGGCCGACGACATCGTGGTGACGCCGGCGTTCTGCCGCATCAGCCGCATGATCCGCGACTTTAGCTCCGACGACATCATGGTGGGCAACAAGAAGCCCAACCTGCGTCAGCTCGTTGAGAACCGCCTGGCTGCTCGGGGTGACGGTGCGACGGTGCGCGAGATTCGCTATCGCGAGATCAGTACCGCGGGTGCCGACCTGGATGAACTGTCTCTTGATGAGGTCGCTTACGAGACGCCGGTGACGCGTGAACGCTTTTTGCAGTGGGTGACGCCCGAAGGCAAGATCGCCGGCTTTTTGCGTCTGTCGCTGCCCGTTCGCGCTTTTGTTGCCGCACATGCGGACGAGTTGCCGACGATGCCGGACGAGGCGATGATTCGCGAGGTACACGTGTATGGCATGGCGGCGCGCGTGGGGGATCAAGGCCAGGCAGCCCAGCACCATGGATTGGGACGGTCGCTGGTGGAGCGTGCGTGCCATATTGCTCGGGACGCGGGCTATGCGCGCATCAACGTGATCAGCGCGATTGGTACGCGCGAGTACTATCGCCATCTTGGATTTTATGACTATGGCCTTTATCTGCAAAAGGAGCTCTAGATGAACAAGCCGAGTGTTTCTGCCGGCGTCGTTGCCGGCGTTGCTCTGGGGGCCGCGGCGCTTGGTGCGGCCGCCGTCGCTGTTCGTGCTGCCTGTCTGCAGGTTGCGCGAACCCGCAATGGGTTGGCGCGTGTGAAGCGCGTGCACGACGAGGGCGGCGACGAAGTCCGCGTATTGGTACAAGGCGGCGTCTACCAAAGTGCAAGCTACGTTGGCGAGCGTTGGGCGGAGCCCGTCTTTACGTACTATCGTTCGTTTGACGACGTGTTTGAGGCCGAGGATGCGATGCGCGACGCTTACGGTCACGGTATCGACCGCATGCTTATGCTGGGCGGCGGCGGGTTTGCCTATCCCAAGTTCGCGCTGATGTCGCACGAGGACTTGTGCATGGACGTTATCGAGTATGACGGAGAGATTACGCGCCTAGCGCGCCGCTGGTTCTACCTGGACGAGCTGGAGCGTGCGGTGGGCGACCGCTTGCGGGTGATTACCGCTGAGGCTCGCTCGTATTTGGGTGTGACGAGCGTGGGCCATCGTCGCTACGACGTGGTCGTGAGCGATTGCTTTGGCGGTGCCGAGCCCGTACGCGAGCTGGCGACGGTTGAGGCATTGCGTTTGGTGCGGGGCAGCTTGAACCCGGGCGGCATCTACGTTGCCAATATCGTGAGCGCAAACGAGGGGAGCGACGTGACGTTCCTGCGCGACTGCGCTGCCACGGCACTCGAGGTATTCGCCCACGCCTGGGTGGTCCCGTGTGGCGATGCGGAGTTCGGCGGCGAGGAGAACTACCTGCTCATTGCCAGCGACGGCGACTATGCCTTTGCCGAAGCCGTGCCCTTCGACACCGACTTCCTCGGCACCGTCCTTCACGACAAATAAGTCTCCCCGTCCCAAAAAGACTGGTCTTAGGCGTGGTCGCGCCAGCCGAGAACGCGCTGCTTCATGCCTTCGATGTCGAGCACGCCTTCGGCAAAGCCTTTGCGCACGAGCTCTTCTGGAACGAATTCGTCGTACCGATCAAAGTAAGGCACCTCGCCGGGATAGACGAGGTCGATGGGGTCGAAGTCTTTCTCGGCTTCGGCGGCGAGCACTTCAAAGAACGTCTCCTCGTCGGCCCTCATCTTAAACTGCATAAAGTACGGGCGTGACGGGTCGAGTCCGCGAAGGCCCAACTCAGCGGCGCATTTGATTTTAAGCATGCGCTCGAGTGCTAGGAAGGCGTAGCTGCCCAACCAGGGGAAGAGCACCCAGGTGTCGCCACCCAGGTTGATGAGCGGCTTAGTTCCCGCGCCCGAAATCTCGGCGGTATGACGAGCTTGCGCCAAGCGAGCCCGTGCGTTACCCATGAGGTACGGATATGTCGCGTGCTCGTTGAGCGCCTTGCGCATGCGCTCGAGTATATGCGTGTTGATGTCACCGGGGCAGTCGCCAAAGTAGGCCGGCACCCGGCCCTTGACCTGCGTGGCAAAGACGGTGTGGCGCTTCCAGTCCACTTCCTCGACAATCCAGCAGTGTCCGGCGATGGCGATGCGCTCACCGGGCGGTGGCGGGTTGACGATCGTGCCCAACTCGGCCGAATCGCTGCGAACGGTGAACTCCTCGTTTTCCTGGAATACGGCGTAGAACTTAAAGTTGTTGATGATGCGCTCGCCCGCGAGGCCCACGATGAGTCCGCCGCCCTCGGTGACCTGGATATGGTCGATCTTAATGAGGTGGCGCAGCAGCACGCGATAGTCATCGGCCGAGACGCGATGGAAATAACTGAGCGTGAGTACGCGCTGGGCAAGCTCTGCCGGCGTGAGTTCGCCGGTGCTGGCAAGCGTCGACATGGTCTGGTGGTAGAGCAGGCTGTAGGGGAGTCGATCGAGCTCGGGCGGCTCGACCCACTTTTCCTCGCGATAGAGTTGTACGAGCGCGATGCCCTGCAGGAGCTTCCACGGAATGGTCTCGGGCATCATCGTGCGCGGCTCGGGCTCTTCCTCGCGCATGACAAACCACATCTCGGGCGGAAGATCGCGGCGTCCCGTGCGGCCCATTCGCTGCAAAAAGGAGCTGACGGTAAATGGCGCATCGATCTGAAACGCGCGCTCCAGGCGGCCGATATCGATACCGAGCTCCAGCGTAGAGGTGGTGACGGTCGTTTGTGCCTGTTCCTCGTCTCGCATGAGCTCCTCGGCCGTCTCGCGCAGCGATGCCGAAAGATTGCCGTGGTGGATGAGAAAGCGGTCGGGCTCGTGCCGGCTCTCGCAGTAGCTACGCAGCATGGAGCATACGGCCTCTGCCTCCTCGCGCGAGTTGGCAAAGACCAGGCACTTGCGGCCGCGCGTATGCTCAAAGATATAGCCCATACCGGGGTCGGCGTTGTCGGGCGCCGTGTCGGTGGGGTTGAGAAGCGCCTGCTCGGTCGCTCGTGGGATGTCGACTTCGCCCTCGGGGGCCGAGGAAGTGCGACGGTCTTTGGGAGCGGCCTTGCCCCGCGCCTGCTCGCGACGTTGACGGCGCTCCTCTTGTGTGAGTTGTCCGCTGTGGCGCATGTCTTGGGTGTCGGCCGGCAGTGCCGCGGATGCCGCCTCGATGCGCTCGCACGCAAGCACTTCGGCCTCTTGAGGACCTGTGCCCACGAATCCCCGCTGCTGTGCCTGGGGGCCCGAGTTGTAGAAGTGCTCCATGGAGATGCGCCACACGCGACGCGGTTCTTCAAAGCGGGGGATAACGCAGTTGCGCCCCGTTCCCTGTGAGAGAAAAGCGCCCGTGCGCTCGGGGTCGCCGATGGTGGCCGAAAGGCCAATGCGTCGAGGCTGCACGCCGGCCATGCGCGAGAGCCGCTCGATAAGGCAGAGCGTCTGCCCGCCACGGTCGCCGCGCATGAGCGAGTGGACCTCATCGATGACCACGTAGCGCAGGTCGCAAAACATGCGCGGGATCGCCATGTGCTTGTGGATCAGGAGCGCCTCGAGCGACTCGGGTGTAATCTGCAAGATGCCGCTCGGTTTTTTGATGAGCTTAGCCTTGTGCGACTGCGAGACATCGCCATGCCAGTGCCAGACAGGGATATCGGCCTCTTCGCAGAGGTCGTTGAGACGGACGAACTGATCATTGATGAGCGCCTTGAGGGGGCCGATGTAGAGAGCGCCCACGCTCGCGGGCGGGTTCTCCCAAAACTCGGTCAGGATGGGAAAGAAGGCTGCCTCGGTTTTGCCGGAAGCCGTGGATGCCGTCAGGAGCACATTGTCTTGCGTGTTAAAGATGGCGTCTGCCGCTGCAACCTGGATAGAGCGCAGACTCTCCCAATCGTGGGAGTAGATGAAGTCTTGGATAAACGGAGCATATCGGTCAAAGGCGTTCACGGGGCCTCCTCTCAAATACGAACCTCTTAACGCGGTGGCCAAGGGTTTGCTGCATTACCGCCTCAACGTTTGCCCAGATAAAATCAGCCAAAATAAACCTGTCCCTTTTTGGCAGGTTAGATGGTGAATTCGGCGAAGTTGCGGTCGCCGTCTGCGGTGCCGGTGTCGCCTGTTGCGGCTGCTGGCACCAGCGCGTCGCCGCCGACGCTTTGCAGCAGCTCGGCCACATTTGCATCGGGGTTCTGACACAGGATATCGAGCAGCTCGATAAAGTCACGGATGACCTCACGCGGTGTCAAGTGCGTATCGGCTCCCACGCGGCCAAACTCAATCTTGAGGAAGTCCACCAAGTCGTTCTCGGTAAGCGTGGGCGTCCAGCCAAAGTAGCCGGCGTGAATTTGCATGAGTTTTTCGATCAGCACCAGTAGCTCCTCGTAGGTGAGCGGCTGCAAGCGGATGATGGGCGCGAGCATGTCCTTAAGGTCCTCGCGTGCAAAGCGACCCTGAGCGAGCCGGCTGCGCAGAGCCTCGTAGGAGAATACGCCGCGGCGGCGGTCCTCGATGGAGGTCGGCGTGCCGCCCATGATCATGCCCAAGTACTGCGCCTTGCCCTGGAGCGTGTCGTTGTACATGGTGAGGATTTTCTCGTAGTTGTACTGGCGCGTGATCGCGTTGGGAATCTTGTACAGATTTACGAGTTCGTCGATGAGCACCAGCATGCCCTTGTATCCGCTGCAGACCAAAAAGCGTGCAATGAGCTTAACGTAGTCGTACCAGTCGTCATCGCTGATGATGGTCGAGGAGCCCAGTTCGGCGCGAGCCTCGCTCTTGGTGCGGTATTCGCCGCGGATCCATTTGGTCACGCGGCTCATGGCCTCTTCGTCGCCCTCGGATACGGCCGTGCGATAGCGGCGGAGCATGCGGGTGAAGTCAAAGCCGTGGACCATCTCCTCGAGCGGGGCCAGTTGGGTATTGACGACTGACTCGTCGACGTCGGCACACGAGGCGACCCAGCGATCCAGAATAAGGTTGAGCGCACCGCCCTCGGGGCGCGTCTTGGTCGATATGTTGCGGATGAGCTCGCGGTAGGTGGCAAGGCCCTGCCCCTGACCGCCTTGCAGGCGGCGCTCGGGCGACAGGTCGGCATCAGCGACGACGAATCCCTCGCCCATGGCGTGCGTGCGGATGGTCTGGAGCAAAAAGCTCTTGCCGGCGCCGTAACGACCGACCAGAAAGCGGAAGCTCGCGCCACCGTCGGCGATGAGACTCAGATCGGTGAGCAGGGCGCGGATCTCGACCTCGCGCCCTACGGTGATGTAGGGAAGGCCGATGCGCGGGACCACGCCGCCCTTGAGTGAGTTGAGAATGACGGCGGCGACGCGCTTGGGCACGCGGGGTGCTGCGGATGCGATATCACTCATAGTCTAGGTATCCTCTCACGTCTGCTTCGTAATCCTCGATAATTTGCGGTCCTGCCGCGCCGAATTCGATAACGGTGTCTCCCACCAGGTCAAAGAGCGCCTCGTTGATGCTGTCGACGAGCATGTCCTCGCTCTGCCCCGATTGCACTACCGCCGATTCCGCCTGTACTGCGTTGTGCTCGAGCAGCGCGCGGAGATAAGCGTCTGCGGCAGGCGTGAGTTCGTTCGTGGCGTCAGCGGGCGCAACAGCTGCGAACGCGGGCGTCGGCGCGAGAAGCGGTGCCACGACACCAAACTGTTCGGTGGATATGGTTGGCTCGTCGGTCTCGTCCTGCCGAATGGGTGCCGCGACCGCCTCGACAATCGCGTCGGCTACGGGCTCGGCTTCCGGTTGCCATGAGTCCGCTGCCTCGGCTTCTGCGGACGTGCCGTCCTCGCGTTCCTCGTCGATTAAAAGCGCTTCGCGCGTTTGCGCGGCGGCGCTCCGAATGTGCCCCAGCTGACTCAGATCGATATCGATCTTGACGGGCTGGTGTGCGGCGTCCCACGAAAGCCATGCCACAATCTCGTCATCGATAATCTTGGCCAGATATTTGGGGACCTTTTCTTCCTTAAGGGGATGGGCGGGGTCCAGCGCCAGGCGCAGGCGTTGGTCGCAGGCGCGCATCATTTCACCGAGCTTGCTGCTCTTTTGCCTACTACCGTGGATACGCATGCATTCCCAAAAGCCGTTTTGGCAACGGTAGATATGGATGGGATCCAGGCGGTATTCGCAGTCCTCGTGGCGCTCGGGCGCAAAGAATACGGCCGAGGCAAACATGGTGTAGGGCATGGCCGTCTCCTCCCCAAATAAGCTCGCCACGATGCCGGTCTTTCGGTGCGTGTCATAGTAGCGCGCCATACGGACATACACGGCGCATGCCACGTGGCGCAGGTCGCGATGGTGGGAACGGTCGAGCCGTGAGTTATTCAGGTTGTACGTGGAGAGGGCGTTTATAGCGGTCATGAGTCGCTCCTCGCCTGCCTCGTCGGGCGGAAGGGGGAGCGTGGGCTCGGAGGTTTTGCGACGCTTGGGGACTTGGGCCGACGGCGTCGGTGTAGGTGCAAGGTCTCGAGCCGCGCGGCGCAGCTCGATGAGGGCGTTGTCGAACATGACGGTTTTAGAGTCGCGAAGCAGCTTGGGGTCGAGTCCGTGGAACACGGCGTAGTCCTGCAGCCACACGCGTGCAAACCGGTCGATGCCGGGCTCGAAGGCGCGGTAGGCATCCCAAAAGGCCTTGATTTTGTTAAAACCATCGAGTGGGTCATCTACGCCAATGCCACAGATCAGCTCATAGAGATACAGGAAGGCAAAGGACGTAGACGTTTCCTCGACGGTTCCGCGGCGCACTTGTGCACGCCAGGTAAAATAGCCACGCAACTGCCGATCGCTCATGGCGTTATAGGTGGGAAAGTACGACTTGAACGTACCGTTGTAGGGGCAGTCGTCCTCAAAGTCGGCCATCAGCAGGCCTTGGCGGTAGAAAAGCTCGGCTTCCGAAAGCCAGCGACCCGCGCCGCCTTTGGGGTCATCCTGCCAGCGCGATATCTCGCGCATCTTGCGGTATTGGTCGGGAAGGAAGTTCTGCATCTGACGACCGGTTTTGAGAATCGGCTCGTCTGCGTAGACCTCATGTGAGAAGCGAGCGGACTGATGGGTCCGGGCCTCGGCCATAATGCGCTCGATGAGCATCTTGATGTCCTGGTCGGCCACCGCTTCTCCTCTCCTAACGCAGCTTCGGTGACCTCATATCATAGCACAGCATCAAACAGATGTTCGAGATACCGCTGTGTAGATAGATTTAGAACAGGAGGGCGTAGATGACGGCGATGACGACGGAGGGGAGCATATTGGCCGTGCGGAAGGTCTGAGGACGGATGAGGTTGACGCCGACGCAGAAGATGAGCATGGAGCCTACGAGCGAAAGGCTGTCGAGGGCTGCCGTGGTCATGATGGGGGAGAGTGCGCCGGCAAACAGCGTGATCGTCCCCTGGAACACGGCGACGGGCAGGGCGGAGAAAATGCAGCCACGGCCAAGCGACGCCGTCATGGTGCAGACGATGATGCAGTCCAACGCGCCTTTCAGGGCAAGCGTTGACCAGTCACCGAGCAGACCGTCCTGGATCGATCCCACAATGGCCATGGCGCCGATACACACGGTGAGTGAAGTCGAGACAAAAGCGTTGGTGAACTCGTTATCGCCCTCGCTGCCGGTTTTGCGCTTCAGCCATTCGCCAAGGTTCTCGATGGCAGCCTCCAAGTTGATGGCCTCGCCGATGAGAGAGCCGAGGGCGAACGAGACAATGAGCATGGTGGTACCGGTGGTCGCCAGCGCCTTTCCATCGATGATGAGCATCTTTTGCATGGTGCCGCCCAGGCCGATAAACAGGACGCACAGCCCCGATGCTTTCATGAGCGTGTCTTGGATGCGCGGTGTAATGAAGCGGCCGCCCGCTAATCCCAAAAGACCGCCCGCAACTAAAAGCACAACGTTGATGATTGTTCCCAAGCCCGGCATGAGCCCTCCTGTATTGATGCCAACGTGGCAATCGTAGCAGAACGAAATGCGAGGCACATCGCGACTCATCTAATACGTTATATAAGTGGTGTTAGGAATGATGCGCGGCATGTAAGCCTCAGGTGGTTGTCGGGACATAGGGATAGTAGTCAAAGCGCAGTGTCATAAGCCGCTGTGGGGATTCAATAGCCGCGGCGATGATATTGGCATCGCGGGCACGATCAAACCCTTCGAGTTCGATCTGATACGAGACGTCTTGCATAATGTCCAGACGTCGCCAGGCTAGGAGTGTGTCGCCATCGAATTCCAAGGTCTTGCCTCCATCTGGAGCAACGGCGTATAGACGCAGCTTGGCGGTGGTTGCAGGGTCGACAACCGTGACCTTTTTAATTTCGTTTCGAGTATTCTTGGCGCCCAACAAGGTGAGCAGTGTTGGGGCCACGACCTCGCCCGATGGCAAAAAGACGACTTCGATGGATTCGGGAAATGCGATGATGGCCGACTTGCGGACGGGTTGATTGGCGGCGGCAACTTCGATGTCCGCAGCGTCGATGACCTCTGTGTGGTCGAGCGCGGCAAGCACGCAGCAGTTACCTTCATCGATCTCTTGAGGATCAGCAAGCCCCAGACTGTCCGCGAGCTCGGGATCGTTTGGATCGTTAGCGGGCTCATTCGGTGCTTCGAGAGAAGCTGGGATGCCGTTTGTCGGCGACGGCGTGTCGCCCGCACCTGCTTCTTTGTCCGCGCTCTCTTCTTGTATGGTTGCGTTGATGGGTTCGTCGTTTGAGGGGAGCGTCTTGGCGTCAAGCGCGGAGGGAAGAATTCCGATGGCTCCGGATCCGTTCCACTCCATTTCGAGAAGCGCCGGGTCGGCAAGAATGCGTTGCCTGCTTTGCGCGTGGGCATCGATTTCAATAGGGCCTGTCTCTATCCCTCGTGTAAGGCTGAGTGATCCGGCTGGCTTCTCGAAATGAGCGTCTGTGTCTTTGGTGCTGACGGCGTAGAACAGCAGGGACGCTTCTCCCGCCGCGATGGCATCGGTGTCGGCTTTGGTCAGTCGCAACGATGTCGTGAATGAGAGGGTGGGCTGCGTGCCGTCTGCATTCGCGGCGGCGCAGCCCAGACATATACCGCCTCCTTTCTCAAAAAACGTACCGTCGAAGGCGACCTTCGCTCCGTTCGCCGAGTCATCGACCGAAGCGATGTCGATGCGCAGCTCTAAATTGCATGGATCGCCATCCGCATCGAGCACAACCGAGCGCCACATGCAGACGGCGCACCCCGCCTGGGAGCCGTTTGCCTTGTTCGAACGCTTGATATCCACGACTATCGAGCCGTCCGTATTACGACGAAGGCATCCCGAGGTTGAGATCGCGGCCTGTGCGATCGAAAAACGCTCGCACGCAATGGCGCTCGACGGATTTGGTGCGGAACTTAGGGCTGCTGGTAAGGAGTCCGCCATGGCGGGAGTCGCCCAAGCGGCGACAGGCGTTCCGGTTGCGAGCGCGCCGCAGAGTGCGACGACGGGCAAAAGGTTCTTCGATGCCATGGGGTCTCCTTAGCTAATTTAGTGCGGCCTGTCCATGTTTTGTTTCTGGCTGCGTTTGATGTGCAGACCGAGGCCGGCGGTTCCTGCGCCTGCTGCTGTGGCGCCTGCTGCCAAGAGCCATCGTCCATCGCCTGTCTGCGCCAATGGTTCCTCGCGGTCGCCGCGGTCGAGCCCCGAGAGGTCGACCGTCACTTGCGTGGCGGCCTGCGCCTGTTCTTGCTGGGCAAAGGCCATGGCTGGGCCAAACGCTAGGATGCTGACGGCGGCGGCCAGGGCGACGGCCTTATGCCGTGTGCGCACCGGGCTCGACCGTCCAGGTGATCGTTGCAACCTGATCGCCTTCGCCGGTTACGTGGAAGATGTCGCGCGTGACGCGGGCGACGTTTCCGCTTGTCTTGAGCTTAATTTTGTCCTTGCCGCCGGCAATGCCCTGGTAGCCCATGTCGAAGGCTGCGTTCTTGGAAAGATCGAGGCCCGTCCCCTGCATTGCGGCGCTGGCGTTCTGGAGTGCGCCGTCGGGGCCGACCTTAAAGTCGATGGAGTTCTGCGCGGTTCCGGCCTTGGCGTCGGCAGCAATGGTCCAGGTGTTCATGGCGTCGATCTTCATGTTGGTGACATGGATGCCGTAGGCCGAATGATTATCGATGGTGGTCGCGTCTTCTGAGGGGCCCTGGAGCGTGCCGTCGGCCTTGGCGACGAAGGGAATAACCGTCGGAACTTTGAACTCAACGTTGTCGATCTCGGTCCTGACCATTACTTTCGTGGTTCCAATGCGCCCGGCCGCCATAGCTGGCGTCGGGGCAGCGCCCATTGCGAGCGCGAGCGCGAGCCCTGCGCCCACGACGAGCGCTCTGGCTCCGTTCATGTTCCTGGTGATGTCCATGGTCGTTCCTTTCTATTCGCCGCGGGCCGTCCCCGCGATGATTGGACGAATGCTGGTGAATTGCGTGCGGTGCCGCGTCGGCCGGAAAAGCTAGTTCTCGGCTTGCTCAACCCGCACCTTGACACGTGTCGGATTGCCGTGGCTGTCGAGGGTCTTGGCATCGAGTGCCTGGATCTCGATGTACGCCTCGCCTTCTTTGATGTCGCCGGCGGGGCACGTCTCGATTGTCTTGCCGGTCTCGACCACACCGGATTCGTACATGGTCTCGTCGTTTTGGATGACGCGGAATCGCTGGGGAAATTTATTGTCTTGGACGTTTTGCACGTTGACGCGCAGCTTGCCGTCCTCCTGCAGCTGAGCGACCGGCGCGACCGAAATCGTCATCATGTTGTCGCGGACGATAGCGTCGAGCTCATCTTGGATTTCCTGACGCGTTTTGCCCTCGGCCGTCGTAACCGAAGCGCCCGCCTCGGGTACGGGCTGCGACTGCCAAGCGTATAGTCCTACGGCGACAAGGGCGCAGACGATGGCCAAACAGGCAACGATGAGCTTTTTGCGACGACCCAGGCCTACAAAGTGGGGTGGCCTCTTCGCGCTCATGCGGCATCCTTGGCGGTATAGATGCGCGCAAAGGTGGACGGGTCCGCTCCAAAGAGCATGTGAAGCATCAGGCGGCGCGAGTAAGCAAGCTCGTCGAAGTCGGGAGGGAGCTCGATGTCGTGGATATGCGCGATGCGGTGGGCGAGCGCCAAGAACGACTCGGGGTCGCAGATCACATCGGTGGTAACGTGGTAGACCGTCGTATCGGGGAATGCCTCTTCGTCGAAAGGCAGGAGATGGGGATCGTCGTCGACTTCGATGGCGATGCCGTACTGGGGCCAGTAATATGCCATGGGAACCTCCCTGCTTCTTGGGCCAAAACTTCTATCGGTTTTGGCTGTCGATGCCGACCGTATCAGTCGCAACTTGACCAATTTCTGACCAAATGCTTGACGGATTGGCGTCTCAGCAGGTAAAAGGCGGCAAAAATTACTTCAACTTTTTTCGGGCGACAATCGAGCGATCGGCGACGGCGGGGCCATATGTGTCAAAAGCATCGTCTGCCGAGGAAACCTTGCCGCTCGCCGAATTGCACGAACGTAAAAATCGCCAATTATGGAGACGGTCTCGAACACGTCGACGAAACGATGCGGTAACATCTCCCTGCAAACACTGTAGTTAGCTAAAGGGGGAGTTCGCGTGTCTGCAACCATCAAACCCTTCACCGACGAGTTCGAAGAGTATGGCCGCGATGAGTCTCGCACGTCGGGCGAGGCCTCGAGCATCTCGTTTCCGACAACGGAAGACGAGGTCCGTGCCATTTTGGAAAAGCTCCATGCCGAGCGTGTCCCGGTAACGGTTCAGGGCGCCCGAACCGGCCTTGCCGCCGGTGCCGTGCCCCACGGCGGGCATATCCTCAATACTTCCCGTATGAATCGCTACTTGGGCCTTCGCCGCGATGAACAAGGTCGCTTTCTACTGCGCGTGGAGCCGGGTGTTGTGCTTTCTGAGCTGCGCAAGCAGCTGGGCAAGAAGGTGCTGCCGACTGCTGGTTGGGACCAGGCATCGCTTGAGGCCTACGAGGAGTTCCAAGAGGCCCCCGAGCAGTTCTTTCCCACCGATCCCACCGAGACGTCTGCCTGTCTGGGCGGCATGGCGGCATGTAACGCCTCTGGTGCCCGCAGCTACGCCTACGGCTCCTTGCGCCCACATATCACGGGACTCCACGTCGCGCTGCCTGATGGCGATTTGCTTGAGCTTCAGCGCGGCGAGGCTTTTGCCCAGGGCCGCCACCTGTCGCTCGTGACGGCAGCGGGCCGTACGCTCGAGCTCGATCTTCCCGGCTATACCATGCCCAAGACAAAAAATGCCTCAGGCTATTTCGTTGCGGACGAAATGGACGCCATCGACCTCTTTATCGGTGCGTGCGGCACACTCGGCGTCATTACCGAGCTCGAGATCGCCCTGCAGGCGGCGCCTGCGGTCGTTTGGGGTGTGAGCTGCTTTTTCGATAGCGAAGACAAGGCCGTGTCCTTTACCGATTCCGTGCGTCCCGTCCTGTCCCATGCGGCTGCCATCGAGTACTTCGACGCTGGCGCCCTGGATATTCTACGTCGCCAGCGCGAGCAGTCGACGGCGTTTGCCTCGCTGCCGGCGCTCGACAAAGACGCCAAGGTCTGTGTCTACGTGGAGCTCGACTGCGATGACGAGGCCCAGGCGACCGAGGAACTGTACCACCTGGGATGGGTGCTGGAGCTTGCGGGCGGCCGCGACGATGCGACATGGGTCGCGCGCACCGAGGTCGATCGCGAGTGCCAGCGATTCTTCCGCCACGCGGTGCCCGAGAGCGTCAACATGCTTATCGACGAGCGTCGCCGCACCGACCCCACCATCACCAAGCTGGGCTCGGACATGTCGGTGCCCAATGCACGCCTTGCCGATGTCGTGGCCCTCTATCGCCGCACACTGGCCGAAAGCGGGCTTGAATCTGCTGCCTGGGGGCACATCGGTAACAACCATCTGCATGTGAACATCCTGCCGCGCGATGCGCAAGACTACCGTCGCGGTGGCGAGCTGTTTGCCCAGTGGGCTGCGGAGGTAACGGCTATGGGCGGCGCCGTCTCCGCCGAACACGGCGTCGGCAAGATCAAGGCTGGCTTCTTGGAGACGATGTACGGCCACGAGGCCATGGTCGAGTCGGCGCAGCTCAAGCTCCAGCTCGATCCTGCCGGCCAGCTGGGTCGCGGCAACCTGTTTGCGGAGAAGCTCTTGGATGAACTCGTCCAGAAAGGGGGCGCGTGAATATGAGTGATTTCCATATGGTGGTGTGCGTTAAGGCCGTGCCGGGCAGCACCGAGGTCAAGATGGACCCCAAGACCAATACCATCGTGCGTGATGGCAAGCAGGCGGTCATTAACCCGTTCGATGCGAGCGCTCTGGAATGCGCGCTGGCGCTGAAGGACGACTTTATCGGCTTTGGCATGGACGTGCGCGTGACGGTGGTGTCGATGGGCATCCCCGCGACCGAGTCGCTGCTGCGCGACTGCATCGCTCGAGGTGCCGACGACGCGCTGCTGCTGACCGATCGCGCCTTTGCAGGTGCCGATACCCTGGCAACCACCTATGCCCTCAAGTGCGGCATCGAGGCGCTCGACGAGGACTTCGACCTGCTCATCTGCGGCAAGATGGCGGTGGATGGCGATACGGCCCAGATTGGCCCCGAGCTTGCCGGTGCCTTTGAGATTCCCTGCGTGACCGACGTGAGCTGCGTGCAAAGCGCGGGCTTTACGACGTGTGGCTCGCTGGCGCTCGTTCACGGATGCGATGCCGGCGAGGAGACGGTCTATCTTGAGATGCCGTGTGCGATGACGACTGCCAAGGAGATTGGCCAGTTGCGTATGCCGAGTATTGCCGGTATTCGCGCGGCGGAGGAGGCGGACGTGTGCGTGGTCAGTGCCGCCGACGTGAACGCCGACCCCGCGCGTTGCGGTCTTGCCGGGTCGCCGACACAGGTCGTGCGCTCGTTTGTGCCCGACCGTGACCAAACGTGCGAGGACGTTGACGGAACGGCGTCCGAGCAGGCGGCAAAACTTGCCAAGATTATCGAGGGGATGGCATAGATGAGCGGACTGATTATCGATAGCGAAGCCTGTATCGGCTGCGGTCGCTGCGTTCACGCCTGTGCCTCGGGCGGCATCGTAGTGGAAGGCGAGCGACCCAGCCG
>CABUSR010000022.1 GCA_902494245.1 uncultured Collinsella sp.
GAGAGTACTGCGGGGTCAGCCCGTGGGAGGCCAGGGCGCCGCTGACCGGTGGACGGCACCGAGCCGTCATCGAGCTTGGAAGGGGGAGGTCTCGCGGCCTCCCCCTTTTTTGCGTTTACGGGCTTTTGTCTCACATAGTAGCTGTGTTTTATAACCCTCGTTTGTCGCATCTTCTGTGAACGGGCTACAATAACTTAGTCTGTGCGATATGGAGGTGAACATGGCTGAAGCTGGTATCGGCGTTGATATCGTCGAGATTTCCCGCATGAAATCAATTCTTGAAAAGACGCCGTCGTTTGCTCGGCGTGTGTTTACCGAAGAAGAGCGTGCGTATTGCGATGCATCATCGCGTCCCGCTGCTCACTATGCGAGCCGCTTTGCTTCGCGCGAGGCGGTACTTAAAGCTCTCGGCACGGGTTTTAGTCAAGGCGTGGGTCGCAAGGATGTTTCGGTTACGCGTGATAAACTCGGCAAACCGAAGGCGCTGCTTTCGGGCCGTGCTCTCGAGATCGCTCAAGAACTGGGTGTTGTTGAGGTCGCTCTTTCCATTACGCTTACAGGAGACTTGGCCGTTGCGAATGCCATCGCGATTACCGAAGATGCTCGGCCTAAGCCAAAAGAGGAAAAGGTGAGCACCAAGAAACGCGTAGCGCAGACATTTAAAGAGGCTCGCTCTGTTTTAGATGAGCTTGAGCAGCTGCAGAATTCAGCATTGACGGAGCACCTGGGCGATGCTTCGCAAGATACGCTAGGAGCATAGATGAAACCGGTTTTGAGTACCGAAGAAGTCGTTCGTCTCGAGGATATCATCGAACGCGAAGGGACTTCGAAGGCCGAGCTTATGGAGCTAGCGGGTGAGTTTGCCGCCAACGAGGTCTTGAAGCTCAATCCCGATCGGGTTCTCGTTCTGGTCGGTTTTGGTAATAATGGCGGCGACGGTTGGGTTGCCGCCGATATCCTGAGCCATAAGGGTGTGGACGTGGATATCGTTTCTCCGGTTGAGCCGGATGAGATTCCTGCTGCTCTGGCACGTCATGTTGCTCGTCGTACTGCCGGCCGCGATGTGTACGTTTGCGTCGGCCCCTCGCGTGACGAACTCGAGGTTTTGATCGATAAGGCCGATGTTGTTGTCGATGCCATTTTTGGTACCGGTTTCCACGGAAATCTGCGTGCGCCGTTCTCCATCTGGATTCCTACGGTCAATGAATGCGCCGATTGTGTCGTATCCATTGATGTTCCCTCGGGCCTGAATGCCGAGACGGGCGTTGTTGATGACGACTGCATTCGTGCCGAGCATACGGTGACGATGATTGCGCCCAAGATTGGTCTGTATAGCGCTGATGGTCCTGAGTATGCTGGCGATTTGATCTGCGGCAATCTTTACGACCGTCTTGACGAGGTCATCGATGATGTCGACCACGCCGCCGAGATTGTCGAGCCCGGTGACTTAGTTGATTACTTTGCCCCACTACCTACGAATATCGATAAGTATTCCCGTGGCTCTGTGCTTATTGTCGCCGGATCTGCGCAATATCCTGGTGCTGCCATTATGGCGGCCAAGTCTGCAGCTCGCGCGGGTGCTGGTTACGTGGCAGTCGCGGCTCCTGACGCCTGCGCCAATCTTATTCGCATGGCACTTCCTTCGATTCCCGTCTTTGCTATTCCGTCTGATTCCCGCGGCTCCTTTGGCGCCGCTGCGCGCATGACGGTGTGCGAGATTGCAAAGAAGTACAGCTGTGTACTGTGCGGTCCCGGTATGACGACATCTGCCGGCGCTATGCAGGTGGTTTCGGGCTTGCTCGAGCTTGATGTGCCGCTTATCTTGGACGCCGATGCACTCAACTGCCTTGCTAAGATTGCCATTGACGGTATTGATAGTAATCCCGAGATGTATCGTCGCGAGCAGCCGTTGGTTATGACGCCGCACTATCGTGAACTTTCGCGTCTGGTTGCCGGTGACGAGGTGAACGACCTTGGTACTGCGATTGCAGCCGCGCAGAAGGTTGTCTGGGCTGCAGGCTCTGACAATCTGGTGGTCATTGCCAAGGGGCCGACGACGGCTATCTGTGGCGTTGAGCGTGTGCTGCTGCCGCTCTCGGGTCCGGCTTCTCTGGCAACTGCCGGTTCGGGTGATGTTCTCGCGGGTATTTTGGCCGGCACGCTTGCCACCATGCGCGACGAGATGGATCGTTGGGAGTTGCTGTATTCGTACGCCGTCGCACTTCACAGCTACGCCGGTTTTGCCGCGGCGACGGAGTATGGTGAGAAGAGCGTTATCGCGACCGATCTTATTGACTTGATCGGTCCTGCCATGGAACTGGCGGCAAAGGATGCGCTCGAAGATCTGGGAATCATGGACGAAGGGTCGGATGACTAATCATGAATAAAGCCGATTTGACGCGCTGGTCCTGGGTTGAGATCGACCGCGGGGCGCTCCGTCGCAACACGAGGGCCTATAAGAACTTGTTGAATCCACGTCAGCGCCTGTGCTGCGTGGTCAAGGCTGATGCTTATGGCCATGGAGCTGTTGAGTGCGCCAAGATCATGTATTCGGCCGGTGCCGATATGTTTGCCGTGGCGACGGTTAACGAGGGCGTTGAGCTCCGACAGGGCGGGATTACGAAACCCATTCTCATCCTAAGCGAGCCGCCTATCGAGGCCATTCCGACGTTGCTCGAGTTTGATATCATGCCCTCGGTCTATACGTCTGACTTTGCTCTTGCGTATGGCGAATGTGCCGTCGCGGCGGGCAAGGTGGGCAAGTATCATCTCGCCATCGAGACGGGCATGAACCGCATCGGCGTACATTACACGCAGGTGCTCGACTTTGTCCGCGGTATTAATTTCCATCGCGGTATTCAGTGCGACGGCGTATTTACGCACTTCGCCACGGCCGATGAACCTTCGGGCTGGGACTACAAGCTGCAGTGTCAGCGCTTTACCGAGGCCGTTCAGGCCATTAAGGATGCGGGTTTTGAGTGCGGTATCGTGCACTGCGCCAACACGCCGTCTTCGATGCTCGACCCCTCGATGCATTTTGATATGATTCGCGCCGGCGTTGGCTTGTATGGCATGCAGCCGTGCGAGCTGAGTGGCCGCGTGATGCAGCTTGATCCCGTTATGAGCGTCCATGCGCGCGTGACGCGCGTGGCGCACCCTGCGATGGGTGAGGGCGTGGGCTACGGTTTTACCTACCGCGTACCGCGTACACGCGTTCAGATCTGCACGCTGCCGATCGGTTATGCCGACGGCCTATCGCGTACGCTTTCCAATCGTATGGATGTGCTGTATCGCGGCGAGCGTGTGCATCAGGTTGGCAATATCTGCATGGACCAGTTTATGGTCGCCATTCAGTCCAACCCGGCACACGAGATTCCCGAGGCCGAACATGGTGATGAGATGATTATTGTCGGCCGCGATGGCGATGCCGAGATCACTATGGACGAGATGGCCCGACTGCGCGGAACGATTAACTACGAGGTCGCCTGCGGCTTTGGCATGCGTCTCGACAAGGTCTACGTGTAGGAGCCGCTATGGGCGTCATGCACATCCCCGGCCATACCCATCAGGCACCACGTGAGGTCGCACTCGAGGAAATTGAGGCCGTTCTGGGCGATTGTCACCTCTGCCAGCTCTACCAGTCGCGTCACAATATCGTGTTTGGCGTGGGAAACCCCCGCGCTCGCGTGATGTTTATTGGCGAGGCGCCGGGCCGCAATGAGGATTTGCAGGGCGAGCCCTTTGTGGGGGCGGCAGGCGAGGACCTCAACGGCATTTTGTCGCTGGCGGGGCTCAAACGCGAAGACGTCTACATTGCCAACGTGCTTAAGTGCCGCCCGCCGGGAAACCGCAATCCGCGTCCCGAGGAAGTGCTGGCTTGCTCGCCGTTTTTGCGTGAGCAGATTCGAAGCATCTGGCCTGATATTATCGTGACGCTCGGCAACCCCGCGACGCACTTTGTGCTTAAGACCGAGATTGGCATTACTAAGCTGCGCGGCAGGTTCCACCAGATGGGGCATTTTGTAGTAATGCCCACTTTTCATCCGGCAGCAGCGCTGCGCAATCCGGCGTGGCAGGAGCTACTGGAGGAAGACTTTAAGATGCTGGGCGATTATCTGGAGCGACATCCCGCACCAGAGGACGCCTCGGAATAATAAGGAGCATATATGTCCCTGGAGCGCCTGGGGGTAGGTACTTACAAAACGACTTGCGCTGCCGATACGGAGTACTTTGGCGAGCTAATTGCACCGTGTCTTGAGGACGGCGATGTGCTCATCCTGACCGGTGGCCTGGGAGTGGGCAAAACTCACTTTACCAAGGGCGTCTCGCGCGGGCTGGGCGATGGGCATATGGTTACGAGCCCTACGTTTGCGCTCATGGCCGTTCACGATCAAGGCCGTATTCCGCTGTTTCACTTTGATCTATACCGTCTGGAGCATGCCTACGAGCTCGAGGATACGGGCATTTTCGATGTGCTGGGCTATGAGGGTGCTTGCCTGCTGGAATGGGGCGAACAATTCCAGGACGAGCTGACGGATGAGTATCTTTCGGTGACGCTCAAGCGTGATGAGGGCGACAGCGATGTGCGAACGATAACGCTTGAGGCGCACGGTGACCGCGCAATGGAGCTTTCCCATTTGATTGATAGGGCTGTACAAGATGAGCTTGCATAACGACAACGCGCTGGTGGTGGCGCTCGATACCTCGACCGACATGCTTGCCTGCGCGGCAAGCTGGATTGATGGGCAGACGGGCGAGACGAAGCTCGTGAGTGGCGACCACATGTGTCGCCGTCACGCCAACGTTGAGCTCGTGAATACCGTTGATGGCGTGCTGGCTCAAGCCGGTCTGGATCGCAGCGATGTTGGTTACTACGTGGTCGGCCGCGGCCCGGGGTCGTTTACGGGTGTGCGCATCGGCATCTCCACTGCCAAGGGCCTCGCGCGCGGTGCCAATGTTCCGCTGCTGGGCGTGTCGACGCTCGACGCTTGCGCTTGGACGGCGTGGAAGGCTGGCGTGCGCGGCAAGCTTGGTATCTTGGCCGATGCTATGCGCGGTGAGGTATATCCGGCGCTGTATATGCTGGTCGATGAGGGTCCCGAGCGTCAATTTGAGCGCGAACACGTGGTCAAGGCCGCCGTGGCGCTCGATGAGTGGCGCCAAGCAGCGGACTGGGACCAGGTTCAGCTGACCGGTGACGGTCTCGTGCGCTATGGCAAGCTGCTGGGTGAGGACGAGACCGTCCGCTGCGTGGAGCGCGACCTGTGGTGGCCTTCGGGCGAGGGCTTGCTGCTCGCGCACGCTGCGGGTGACGGCGATCCGGCTCGCGTCCTGCCGATTTACACGCGCCTTTCGGATGCCGAGGAAAACGAGCGCAAGCGTCTTGGTCTTGCCGAGAGTGCGCAGAGCGAAATTACGGGCGTTGCCGATGAGCTCGCCGGTCGTCATCTGCAGTTCCGTCCCATGGGCGCGGCGGATGCCGAGGGCGCGAGCGCGCTAGAGGCTGCCTGCTTTGAAGGTGCCGGACACGAGACGTGGACGCCGGGCATGTTCCTGTCCGAACTGGGCGAGGACGTCGCTGCGCCGCGCAGTTGGTGGGTGGCACACGACGACGGCAAGCTGCTGGGCCTTGCCGGCGGTATGGTCGTGGACGGTGATGTGCAGATTCTGGATGTCGCCGTCGACTCGGCACATCGCCGTGAGGGCATTGCCCGCAAGCTGCTGTCGCATGTGAGCTATGATGCCCAGATGCTCGGCTGCACCACGGCTTCGCTCGAGGTCGAGGACGGCAACGAGGGCGCGATTGCGCTCTATGCCGCTCTGGGCTTTACCGAGGTGGGTCGTCGTCGTGGCTACTACGGTGTCGGCAAAGACGCCATCGTCATGACGGCCCCACTTCCCCTCGTACTTCCGGTCGATAACGCCTCGCCCGAGCCGACGGCAGCCGAGCAACGCGTATGGCCGCTGCCTGCGCCTGGGCGCTCCGAGGGGGAGCGCGCCGAAATTGAGCGCCGCCGCCTGGTGCTCGCTATCGAGAGTTCCTGCGACGAGACGGCCGTGGCGATTATCGATGCGGATGGCAATATGCTGGCCAACCAGGTGTCGACACAGATTGATTTTCATGCCCGCTTTGGCGGCGTGGTGCCCGAGATCGCCTCGCGCAAACACGTTGAGGTGATTGTGAGTGTCGTGGATGCGGCGCTCGAGGATGCCGCGGCATCGCTTGGCCTTGAGGGTGGGGCGATTGCGCCCAGCGAGCTTGCCGCCGTGGGCGTGACACAGGGTCCGGGCCTGGTGGGCGCCCTCGTGGTGGGCGTTGCCTTTGCCAAAGGCTTTGCCTACGCTGCCGGTAAGCCGCTCATATGCGTCAACCATCTGGAGGGGCACCTGTTTGCCAACCTGCTGGCGCAACCCGACCTCAAACCGCCGTTTATCTTCACGCTTGTCTCGGGTGGGCACACCATGCTCGTGCACGTGAAGGCGTGGGACGACTACGAGGTGCTCGGTGAGACGCTCGACGACGCCGTGGGCGAGGCCTTCGACAAGGTGGCCAAGGCGTTGGGCCTGGGCTATCCCGGTGGCCCCATCATTTCCAAGCTGGCCGAGACAGGCAATCCCCGCGCGATTGATTTCCCCCGTGCGCTCAACAGCAGGGGAGACTATCGTTTCTCGCTTTCGGGCCTTAAAACGGCCGTGACGCTCTACATCGAGCAGGAGACCAAGGCCGGGCGCACGATTCACCTGCCCGATCTGGCAGCTTCGTTTGAGGCAGCTGTCTTTGACGTGCAGTACAAGAAGGCCAAAAACGCATTGCACGCTACCGGATGCAAGGAATACTGCATCGGCGGCGGCGTCTCGGCCAACCCGCATCTGCGCGAGATGATGATCAAGAAGCTTGGGCGTCAGGGGATTCGCGTAACGGTGCCGCCCTTGTCTGCCTGTACCGATAACGCAGCCATGATCGCGGAGGTCGCTCGCCGTAAATTCGACCGAGGTGAAATCTCGCCGTTCGACGTCGACGCCGATCCAAACATGACGCTGTAGCTGGTACGACGCGGTCCCCGGACGGAGGGGCCGGATATAAGGTTTCCTGCTCTACAGTCCTGCGCAAGACGAAGGCCACATTAAGTGGCCTTCTTTGCGTGCGGAACTCGTGATAAACCTTATATCCGGCCCCTCCGCCCGGCTCCCGCGGCTCTCAGGGGCATCTCTCATGCAAAAACTGTCGTGGGGTAAAGTCCGAGGTCAGTGGCGTTTTATACCGAGAATTTCAAAAAAAGTTGAAAATTCATTACAAATTTGCGTTGACTTTAGGTAACTAAAGTTTCATACTCCTTTTCAACCACTGGGGGATGTGAACACGCACGGATCGTTCACATCATGATTGAAGAGGATTTCTTAGACATGTTCACGCATCAGCTAAACATTATCAGCGTAGTAATTATCTGATGCGGGTTAGCACATACAGCTAGCCCGTACGATAACGGGCGGCTGATGAAGATGAGGGCCGTCGAGCGCAACCGACGGCCCTCATTTTTTATGTCTAGGAAGTTCTTTTTAGAGGAGGAAATGTAATGAACGGAGTTTTGCTCATGGTTGTGGCCGCGGCGGTGCTCGCCTGCGGCTATCTGGGCTATGGCCGATGGCTGGCCAACAAGTGGGGCGTTGACAAAGAGGCCCTCACGCCGGCCAAGCGCATGAAGGACGGCAACAGCTTCTCGCCCGTCTCCGCCTTCACCGCGTTTTCGCACCAGTTCAGCTCGATCTGCGGTGCTGGCCCTGTCACGGGTACGATCGTCGCCATGGCCTTTGGCTGGCTGCCCGTCGTGCTCTGGGTCCTCGTCGGCGGCATCTTCTTTGGCGCCGTCCACGACTTTGGTGCCCTGTACGCTTCGATGAAGAACAACGGCAAGTCACTCGCTCAGCTCATCGAGAAGTATATCGGCAAGACCGGCCGTCGCCTGTTCCTGCTGTTCTGCTGGCTGTTCTGCATCATCGTCATCGCCGCCTTTACCGACATGGTCTGCAAGACGTTCATGTTCACCCCGGCCGTTGACGCTTCTGGTGCTGCTACCGGTGCCATCGACTTCACCAAGTCCTATGCCGCCGGCTGCGCTGGTACCATCTCCATCCTGTTCACCTTCGTCGCTATCGCCTTTGGTTGGGCCCAGAAGAAGTTCAACCTCACCGGCGCTGCCGAGTTCGTCACCGGCGTGGTCCTCATGGTTCTCATGTTCGCCGTCGGTATGCAGTTTCCGGTCTACCTGGATAAGTTCCAGTGGTTCGCCGTCGTCATGGTCTACCTGGTCTTCGCTGGCGCTATGCCCATCCAGATGCTCAAGACCCCGCGTGACTACCTCACTTCCATCATGATGATCGTCATGATCGTCTGCGCTGTCCTCGGCATCGTCGTCCTGGGCGTCAACGGTCAGGCCACTATCACCGCTCCGGTCTTTACCGGCTTCTCCACTGCCTCCGGCATGATGTTCCCGGTCCTGTTCGTCTCCGTCGCTTGCGGTGCTCTCTCCGGTTTCCACAGCCTCGTTTCTTCCGGCACCTCTTCTAAGCAGGTCGAGAAGGAGCAGGACGCCGTCAAGGTCGGTTACGGCGCCATGATCGTCGAGTCCTTCGTCGGCATCCTTGCCATCATCGTCGCCGGCATCATGTTCTCCGACATGAACACCGCCGGTACCGGCGCCCTCAACGCCGGTGTCGCTTCCACCCCGTTCCAGATCTTCGCCGCTGGCATCTCCCGCGGTATGCAGGCCTTCGGTGTTGACGGCACGCTCGCTACCGTCTTTATGACCATGAACGTCTCCGCTCTGGCCCTGACCTCGCTCGACGCCGTCGCCCGCATCGCCCGCACCTCGTTCTCCGAGTTCTTTGCCCAGACCAACGATGCTCTGGCCATCGAGTCCAAGGCCGGCTACATGAAGGTCCTCGGCAACCCCTGGTTCGCCACGGTCGTTACCCTGCTTCCTGGTCTCGCCCTCGCTTTTGGTGGCTATGCCAACATCTGGCCGCTCTTTGGCGCTTCCAACCAGCTGCTCGGCGGCATGACCATGATCACCCTCGCCGTGTTCTGCAAGTGCACCGGCCGCAAGGGCTGGATGCTCTACGTGCCCGTCGCCTTCCTGCTCTGCTGCACCTTCACCTCGCTGGTCCAGAGCGCCATGGGCTGCATGGCCGCCGTCCAGGCTTACGGCTTCTTCGGCACCATCCCGGCTACCGCCACCACGGCCGCCGTCTCCGTCGCCGCCACCAAGGGCCTGCAGCTCGTCTTTGCCGTCCTGCTGATGGTCCTGGGCCTCATCGTCGCCGTCAACTGCCTCAAGGAGTTCTTCGGCAAGGAGGCTGGCTCCATGCCTGATGAGGAGCCCGAGTGGTCCGAGATGGGCAAGGCCGAGTACGGCCGCGCCGCTGCCGCCGAGGCTCCCGCTGACGCCGAGGCCGCCAAGGCCTAGTCAGCTTGATGGACTAACCGTTCCATCCATATGACTCGGAAAGATCGGGTCCGCGACTTCGCGGGCTCGGTCTTTTTTTCATGCGAAAGCGGGTGACGCTCGAGTGTTCTCGCAGATGTTTTGCGTGGATAAGGGCGCGCGTTGTACCATATAGACGTATATGTGTACATATGAAAGGGGCCCCGTGGCCAAGACGGTATATTCCGATAATCAAAACAATGTCGATGCTTTGGCTGAGCGCCTGAGCAGCCAGACGTCGCTTTCTGCTGAGCGTGCCAAGCTGGTTGCCTACGACCTGCTTTGCCGCAAGGCACTCAAGATTAAGTCGAGCGCGCTGGCGCAGATTTTCCGCTCCGTCGATAAGGAATGTGACACCAAGGCGATGCGCGATGAGCTTATCGCGGCAAATATCGTGACCAAGATCGAGGGTAGCGGCATTAACGGGCGCCCGGCGTTCTATACCATCAATGCCGAGATCCGCGATGCCCAGGAGCAGCCTGCCGAGTCCGTCGAGGATTTTGTCGTCGAGGATTCCGCTGACGTGCCTGCTGTGGAAGAAACTGCTCCGCGTGAGCATGTCGATACCGATGAGTTGCTCGATGAGAACGTCGTGCGTGCCTTTACGGCCAAGGCAGGACGCGGCGGTTTTGGCGGGGGTGGCAAGCGCGATGCGCAGCGCCGCGCCCAGCAGGAGCGCTTCCGTCGCGCCGTTGCTCAAAAGGGCGAGACGGATGCCGAGGCTGTTGAGACCGAGGTTGCTGCCGAGTCGCAGAAGCCCACGAAGGAGCAAAAGCCCGTGGAGGCCCAAGAGCCCAAGCGCCGTCGCGGTGCTCACTTTAAGGCTGCACAGCAGGATGCCGCGCGTGAGGTTGAAGAGTCTTCTGAGGTTGCAGACGATGTTGAGGAGTCTGCCAAGAAGGCTCCGAGTTCGTGTCGTCCCGGCCGCGGTTTTGCGGGACGCGCGTATCCCGTAAAGCATCAGGGGAAGGGCGAGCCGGCTTCGACCGCTCAGGCCGAGAAGACCGAACAAACCGAGAAAACCGTTGAGCCAGCGGCTCGCGAGCAGCAACCTTCCGAGTCGCAGCCTGCGGCTGACACCGAGGTCAAAGCTCAGCAGTCCGCCGATAAGCAGGCGGGGGAGAGCGCCTCTAGCAAGCCCCGCCGCCGTCGTCACCGCGGCGGTCGTGGCTCAAATGCCGAGGCCGCGGCCGAGAAGGCAGCGACGCAAAACAGAGATGAGAAGGCCGAGACTCCGGAGGATCAGGTCAAGCGCCAGCCGGCGAAGGAGACTAAGTCCGATCGCCCGCAAAAGCGCTCGTCCGCACCCAAGCAGGAACGCAATACCCGGGCAGATTCCAAACGTAAGCCCCATGCACAGGCTGAGCCTGCCGCGGCTGATAGTGCTGCCCAGCGGTCTGAGTCGACCGTCCACGGCGAGGTCTCGGCATTTGCCCTGGCCCGCGTGCTGGGCAGGCATCTGCTCAAGGTTGTCCCCACGCCTACGGCGCTCTCCAAGATCAAGGAGCAGCAGACCCAGATTGTAAAGGTTGAAGGCAAGGACGGTAAAAAGACGCCGCAGCGCGCTCAGCACAACGAAATGTCCAATCGCAAAATCGCCGAGGAGATTGCGATTATCCAGGCATGGATTGAACAGAACCGCGGTGCCGATACGCCGGTTGCCTCGCGTCGCCAGCGTGCCTACCAGATCTTCAACGACGAAAAAGCCTTCGACGGCAAGCATGGTGAGCGTCTGATCAGGCGTATGACCGAAAAGGGCATCAGCATGCAGGCGATTAAGGTTGCTCCCAACCGTCCTGTGCACTTTACGGGCTTCTTTACGCTGGGCGCCGACAAGCCGTTCATTATGGTCGAGAACCTGGATACCTATGACGAGATCGTCAAGCTTCTGCGCGGACGCAAACATGCCAAGCTCTTTGGTACCAAGGTGGGCGGCGTAATCTTTGGCGGCGGCTGCAAGGCGAGCGTTTCGCACGCACTGGATGATTATCTGGCCGAGATCGGCTATCGCTTTAACTATGTCTACTACGTGGGCGATATCGACCGAGAGGGTGCGCGCATTGTCGAGCAGGCTCGCAATGCCAATGTGGTCGAGATCCGTCTGCATGCCGGTATGTATCGCGCCATGCTCGCCGAGCACAAGCGCCGCGTGAAGGCCGGCGGTGAGTGCGAGCCCGCGGCTGCCAACCAGGGCGTGCCGCAGAATCTGGCCGCTACGATCAAAGATCTGCCCATGGTCACGCGCGTGCAGTTCCGCAACGTGCTACGTGAGGGCGGGCTCATTCCGCAGGAGATTCTGATGACCGCCGACTATCGGGATGGCGACTCGGGAAGCTTCGACCGCATGCTGAACAACTAGATTCTGCCGGCCCCGGGAGAGCGGGGACACCGGCTTAGGTTTCCTGCTCTACAGTCCTGCTCACGACGGAGGCCACATTAAGTGGCCTCCTGTTCGTGCGGAACTCGCGATAAACCTAAGCCGGTGTCCCCGCTCTCCCGGGGCCTGCGGCTACTTGGTTGTCGCATGCGGCTCGCTTTTCGGAACAGGGCTGATAATTCTAGATGCAAGGCGCTCTTGGTCGTTATGGGCCTGGGGCGTCTGTCTTATATAGGTAGATTCCTTGCGGGTTCGAATCCCTCCGCTTGCCCACAAGAAAGCGCTCCAGGTTCATAAGGGCCCGGAGCGCTGTGTTCTTAAGGGCTGGGACGGAGGGATTCGAACCCCCAACAGCCGGCACCAAAAACCGGAGTTCTACCGTTGAACTACGTCCCAATGTGTGGTGTTGCCCAAAAGCAACTCGTTTAGTTTACCTAATCTGCGAGGGCATCGCAAACGCCATCGAGCAGGCGTACGGCGAGTGTCTGCGCGTCGCTGGCCGTGAAGGTGCCGTTGTAGCGCGTCATGCCCGTGAGCTCAATGCGGATGCGCGCAGGCTTTTGCTGTGCAGCGACGTTGGCAGTGCGGATGCGCTGCGCCAGGTTGTGACATTCGGCAAGGGCGATTGTGGCGCGCGGCGCTGCATCTGCGGGCAGCTCATCGCTTGCAATCTCGAGCACCAGATCCACGTCGGTCGGAACCTCGGAATCGCAAAGCATCATGCCGCTGTTGTCGGTCGTCGCCGTGGCGATGTTCCACATGCGCGACGCTACGCTACGTGCAATGGGGTCCTCGCCGATAACGGCAATCTGGAAGCGCTCGAGCACGTTGGCGGCGCGAGCAAAACCGATGCGAGACTCGGCTTCGGTGACCGAGGGCTTGCCCTCCCACACATGGTGCAGGCGGTTGATGTAGGCGTAGGTGTCCTGGAAGGCCATGCCGTCGGCAAACAGGCCGACATTTTCCTGGAACTGCTGCAGGGCGGCCTCGGTATGCGGACCAAAGTAGCCGTCGTCTTCGCCACAAGCAAAGCCCAAAACGTTGAGAGCGCGCTGCAAGGCCTTTACGTCGGCGCCGTGAAAATTGGGCATGCGAAGATAGAGCGTGCGGTCGCCCAACTTGTACGAAGCGTCTACAAGGGCGCTCCAACAGGGGATATCGACGGCGTAACCGGCCGCAAGGCCGCTATCGAGCCTAAACGTGCCAACGGCCTGCTCGGTGGTGGTCCCAAAGCGCTTGTCGGCGACCTCGCCGGCATCGATGGTGTAACCGAGCTGCAGAAGACGGGACTGAACATCCTCGACGGCTGCTCCCTGCATGCCCGTGATAATAGGTTCCATGAACGAACCCCTTTCGGCGTACCATTCGTACTATTTTGAGCGCGTGTCGGATAGACAACGCGAGACAATGCATAAACATGCACTCAACAGTGTAGCAACTTGTACCCAAACGCGCTGCCCACAGGTTTTATGACCCCCGCTAGTTGAGGCGCTCCACAAAGAAATCTGCCATGGAGAGGAACAGCTCGCGTGCGTGCAGGTCAAGCTCAACGTCCTCGATGGCAGCCTTGGCTTTTGCGGTCAGGTCCAGCGCGTAGGCGTGAGCATATTCGATGGAGCCGGTCTGCTGGAAGATCTCCACGGCACGCGCGAGCTGTGCGGGGTCCTCGGTGCCCGAGGAAAGAATGGCCTCGACCTCGTCATGATAGCGCTCATTGGACAGGGCATGCACGGCGACGAGCGTGCGCTTGCCCTCGGTGATGTCGGTGCGGAAGTCCTTGTTGGCGGCCTCTTTGGTGCCGACCAAGTTGAGCAGGTCGTCCTGAATTTGAAAGGCAAGGCCGGTGTGCAGGCCAAAGGCGCGTAGCGCCTCGACCTGCTCTTCGCTGCCGCCGCCAATAATGGCTCCGGCAGCAAGCGGCGTGGCTCCGCTGTAAAACGCGGTCTTGTGCGTCGCCATGTCCAGGTAGTCATCAACCGAGATATCAAAGCGCCTGTCACGGACCCAGCCCAGATCGAGCGCCTGGCCCTCGATGGTGCGGACGATCATCTCGGTAAGCTCGTGGAGCACGCGCAGCTTCACGTCGGACTCCAACGTGGGGTCGTCGAGAACCGTCTTGGTGACCATGGTGAGCGCCAGGTCGCCACAATTGATGGCAAGGCCCGTGCCCTCGGTAAGGTGCATGCAGGGCTTGCCTCGACGAAGCTGCCCGTTGTCGGCGATGTCGTCGTGAATCAGCGCGCCCGACTGGAAATGCTCGATGGCTGCCGCGGCGCTGCGGGCGCTCTCAAAGCTGCCGCCCACTGCGGTTGCGGCGAGCATGCAGATAAGCGGGCGGTGGCGCTTGCCGGCGTTGGCCGTAAAAGCCGAGAGCGGCGCGTACAGGTAGCGCTCGATATCGGCAGAGGCCGCCTGTCCGTCAAAGAACGTGGCCAGATAGTCGTTAATCTGGTCAAAGTGTTGGGCTAAAAAGCTGGTAAACGGACTGGACACGGGTTCTCGCATTCTTTCTAAAGGTTGCATCGATGTAGTGCGCAGGCAACATATTGCCACATTGTGCCTGCCTGCGTGGCAGGTTTGGGGATTTAAGGTAACGGCGCATGTCGGACGAGTTTCGTAGTTAGACCAGTCCAAAGTGTTCAAGCGCCTTGATAACGCCGTCGTGATCAACCGAATCGGTGATGTAGTCCGCGCGCTTTTTGAGATAATCCGGCGCATTGCCCATGGCGATACCGACATCGACGGCGTTCATCAGCGAGACGTCATTGCTGGCGTCGCCGATGCCGTATACGGTTCCGTGGTGGGGATCGAGGGCGTCGAGTACAGACTGGATGCCCCCGCGCTTCGTGCATTCGCGGGGCGAGATTTCGGTTACCTCGAGTTCGAGCTCGTTAAAGCACAGCAGCGGCTCAAGTGCCTTATCTTGAGCGATGCGGTTGGCGAGCGATGTAGACATCAAGATCTTGTAGGCACTGTAATGTTGCAGCTGCGTGACTGCATCGCCCAGGGTGCGCGCGTATCCGGGGGTATCGGGGGCATCGATACTCATGCGCACGACACCGTTAAGACCCTCAAAGCGGATGACCTCGCCCGACTGCTCAAGAATGGGAGCAAGGCGCTGCAGCATGCCGGGCGTCATCGCCAAATCGCGAATCACGTGTCCCTCAAGTTCGACATAGCCACCCGCGAGGCAGACGATGCCGGTCCAGGGCAGCTCGAGCAGCTTTGGATGGATGCAGCTCAGCGTGCGCCCTGTGCAGATAAACGCCATATTGCCCTTGGCAACAAAATCACGGATGGCTTGCGAGACCGCTTCATTGGGATAGGGGGAGAGGTCTCGCTCATCCTCGGGGAGCTCTTGGGCGAGTTTGGGATCTTGCCAAGCGAGCGTACCGTCGATGTCGAAGAAGCAGATGTCGCCGTTCTTTTTTGCGATTCCAACGGTGGGGGAGGGTGGAGTGGCGGGGACAAAGCCCGGTTCGAGCCCCATGATTCGATCAAAGTGCTCTTTGATACGGGGAACGGAGACGCCAATGATTACCTGAGCCGTTTTGCCGGTGACGATGAGGCCCCTGGCGCCCGCCGCGACGAAGGCTGCGTTGTCTGCGACAACGGAAGGGTCTGCGACCTCAACGCGCAGACGAGTGGCGCAATTGGTCGCTCCTACAATATTGCTAACGCCACCCAAGAGCGCAACGACTTGCTCAGCAAGCAGATGATCTTGGGACGATTGGTTGTCGGTGCCGTTTTGGGCCGCGCCTTCTTTGGTAGAGCTTTTTCCCGTCAGACGTGCGAGCACCGCATCGCTGGCGATACGATCTTCGCGGCCTGGGGTTTTTAGGTCGAAAGCCAGAATGAGGCCCCGGAAGACCAGAAAAAAGACAGCGCTAAACATCAGTCCGATACCGAGCGCCAAAAGGTAGGAGCCGGCATGCATTCGCATGAGTGGGATGAAGTTGAAGGCCGTCATTTCCATGAGGCCGCCCGAGAAGATGCCGACGATACCGAAGAGGTTCATGGTCATGGCAAGGCAGGAGGATAGGACGGCATAGAGCAAAAAGAGTCCGGGATAGGTGAACATAAAGAGAAACTCGAGCGGCTCGGTGACGCCGCAGATCACCGAGGCGACGATGGCGGGCAAAAGGATGACCTTAAGGCCGGCGCGGCGTTCGGGTTGGGCGGTGAAATAGAATGCTGCCGCGATGGCGGGAAGGCCAAAGAGCTTGCCCCAGCCGGTGGCGGTAAAACCTGCCCAGGGTGCAAGTTCATTTAAAGGGCGCGTGCTATGGGAGAGAATGGGGAGCAGGTTGGTCCACGTGGCGTAAATACCGTCGTTAATGACCAGATTGTCGTAATAGATGGGCATGTAGAGCAGGTGGTGCAGCCCCATGGGCTCGAGTGCTCGCTCCAAAAACACAAAGATGCCCACGCCGAAGGGGCCGACGCCCGCAAGTGCGTGGCGCAGCGTTTCGGTCACAGCGTATGCGAAGGGCACGATGGCGGCCGAGATAGCGGCAAGGGCAAACACGGAAAAAAAGCTGATGAGGTAGACCAGCGAGGAACCCGAGAAGGTGCCGAGCCAATCGGGAACCTTGGCATCGTAGAAGCGGTCATGGATGGCGACGACGGTTGCCGATACCGCCAGCGGGCCGATAATGCCGGTGTCGAGCGTCTTGATGCCGTCGATGACGGTGATACCGTTGGCGGGGGTCAAAGATGACGGGTACTTAAGTCCAAGGTTGTCTCCGCTCAGCTTAATGATCTCGCTCAAAAAGAAGCAATAGGCAAAATAGGCCACGAGTGCCTCGAGGCAGCAGCGTGCAGGTTGCTTTTGGGCAAGACCGATAGGCAGCGCTACGGCAAAAAGGAGCGGGAGGCGTTTAAAGACCGTCCACGAGCCGCGCTGGATGATGGTCCAGAAAACGTACCAAGGGGTTCCGTATACGGCGAGGTCACCGACGATGTCTACGGTCGTGGCGAGGGCGGAGATGCCGACCATGAGGCCTGATATAGAAAACAACATGGCGGGCGCGAACATGGCTCCGCCAAAACGTTGGATTTTCTGCAGCATAATATGCCTTCCGGATGCAACATGCTGTGCGAGCAAGAACGTTTAAACAATGAACTCATTGTAGAGGACTGGCTGCTTGCCGCATTGACGGTTTTGATTCGGTCCGATTTGGGCTTCGGGGGAACCGTCGACGGTAAATAATCCGTGCTTTACCGATAATCGGTTTAAACAAC
The DNA here is from genome assembly GCA_902494245.1 of uncultured Collinsella sp. GTDB lineage: Bacteria > Actinomycetota > Coriobacteriia > Coriobacteriales > Coriobacteriaceae > Collinsella. The sequence continues at coordinate 17,104 of CABUSR010000022.1, forward strand.
CCAAAGAAATGCTATCGTGCCTAGCCATACATATTCATTAGAGGTGAAGTCATGCCAAAAGCGATATACGAAGGAATCTACCGAGAAATACGCTCGCGCATCATTAATGGGACCTATGCGTTTCAGGAGATGCTGCCAACCGAAGCTGAGTTGACCGCGGAGTTCGGATGTACTCGCAATACCGTCCGTCGCGCCTTGGGCATGCTGGCCGACGGGATGTTTGTGCAGCCCATACACGGCAAGGGCGTGCGCGTTATTTGGCTTAAGGGCGAAACCGACATGTTGGGCGCACTCGAGGAAGTTGAGTCGTTTGGCGAATTTGCAAAGCGCAACAATGCCGTTGCATCGACGGACGTTAAGTCTTTTGAGCATTTGATTTGCACCGAGCAGCTCTCTCGTCGCCTGGGCTTTAAGGTGGGCGAGGAGTTGATTCGCGTGGTGCGTGTCCGAAGCCTCAACGGCAACGCGCGCCAAGTGGACCATGGCTATTTTTTGGCGTCGATCGCCAAGGGCCTGACTCCCGAGATCGCGGCAGATTCTATTTACGGCTATCTGGAGCACAAGCGCGGTGTCAAAGTGATGGCGAGCCGTCGTACGGTGAGTGTCGAGCTCGCCAACGATGAGGACTGCAGCTATCTTGACCTCGGCAAATACAACTGCGTTGCCGTCATGGAGAGTCAGTCGTACACCTCGGATGGCATCTTGTTTGAGGTGACGCACACTCGCACACACCCCGAGATCTTCCATTACCGCGTCAATTCCAAGCGATAGCCGGCTAGCTCGCAGCCTGACGAGACTCATGGCCTCAAAGAGAAAACGCCCGGTCAAACCGACGGTACATCGGCTTGACCGGGCGTTTTCTCTGCATTAGATAACAAATAATTGTTTATACAAAACTTGTCAAGTATCAAGTTGAAATTACCGTTCACCGAAGTTTTTCTACCGCTCTAGTAATACTTGTTCAAACAACTAGCCAAATGGCGTATCGTTCAAATCAGCAAAAGGGGCAAAGTCCCCGAGCCAATCTCCGAAGGCGGCGGCAAAGGGTGCCGCCACGGTGTGAAAGGGTGGATTGTAATGAAGAACGAAATGAGCAGAAGGCAGTTCCTGGGCTTTGCTGGTTCCGCGGCTGCAGTTCTTGGTCTGGGCCTCGTGGGTTGCGGTGGTTCTGCCGGCTCCGGCTCCTCTGCTTCTGGTGACGCTGCCGAGGTCTACTTCCTCCAATTCAAGCCTGAGGTCGACAAGGAGTGGAAGGAGATCGCCAAGGCGTACAAGAAGGAGAAGGGCGTCGAGGTCAAGATCGTGACCGCCGCCTCCAACACCTACGAGGAGAAGCTCAAGTCCGAGATGTCCAAGAGCTCCGCTCCGACCCTGTTCCAGGTCAACGGCCCCACCGGTCTTAAGAACTGGAAGGATTACTGCGCCGACCTGTCCGATACCAAGCTCCGCGGTGAGCTCATTGACGACTCCCTGGCCCTGCAGTCCGATGGCAAGGATCTGGGTATCGACTGGGTCCAGGAGAGCTACGGCATCATCTACAACAAGCAGCTGCTCGAGAAGGCTGGCTACAAGGCCGAGGACATCAACTCCTTCGACAAGCTGAAGGCTTGCGCCGACGACATCCAGGCCCGCAAGGACGAGCTTGGTGTTGAGGGTGCCTTCACTTCCGCCGGCATGGACGACTCCTCCAGCTGGCGCTACACCACCCACCTCGCCAACCTCCCGCTCTACTACGAGTTCGAGAAGGAGCACAACCAGGAGGACGACGAGATCAAGGGCGAGTATCTCGACAACTTCAAGCAGATCTTCGACCTGTACATCACCGACTCCACCTGCGATCCTTCGCAGCTCGCCTCCAAGACCGGCGACGACGCCACCAACGAGTTCGCAACCGGCAAGGCCGTCTTCTATCAGAACGGTTCTTGGGCCTACGCTGACCTCACCAAGGCCGGCATGACCGACGATCAGATTGGCATGATGCCCATCTACATCGGTGTCGACGGCGAGGAGAACCAGGGCCTGTGCTCCGGCGGCGAGAACTACTGGTGCGTCAGCTCCCAGGCTTCCGAGGATGCCCAGAAGGCCACCGAGGACTTCATGTATTGGTGCGTCACTTCTGACACCGCCACCAGCATCATCGCTGACAAGATGGGTCTGACCGCTCCGTTCAAGAGCGCCAAGGAAACCACCAACGTCTTCTCGCAGCAGGCCGTTGCCATGGCCAAAGACGGCAAGAAGACCGTTGCTTGGGACTTCGTCTACATCCCCTCTGAGGAGTGGAAGAAGAACCTCAAGCAGGCTCTGATCGCCTACGCTGCCGATAACAGCAAGTGGGACGGCGTCAAGAACGCCTTCGTCGATGGCTGGAAGACCGAGAAGGCCGCTTCCGAGTAAGCAGTTGCTGCCCAAGCTATCTGATTAGCGACAGGGGGCGGGCAGACGTTGGTTTGCCCGCCCCCTGCATATTGAAAGGACCCTTTTATGGGCAAAGCACTCAAGCGCTGGTGGCCGCTCTTTATGCTGCCCACGTGCCTGGCGTTTATGATCGGGTTCGTGATCCCTTTTATCCAGGGCTTCTATCTCTCGTTCTGCCAGTTTATTACCATTAACAACACGCATTTTGTCGGTATCAAGAATTACGTGCGCGCGCTGTCCGATCCGCAGTTTGCTACGTCGTTCTTCTTTACGGTGGCGTTTGCCTTCCTGTCGACGGTGCTTATCAACGTGATTGCCCTCGCCATCGCGCAGGCGCTCACCCGCAAGGCGCTCAAAGGCACCAACATCTTCCGTACGATCTTCTTTATGCCTAACCTGATCGGCGGCATCGTGCTGGGCTACATTTGGCAGATTCTGATCAACTGCCTGCTCTCCAACGTGGGCGCCCAGCTCATCGCCCTTAACTCTGCTGCTGGCTTCTGGGGCCTTATCATCCTGACCCTGTGGCAGCAGGTCGGCTACATGATGATTATCTACATCGCTGGTCTGCAGTCCATTCCGTCCGACTACATCGAGGCCGCCAAGGTCGACGGTGCCACGGCATGGCAGACGTTTTGGAAGGTTAAGATCCCTAACCTGATGCCGACCATCACCATCTGCCTGTTCCTGTCCATCACCAACGGCTTTAAGCTGTTCGACCAGAACCTCGCCCTTACCGGCGGCGCCCCCGCGCACTCCACCGAGATGCTCGCCCTGAACATCTACAACACGTTCTATTCGCGTGCCGGTATCGCATGGCAGGGTATCGGTCAGGCCAAGGCGGTTATCTTCTGCATCCTGGTCGTAGCCATCTCCATGATTCAGCTTAAGGCCACGAGGTCCAAGGAGGTGCAGCAGTAATGAAACGCGATAAGGTTATCAATCGCGCGCTCTCGATTTTCTTTACGATTCTGTCGCTCGCGTGGATCTACCCCGTGTTCATGATTGCGCTCAATTCCTTTAAAAAGGCAACTGCAATCAGCACCACTACGGCATTCGATCTGCTCACGCCCGAGACGTTCAACGGCCTCGCAAACTACATGCACGCCCTTAACGAGCAGGGCTTTGCCTCGGCATTTATGTACTCGCTCATCATCACGGTCACGTCGGTCGTTCTAATCTTGGTGTGCTGCTCCATGTGCGCCTGGTACGTAGTCCGTGTCAACAGCAAGATCTCGAACTTCTTCTATTATCTGTTCGTCTTTTCTATGGTCGTGCCCTTCCAGATGCTCATGTTCACGCTGTCCAATTTGGCGGACCGCATCGGCTTCAACACGCCGTTCAACATCTGCTTTATCTACCTTGGCTTTGGCGCGGGCCTGGCGGTCTTTATGTTCGCCGGCTTTGTAAAGAACATCCCGCTCGAGATCGAAGAGGCGGCCATGATCGACGGCTGCAACCCGGTCCAGGTGTTCTTTAAGATCGTCCTCCCTATCATGAAGCCCACCTATCTTTCGGTCGGCATCCTCGAGACCATGTGGGTCTGGAACGACTATCTGCTGCCCTACCTTACGCTCGACTCCACCAAGTACAAGACCATTCCTATCTTGATTCAGTACTTCCGCGGCGGCTACGGCCACGTCGAGCTCGGCCCCATGATGGCTTGCATCATGATGGTCGTTGTCCCCATCGTCGTCATGTATATCCTTTGCCAGAAGTACATCATCGACGGCGTGGTGGCAGGTGCCGTCAAGGGCTGATGCCGTAACTGTTTTGCAAGTTTCTGCGGCGCCCTCAACATGGTGCCGCATATCGAAAGGTAAAGACATGGCCGAGATCGTTCTCAAACATGTTCAGAAGGTGTATCCCAACAACGAGTCCAAAAAGAAGGGTTTCTTTGGCAAAAAGAAGAAGACCGAGGAGAAGAAGCACAACCTCAAGGTTACCGAGGACGGTGTGCTCGCTGTAGAGGACTTCAACCTCACCGTTCACGACCAGGAGTTCGTCGTCCTCGTTGGCCCCTCTGGCTGCGGTAAGTCCACGACGATGCGCATGGTCGCCGGCCTGGAGGACATTACCTCGGGCGATGTGCTCATCGACGGCAAGCGTGTCAACGACGTGGCGCCCAAGGACCGCGACATCGCCATGGTGTTCCAGAGCTACGCTCTGTACCCCAATATGACGGTGTACGAGAACATGGCATTTACGCTCGAGCTCAAGAAGGTTCCCAAGGACGAGATCGACCGCAAGGTTCGCTCTGCTGCCGAGATTCTGGGCATTACCGAGTACCTCGACCGTAAGCCCAAGGCGCTCTCCGGCGGCCAGCGCCAGCGTGTCGCTATCGGCCGCGCCATCGTGCGTGACCCCAAGGTCTTCCTGATGGACGAGCCGCTGTCCAACCTGGACGCCAAGCTTCGTAACCAGATGCGTGCCGAGCTCATTAAGCTGCGCCACGAGATCAAGGGCACGTTCATTTATGTTACTCACGACCAGACCGAGGCTATGACCCTCGGTGACCGTATCGTGGTCATGAAGGACGGCGTTGTCCAGCAGATCGCCACGCCGCAGGAGGTCTTCAACCATCCCGCGAACATCTTCGTCGCCGGCTTCATCGGCGTGCCGCAGATGAACTTCTTCGATGCCCAGCTGGTGCGCTCGGGCAACGGCTTTACCGTCAAGACCGAGGATATGAACGTGGCGCTCGCCCCCGAGACTTGCGCTCAGCTTGCCCTCAACTGGGACGGCGGCGACGTGAAGGAGATTACGGCCGGCGTGCGTCCCGAGCAGATCCTGCTTGCCGACAAGGGCGAGGAGGGCGCGCTCCAGGGTACCGTCGAGGTGACCGAGCTCATGGGCTCGACCGAGCATGTCCACGTGACCGCTCCCGACGGCCAGTTTGTCCTGATTATCCCCGTCGTCGACCTCGAGGCCAAGGGCGCGCTCAAGGCTGGCGACACCATCTGGTTCAAGTTCGAGAAGAACGCGACCCATCTCTTCGATAAGGTCTCTGGCAAGAACCTTATCTAGGCCCGGTGCATCCAGGCCCTCCCTTTGGGCGACTGCGGTATTGCCATCCTTTTGCCGCGGTCACATATAAGGCTCCCCTCCCGTCCACTGGGCGAGAGGGGAGCCTTTCTTTGTGTTGGGGCTGTCTGACCGGTCGTTTGTCTCGATCTGTAACGGGTGAGGCTGATTTCGGACGTTAGATGTTACAGATCGAGACGGTTCCGCTGAGCTAACCATTTCATCTAAATCTGTAACACCAAAGGTGAATTTCAGCTGCTAGATGTTACAGATCGAGATAAACCCAAGGGGAGGGGCCGGTATGTCTCAATCTGTAACAGCTGGGACCGTTTTTACCGAGTAGTTGTTACAGATCGAGATTGTTTGGCCGAGTTGGGTCGCAGGGTAACGTGCGGGCACAAAAAACGGAGCCGTGTTGCCACGACTCCGTTTCTCAAGAGGATGGGTAAGGGAAGCGAAATTAGCTCAGGTGCCAAATCTCGTCGTTGTACTGGGAGATCGTGCGGTCGGACGAGAAGGTGCCGGCGTTGGCGATGTTGATCAGCGCCTTGCGCATCCAGGCGTCCTGGTCCTCGTAGTCGGCCAACACGCGCTCCTTGGTCTGGATGTACTCCTCAATGTCGAGCAGGGCCATAAACCAGTCCTTGCCCTTAATGTCGTCGTGCAGGCGCTGCAGGCGCTCGGCGTTGCCGGTCGCCATAAAGGCGGGGTTGGTGATGAAGTCCACCAGCAGTTTAATGCCGGGCTTGCGGTAGAGCGCACCGGCGTCATAGGCGCCGTCGGCGTAGAGCTGCTCGACCTGTTTGGACGAGGCACCAAAGGTATAGATGTTCTCGTCGCCCACGAGCTCGGCAATCTCCACGTTGGCACCGTCGAGCGTGCACAGGGTTAGGGCGCCGTTGAGCATGAACTTCATGTTGGAGGTGCCGCTCGCCTCCTTGGAGGCCAGGCTGATCTGCTCGGAGATGTCAGCGGCGGGGATCACGCGCTCGGCGGCGGTGACGTTGTAGTTCTCGATCATGACGACCTGCAGGTAGGGAGCCACGTCGGGGTCGTTTGCAATCCACTGCGACAGCGTCAAGATCAGATGGATGATGTCCTGCGCGATAGTGTAGGCAGGCGCCGCCTTGCCGCCAAAGATGATGGTGACGGGGTGCTTAGGCCTGTTGCCGTTCTTGATATCGAGGTACTTCCAGATGATGTAGAGCGCGAGCATCTGCTGGCGCTTGTACTCGTGGATGCGCTTGACCTGGACGTCGATGATGGCGTTGGAGGGAATGGTCACGCCCTGCTCGAGCGCCATGAACTGGCGCATGATGGCCTTGGCCTCGACCTTGGTGGCGGCCAGGCGCTCAAGAACGTCCTTGTCGTCGGCGAACTTGGCGAGTTTGCTCAGATCGCCGGTGCTGCGCCAGTCGGTGCCGATCACATCGTCGAGCAGGCTGGCGAGCGCGGGGTTGGCCCCATGGATCCAGCGGCGGAAGGTGATGCCGTTGGTCTTGTTGGAGAACTTCTTGGGATAGATTTCGTAGAACGGATGAAGCTCGGTGTCCTCCAGGATCTTGGTGTGGAGGGCGGCTACGCCGTTGATGGAGAAGCCAAAGTGGATGTCCATGTGGGCCATGTGGACGGTGTCGTGCTCGTCGATGATGGCGACGCGCGGGTCATCGTGCTCGGCTTTCGCGATCTCATCGAGCTTGACGATAATGTCGGCGATGGCAGGGGAGACCTTCTGCAGGCTGGCGAGCGGCCACTTCTCGAGCGCCTCGGCAAGAATCGTGTGGTTAGTGTAGGCGACCATGGAGCGTACGATGGTCACGGCCTCGTCAAACTCGATGCCATGCTCGGTGGTGAGCAAGCGAATGAGCTCGGGGATGACCATGGTGGGGTGCGTGTCGTTGATCTGGACAACGGCATAGTCGGCCAGATCGTGCAGGTTGCTGCCGCGCTCGATGGCCTCGTCGATCAGGAGCTGGGCGGCGTTGCTTACCATGAAGTACTCCTGATAGATGCGAAGTAGGCGGCCCTGCTCGTCGGAATCGTCGGGGTAGAGGAACAAGGTGAGGTTCTTGGCGATCTCGGTCTTGTCGAAGTCGATGGAGCTGCCGGGGACCAGGCCGTCGTCGACGCTTGCCAGGTCGAACAGGCGCAGGCGGTTCTTGGTGGGCTGGTCGTAACCGGGCACATCGATGTTGACGAGCTTGGAGGTAACGGCAAAATCGCCGAACTCGACGGTGTAGGAGCGGTCATCGTCGACCAGGATGTCCTGCTCACCGAGCCACTCGTCGGGGACGGCCTTCTGCTGGTTGTCGACAAAGCGCTGACGGAACAGACCGTAGTGATAGTTGAGGCCCACGCCATCGCCGGTCAAGCCCAGCGTGGCGATGGAATCCAGGAAGCATGCGGCCAAGCGGCCCAGGCCGCCGTTGCCGAGTGACGGCTCGACCTCGAATTCCTCGATCTTGTTGAGGTCGTGGCCTGCGGCGGTGAGCTGGTCCTTAACCTCGTCGTAGATGCCGAGGTCGATCATGTTGTTGACGAGCAGCTTGCCGATCAAAAATTCGGCGGAAATGTAATAGAGCTTTTTCTTGCCGTTGTTGAGCGGGCAGGTGGCGGAGCGCTCCTGCACGAGTTTGACCAGCAGCTTGTAAATGCGACGGTCGTCGAGCTGCTCGAGCGAGGTGCCAAAAGACTGCTCGGCGAGTTCCATGAGGTTAATTTGGGGCATGTTTTCTCCTGTGATGGGTTGTTTCATGTCTGCAATTCATAAGAAGCCCGCGCGAGGGGATTGGGGTGGCCTCGCGCGGGAAAAGCAAGCGCGTCCGCACGGTGGGGAGAGGTCGGGCGCGGTAGCTCCTATTGAGGAAGCTCGATTTCGGCTTCCGACGGGATGCGGAAGTAGGTCTCGGTCCAGTCGGTGAGTTTGTGCTCGAGCTCGCGGGTGATGGCGCCGTCGAGCATGCGCCAGGTCCAGTTGCCGCCCAGCGTGGCAGGGGTGTTGATGCGCGCCTCGTTGCCCAAGTTGAGCAGGTCTTGCATGGTGTAGATGCACGTGTCACTCACGCTGGCGGCGATGGTGCGATTGAGTGCATCTGCCATGGGTTCGCCGGCCTGCTGATGGGTGTACAGGGCTGCCTGCTCGCGCTGACGCGGGGTGGCCGTTCCCTCAAACCAACCGCGCGCCGTCTCGTTGTCGTGGGTGCCCACATAGGCGACGGTGTTGGCGATGTAGTTATGCGGCAGGTAGTACGAGTTGGTACCCTCAAAGGCAAACTGCAGGATCTTCATGCCGGGGAAGCCCGAGTTGTCGCGCATGTCGATGACGCCGGGGGTGAGGAAGCCCAGGTCCTCGGCGATGATGGGCAGCGTGCCGAGCTTTTCCTCGAGCGTCTTGAAGAACTTGAGGCCGGGACCCTGCGTCCACGAACCGTAGGACGAATCGGGCGAGGAGAACGGCACCTCCCAATAGGCCTCGAAGCCGCGGAAGTGATCCAGGCGGATGACGTCGTACATGTCGAGGGCGGCGCGAATGCGGCCCTCCCACCAGGAGAAGCCATCGGACTCCATGGCGTCCCAGTCGTAGATGGGGTTGCCCCAGTACTGGCCGGTGGCCGAGAACTGGTCGGGCGGCGTGCCGGCGACGCTCACGGGATTGCCGGCGGCGTCGATCTTAAAGAGCTCAGGCGTCGCCCACATCTCGACGGAGTCACGCGAGACATAGATGGGCAGGTCGCCGATGATGAGAATGTCGCGCTCGTTGGCATAGGCCTTGAGGCGGCTCCATTGGCGGTCGAAGAAATACTGCGTCATCTGGTGGTAGAGCATGCGCGCGGGATGGGCGGCGCAGACCTTGGCGGAAGCCTCGCCGCGGGTGCGGAGCTCCGCGGGCCACTCCCAAAAGGCCTTGAGTCCGCACTCCTCTTTGACGGTCATGAACTCGCAGTAGGGGATGAGCCAGTCCTCGTTGGCCTGGATAAAGTCATCGAAATCGGCCGGCTTGTCGGCAGCAAAGCGCTCGGCGGCGCGGTCGAGAATCTGACGGCGGCCGCCAAAGATAGCACCGTAGTCGACATTGCTGGGGTCGGATCCCAGGTACACGCCATCGATATCGCGCTGCTCCAGATACCCTGCCTCGACAAGCTCGGCAAAGTCGATAAAGTTGGGGTTGCCTGCGCGGGCCGAGAACGACTGATAGGGCGAATCGCCATAGCTGGTCGTCGTAAGGGGCAGAATCTGCCAGTAATGTTGTTTGCACGAGGCGAGAAAATCGACGAAGTCGTAGGCATTCCAACCAAAGCCGCCGATTCCGTATGGTCCGGGCAGAGATGAGACGGGCATGAGGACGCCGCTTGCACGCTCCATGAGTGCGCTCACCAACCTTCTTGTTGTGGGGTCGGCCTGCTGATGGGTGTGCAGTCCGCCTCCGATGTTCTGATTCGATACGCCTATTGTAAAACATGTTGTTTAAACATGTACAGGCAAGATAAAAAAGTTGGTCGATTTTCGGCGAATGGTTACATGCCATGAAAAAGCCCCGACCTCACAACGTGAGATCGGGGCAAGAGCGGTATGTAGGTTTTTGCTACTCGGCGTCGGCGAAGCCGTTGGGGTTGTGGCTCTGCCAGTTCCAGCTATCGCGGCACATGTCCGCGATGTCGTACTGGGCCTTCCAGCCCATCATGCGCTCGGCCTTGGAGGCATCGCACCAGTTGGCAGCGATGTCGCCGGCGCGGCGCTCGCGGATCACGTAGGGCAGCTCCTTGCCACAAGCCTTGGAGAAGGCGGCGACGACCTCGAGTACCGAGGTGCCGGTGCCGGTGCCCAAGTTAAAGATCTCGACGCCGGTCTTGCCGTTCATCCAGTTAAGGGCGGCAACGTGACCAGATGCCAGATCGCACACGTGGATGTAATCGCGCACGCCGGTGCCGTCGGGGGTGGGGTAGTCGTTGCCAAAGACCTGAACGGCCTCGAGCTTGCCCACGGCGACCTGGGCGACATAGGGCACCAGGTTGTTGGGGATGCCCTTGGGATCCTCGCCGATCAGGCCCGACGGATGGGCGCCGATGGGATTGAAATAACGGAGTAGCACGACGTCCCACTCGGGGTCGGCGGTGTGGACGTCCATAAGGATCTGCTCGATCATCCACTTGGTCCAACCATAGGGGTTGGTCGCGGGCTTCTTAGGATCCTCCTCGGTGACGGGCGGGTTGTCCGGGTCGCCGTAGACGGTCGAGGAGCTCGAGAAGATGATGGACTTGCAGCCATGGTTGCGCATGACGTCGATGAGCACCAGGGTGTTCTCGATGTTGTTGTGGTAGTACTCGACGGGCTTGCTCACCGACTCGCCGACGGCCTTAAAGCCGGCAAAGTGGATGACGCGGTCGATCTGATGGGTATCGAAGATCTTGTTCATCGCATCGCGGTCGAGCACGTTGGCCTCGTAGAAGGTGAGGTTCTTGGCGGCCTCGTCGCCCACGATGGTCTTGACGCGGTCGACGGCGACGGCGCTGGAGTTGGAGAGATCATCGACGATGACGACCTGGTAGCCACCCTCGAGCAGCTGAACGACGGTGTGCGAGCCGATAAAGCCGGCGCCACCGGTAACGAGGACGCAGGTGTCTTTGGGGTCGAGTGCTTTGGACATGTAGTCTCCTATCGAATCAGGAACACTTCTTCAGGGGAGTATAGCGCAGGCAGGGACGCCCAAATCGTGCGCTGTAGGAAAAGCAGAGGATTGTGCTAACGTACTCATAGAAGAGCTTGCGTACGCATAACCTGATCTTTGGCATTTGCTTACGAGCCGCTGACCTTGCAGTTTCCTGCCGTTCGTGGAAATCGTTGGGACGCGCCATATGTACGCTAATATGTATGAGTTGAGCGACATATAAATAAGCATGTAACGGAGTACATATGTCACCAAACAGCGATTCCATCCTTTCCCAGGAGCTCTCGCGCCGCACTGCCCTCAAGGCCCTGTTCGGCGCCGCTTCTGCGGCAGTTCTTTTTGGCCTGCCCGCTCGCGCCCATGCGGCGGAGGCTTCCAAAGAAACCACCGATAAACTGAATGCCGCCCAGGCCCAGCTCGACGAGGTTCAGGCCCAGCTCGACAGCATCGCAAATGAGTATGCGGCGCTGGCCAACAAGAATGCCCAGACCCTCAACGACATCGAGAATGTCCAGGGCAAGATTGACGACACGCAGGCCCAGATCGATGAAAAGAAGGCCGAGCTCAAGAAGAAGCGCAACGACCTTTCCGATCGCGTGGCCGCCAGCTACAAGTCCGGCGGCACGAACATCCTGTCGCTGCTGCTGGCCTCTGGCTCGTTTGAGGAACTCGTCGCCAACGCGCATTACGTTGAGAAGATCAACAAGAGCGACCGCGACGCCATCGAGGACATTCAGACCATCCAGGAAGAGCTCGATGCGCAAAAGACCGAGCTCGAGTCGCAGAAGGCCGACTTAGAGAAGCTCAAGGACCAGCAGACTGCCCAGATGCAGGACATGCAGGCCAAGCAGCAAGAAGTCCAGACCGTGCTGAACGGTCTTTCCGACGACGTCAAGGAGCTCATGGCTCAGCGCGATTCCGAGATCCTCGCTGCCGCCCAGGCTGAGGAGGCCGCTAGGAAGGCTGCCGCTGCCGCGGCTGCCGCGAACAAGAACAATTCCTACTCGGGTGGTTCGAGCTCGGGTGGTGGATCGTACGCGCCCGGAACTCCGCAGCAGAATGCCGGCTCGGGCAAGCAGCAGGCTGTCGTCAACGCGTGCTACTCCACGCCTTCGCCGGGTCAGAACTGGTGCGCGGCGTGGGTTACCAATGTCTTCCGTAACGCCGGCGTTGGCTACTTTGGCGGCAACGCCTGCGACATGTTCAACGCCTGGTGCTATAGCTCCGACCGCTCGGCGCTGCAGGTGGGCATGATCGTGGCCGATTCCTCGCACAGCGGCACGGGTGCTCCGGGTCTTATCTACGGTCATGTGGGTATCTACGTTGGCGGCGGCATCGTTATGAGCAACGAGGGCGCCATCACGTCGAGGTCGCTTGACTCGTTCATTGGGTTCTACGGCACTGGCTCTGGCGTGCGCTGGGGCTGGCTCGGCGGTATTGCGCTGTCGTAAAGCCGACTGGGCCGCGTGCCCGCCCGCAATATATTTGATTGCCTGCTCGGGCAGTCCTGCGCAAGACGAAGGCCACATTAAGTGGCCTTCTTTGCGTGCGGAACTCGCGATCAATCAAATATATTGCGGGCGGGCACGCGGCCCTCTCGGGTCCTGAGCGCGACTCACCGGACTGGTTGTCTGAATTAAAGAAAGTGAAGGCCCCTTTCGGGGCCTTCTTTTTTATAAGAATTCGCCTACTCGGTGGACTTCGGGTTGTAGGTCTACGCCGAATTGCTCTTTGACTTTGGCTTGGATGTCGCGGATGAGTTCGTCGACGTTGGCGGCGGTGGCGTGGTTGGCGTTGACGATGAAGCCGCAGTGTTTTTCGCTCACCTGCGCGCCGCCGACAGCATGGCCGCGCAGACCGGCATCCATGATGAGCTTGCCGGCAAAGTAGCCCTCGGGGCGTTTGAAAGTGGAGCCGGCGCTCGGCATGTCGAGCGGCTGCTTGTCCTCGCGGCGCTGGCGGTAGTCGTCCATGTCGGCCTTGATCATCGCGGCGTTGCCCGGGGCGAGGTGAAAGGTGGCAGAGAGCACGATAAAGCCGTCGTCGGCGATGCGGCTCTTTCGATAACCCAGGTTGAGCTCGTCGACATCGAACTCGATGATATTGCCGCTGCCGCGGGTGCCGTCGTCGAGCTGGCGAGCGGGTTTGTAGACGCGCACGGACTCCAGCACATCGGCCATGCAGGCACCGTAGGCACCGGCGTTCATGTAGCAGGCGCCGCCGACCGATCCGGGGATGCCCGAGATGGGCTCCATGCCGGTGAGGCAGGCCTCGGCTGCCGCGGCTGCGACATCGGAAAGCAGCGCGCCGGCTGCC
>CABUSR010000023.1 GCA_902494245.1 uncultured Collinsella sp.
AGTCACTCAAGGCACTGCTCATCAATGGCGAAGTTCTGCGACGCCCACGCGCAGCCGAGGATATCGCCATCGCGACCATGGAGCTCGTAGGCAAACACCAAAAGCGCAAACGAGCCTTCTGCCGCTTCTACTGGGGCGGAAAACCTGCTCATATCAGGTAGACGAAAGTCCGCTGTTCAGCGGGAGCCGCCCATATATCATTCCATGCTCAAACATTCTCGCTGCGCTGCGAAACTGCGCGTGGAACGATATATGGGCGGCTCCCGCTGAACAGCTACGTTTACCTACTAGCAGCTACTTCGGTATCCCCTCCATTAGAACCTGCAAAGGTAAAACAGGAAAATATAAATAGAGTTAGCCGATGCGACAAAGGAGGCATCCCTTTATCGCATCGGCTAACTAGAAAGATTGTTTTATGTCAAGCATGTAGCCCTTTCGCCTGAGCCCCATACATATCGTCCCGCGCGCAGTTTCGCAGTGAAGCGAGAATGTTTGAGCACGGGATGATATGTATGGGGCTCAGGCGAAAGCGGGATCCGTGCGCCCCTGCGAAGCGAGAATGTTTGAGCATGGAATGATATGTGTGAGAGGCGGGCGGGAGGGATACGAGCACCCCTAGGCGACGCCGCTGGAGCCGAAGCCTCCGTTGCCTCGGTCGGTTTCGTCTAGTTCTTCTACTTCTATGAGGTTGACCGTGGGGACTTCTTGGATGACGAGTTGGGCTATGCGGTCGCCTTTGTTGATTTGGATGTTGTTGGAGGGGTCCAGGTTGATGAGGATAACCTTGAGTTCTCCTCGGTAGTGGGCGTCAATGAGGCCCGGCGTGTTAACTATAGACAGGCCCTGCTTGATGGCCAAGCCGCTGCGGGGCTGCACGAAGCCGGCGTAGCCATCGGGCAGGGCGATGGCCAAACCAGTAGAGACCAGACGGCGTTCGAAGGGCTTCAGGACGCAGTCCTCGTTGGAGCGCAGATCCAAGCCGGCATCGGTGGGATGGGCGTATTTGGGAAGCTCGACGGTGGGGTCGAGACGCTTTATGTTGACGGTAATGTTGGACATGGAATCACCTTAGCTTGTCGAGCTCTTGCAGAAACTCATCGACGTCTTTGAAATCGCGGTAGACCGAGGCAAAACGGATGTACGCCACCTTGTCGATCTTGGCCAAGCGCTTGAGCACCATGTCACCCAACTCATGCGACGTGACGGCCGTCAGCGTGCGTGAGCGCAGCTCGACCTCGATGTCGTCGATAATCTCATTGAGCTTCTTAGTGTCGATATCGCGCTTGATGGTGGCGCGCATCAAGCCGACGAGCAGCTTATTGCGATCGAACCGCTGCTTGGTTCCGTCTGACTTAATGACCTCGATTGGGTCTTCGCATCGCTCAAACGTTGTAAAGCGATAGTTACACGAGCAACATTCGCGACGGCGCTTAATGGTGTTATTTGACTCCTGCATACGGGAATCAACGACGCGGGTATGTGCCTTGCCACATTTGGGACAGCGCATGGTACCTCCTCTTAAACGATAACAAGGGTACCATGCGCAGCGCGATAATGATTACGAACGAGCAGGAACCTTAAGATGCGCACCGGCGGCGAGCGAACCATGCTCCAGATGATTGACGTTACGGATCATGTCGGAAGTCTCTTGCGTGGAAAGGCCTTCGATAGGATATTCCTCGGCAAGCGACCAAAGAGAATCACCAGGCTGAACGCGAATGGTCTCGTAGGTAACGTTGGAAACGGACTCGGCATACGCGGCGTGACGAGCGCTAAAGACCGACGTAGCAAGGACAAAGAAGAGCGTAAGCGAAACGGCAACAGCGACAACCGTCGGAACCTTCAGGGCAACGCGGGCCGGCGCGACTGCAGCCTGCTGATTGCGAGCAGACTTTACGGTCAAAGGCTGAAAGCCGGAGCGGCCACCCTGAACAACAGTAAAAGTGGGTTCCGCAGGCATCTCGAGCTTAAGGGCGAGGTTTCCCTGGACCATATTCGTTGCTTTCATCATGTTCTCCTCTCGCGTGTTTTGCTGAGAACAGTTTTATCAAGCCGCGCGGACAAAAATGTCTAGCGCGAGAACGAATGTTCGGTTATTATTATCTTCGAACAGTTGTTCCTGTCAAGCAAAATTCGAACATTTGTTTGACATGGGTAGAGAGGATGCCCTGATGGCTCGCAAAATTACCAAGCGTCAGCAGCAAATTTACGACTTCATCAAGGAATATCAGCAGGAGAAGGGTTATCCGCCCAGCGTGCGCGAGATGGCTTCTGCCGTGGGCCTTTCCTCCCCCAGCACCGTGCACGCCCACTTATCTGCCTTGGAGGCGCGCGGGCTGCTCAAGCGCGATGCCACCAAACCGCGCGCCCTGGAACTCTTTAACGAGGACGGCTCCTCTGTCTCAATTTCTAAATCTGACGAGCCCACCGCACCTCGCGGAACGGTCTCGCTACCGCTCGTTGGTCGCGTCGCGGCTGGGATTCCCATTCTGGCTGAGCAGAATATCGAAGACACTTTTACTATCCCGACCGAAATCGCCACTGATCAGGGTTCCTTTATCCTTGAGGTGCATGGGAGCTCAATGATCAATGTCGGCATCTTCAATGGCGATTACATTATCGTCCGTGAACAAAAGAGTGCCATGAACGGCGAAATTGTCGTGGCCATGATTGATGGTTCAGCGACCGTCAAGACGTTCTACAAGGAGCAGGGACGCGTACGCCTGCAGCCCGAGAATGACACCATGGAGCCTATCTATGCAACAAATCCCGTTATTTTGGGCAAAGTCGTCGGCTTGATGCGCCGGTTCTCGTAATGCAAAAACGCATCACCATCTTTGATACCGTCCGCGGGTTTACGATGATTTCAATGGCAGGTTTTCACGCTTGCTACGATCTCGCCTACCTGTACGGTTGGGATATGCCCTGGTTTACCCAGACTGTCTTTCAAGACATCTGGCGCGCCAGCATCAGCTGGGTATTCTTGTTTATCGCGGGTTGGATGTGCACTCTTTCGCGCAACAATATCAAACGTGCCGCCAAATACGCCTTAGCAGCACTCGTCATCTGGTTGGCAACAACACTTGTCTCAGTAGACGATTCGGTTAATTTTGGCATCATCTACTGCATGGCCGCATGTACCGGCATCGTGGCGTTGACCGATCCCGTCCTTAAGAAGATATCGGCGAGATGGGGCATGTCCCTATGCCTTGTGTTGTTCGCCCTCACCTGGAGCATCCCCAAAACGATCTACCCTGTCCCCTACCTGGCGTGGCTGGGATTTCCGAGCCCTGGGTTTGTTTCAGGTGATTACTACCCCATCATCCCGTTTATCTTTATGTATCTTGCAGGATACTTCGCCGCACATATAGCGCAGGTAATCGATAAGACCGTCCCTAGCTGGGCCTGCGCCAACCCCCTACCGGCGCTCGCCAGCCTTGGACGTCATGCACTCCCCTTTTATCTGCTGCATCAGCCCATCATACTGGGCATTTTGGAGCTCGCCTACTCGGTGCGATAACGCTCAAGCCGAGGTGCAATACGAGCCGGCAGTTTCGCCACAATACGAACGCCATCCTCAAGATATTCCTCGTGCAAAAGGGTCCCCTGCTCATGCACGAGCGTGATGAGCGCACCTTCACGATATGGAATGTCAGCTGAAAGCAGTACATCGGTGGCAGCTGCCTCGCGAGCAATGCGATCGACGAGATCGTCAAGTCCCTCGCCCGTTTGGGCCGAGAACAGCACAGCCTCGGAATAGCGACGACGGAAACTTAATCGATCAACGCTATCGAGAAGATCGATTTTATTGAATACGGTCAGCGTTAGGCGCTCTCCGGCGCCGATCTCATCAAGCACGCGGTCGACAGCCTCCAGCTGCCGCTCATAGTCCTCGTCAGACGCATCTACGACTTTGAGAATTAGATCGGCACCCAAAACCTCGGACAGCGTCGATTTAAAGGCATCGACCAGACCATGCGGCAGCTTTTGAATAAAGCCGACGGTATCAGTAATCGTCATGCCGCGACCGCCGGGCAGGCGATACGAACGCGTCGTCGGGTCGAGCGTAGCAAACAGCTTGTCCTGAGAAAGTACCGTAGAGCCGGTCAGACGATTGAGCAACGTCGATTTACCGGCATTGGTATAACCGGCTAACGCGACGCGAAACGCCGGTGACTCAATGCGGCTCTTGGATTGAACATCACGACGCTGTTCAACCTGCTTGAGCTCACGACGAAGCGCAGCGATCTTATTACGAATGAGGCGACGGTCGACCTCGAGCTGACTTTCGCCCTGACCAAAGCGTGAGCCGATGCCGCCGCGCGTCTGTTCCTTGGCGAGATGACTCCACATGCCACGCAGACGAGGCAACAGATATTGAAGCTGTGCCAGCTGTACCTGTAGGCGTCCCTCACGCGTCTGAGCATGAAGGCCAAAGATATCCAAGATCAGTGCAGTACGATCGATAATCTTTACCGGCTCGCCCACGGCTTTCTCCAAATAGGATTGCTGCGAGGGCGTCAGGTCGTCGTCAAAAATAACGACATCGGCATCCATGCGATGTACCAGGCCGCACAGCTCTTCAACCTTACCGGAACCGATAAACGATTTAGGATACGGCTTTACCAAACGCTGCGATAAGCGTGCCACGCACTGGGCACCAGCCGTGTGGGCAAGACGCTCCAGCTCGTCAAGCGAGCGATCGAGCGGCCATGCATTGTCGCGCCATTCAACACCAACCAAAATGGCACGCTCGGGCTCGGGTGCCGTGGGAACAAGAGGAAAACGGGCCATTAGGCAGCCTCAATACGATGCAGGATATCCTCAACGACCTCATCGATCGTAAATTTATCCATATCAAACCACACGATACGGTCATCGCGCTTAAACCACGAAAGCTGACGCTTGGCATAACGACGCGAACGCATCTTGATGAGTTCGCGAGCCTCATCCATGCTCATCACACCATTGAAAGCATCGATGATCTCTTTATAGCCAATTGCCTGCATCGACGTCAGGGCATCTCCCAGCCCCTGGCCCATAAGACCGCGGACCTCATCGACAAGGCCCTGCTCAAACATCAGATCGACACGCAGGTTAATGCGCTCGTAGAGCACCTCGCGATTACGCGTCAGACCAAACCACAGAGCGTGATAATGCTCGCGCGGAACACTAAACTGCGACTTTTGCTGCGCATAGGAGACGCCATCATCGTGCATTTCGAGCGCGCGAATCACGCGACGCACGTTATGGGGATGAATAACAGCAGCCGATTCTGGATCACGCTCGGCAAGCAGGGCATGCAGTTCTTCCTCACCAATACGCTCGGCAAGCTCCTGATAGCCCGCACGGCGATTGTCCTCAAGTTCACCCGAGGGAAAGACCATCTCATCAAGGGCAGCCTTGAGATACAGCCCCGTACCTCCGCAAAAAACAGGCAGGCAACCCGAACCAAGGAGACGTTCAACATGCGCGCGAGCGTCAGCCTGATAAAGCGCAGCAGAATATGCCACACCCGGCTCTACAATGTCGACGAGACGCAGTGGCGCCGTACACTCATTGGGCGCCATCTTTGCGGTACCGATGTCCATGCCGCGATAGATTTGCATCGCATCGCACGACAGCACTTCGGACGAAAGACGAGCTGCCAAACGGTCGGCAACATCACTCTTACCAACCGCCGTCGGACCGACGATCGCAACGGCGGAAAGACCTGTCCCGGGAGAAACCATTAGCGCGGCTCGCCCACAACGGAGCCGGATAAATACCAGGTCTTGGCAACGTCAACGTCAACATCAACGATCTTGCCAACAAGCTGATCGATGCTGTAACCCTCGGGGATAGGCGCATGAACGGTCTGATTCTTGGGACTCTTGCCCAGCAGGACCGCGTCGTTCTTTTTACTCGTTCCCTCAATGAGCGCCGGCACCACAGTATGAAGCTCACCCTGGTTATACTCGTGTGCCGTGGTCTCGATAACCTTAACCAGGCGGTTGAAACGCTCGAGAATAACCTCATGCGGCGTAGGGTCGTCAATCTCTGCAGCCGGGGTACCGGCGCGCTTGGAATAGATGAAGGTATAGGCCTGAGCATAGCGGACCGTCTCGGCAAGTGAGAGCGTCTGCTCAAAGTCTTCTTCAGTCTCGCCCGGGAAGCCAACGATAATGTCGGTCGAGAGCGCGATATCGGGCATGCGATTTCGAATGCGATCGACCAGGCCCAGATAGTCCTCGCGTGTATAACGACGATTCATCTCTTTGAGGATGCGCGTGGAGCCCGACTGAACGGCCAAGTGAAGCTGCGGCATGACGGCGGGCGTCTCGGCCATAGCGTCGATGGTCTCGGGCAGCAGATCCTTAGGATGAGAAGAGGTAAAGAAGATGCGCTCGACGCCCGTATCGCCCACCGCGCGCAGCAAATCGGCAAAACGCGGCTTGCCAAACAGATCGCGACCATATGAGTTAACGTTTTGGCCCAACAGCGTGATCTCGCGCACGCCCTGGCGCACCAGACCGGTCACCTCGTCGACAATCTCCTCGAAGGGGCGGCTCTTTTCGCGACCGCGCACGTACGGCACGATGCAATAGGTACAGAAATTATTGCAGCCCGTCATGATGGGCACCCAGGCGTGATACTGGGTCTCACGATGCCACGGCATGCTCATCGCATCCGTATCCTCATGCTCATTGGTGCGGATATGACGCTTACCGTCCAGGAACGCCTCGGCAATGAGCTCGGCCACATGCGCGATGGAATGCGTACCAAAGATGACATTGACGTTATCGACGTTGGTGAGCAGGCCCTCACCATCACGCTGCGCGATACAGCCACCCACGGCAACCACGCGCTTGCCCGAAGGCGAAGGCGGCAGGCTTTTGCAGGAATTGCACTGACCGTACAGGCGAGTATCGGCGGCCTCGCGCACGCAGCATGTCATGAAGACAACAATATCGGCATGCTCGGGATCGAGCGCCATGAGGCAACCATACGAATCGAGCAGACCGCTCACGCGCTCAGAGTCGTGCTGATTCATCTGGCAGCCAAAGGTGCGGATAAAGTAGGTTTTACCGGCAAGAATATCGCGTACGGAACGCTGGTCCATGTGCATAAGTCCTAACGATGGGGAGAGGGGGGCGAATCGAGGCAAGCAAAAGCTATGCCACAGGCTTAACATCATCCATGACGACGTTATCCATAGCAGCTCGATTGATCTGGTGAACGTAAATAGAAAGACGGATGGCCGTGCGCGACTCCCCGTTAATAAGGATGTCGGAGAACACGGGCGCGCAGGAAATATCAAATCCGGTTGGAATCAAAAAACCGCGCGCAATAGCCACGGCCTTTATGGCCTGGTTGACCGCACCGGCGCCGACACACTGAATGTTGACGGGCACACCATCCTTGACCATGCCGGCGATGGCGCCGGCAACGGACGCGGGTGATGATTTGCTTGATACCTTCAGGCAATCCATGAAGAAACTCCTGCGTTTAAAAGTACGTTTTAACTGCAACAACTGTATCGTACCGAGTGGACTCGGTAAAGGCACTATTCCTCTTTGGCAAGATCGAATGTCACGGTGATTCGATCACGCGAAACGCGAATCTTTGGGTCGCCGCAAAGGTTGAGATAGTACCGGGCGGCAAGGTCATTAAAGTCGCGCTCCACAGCACGCGAAAACTGTGCCATGTCATCCTTGGCAATACGAAGCCCGCGACGATCCCTCGCGAGATCGACAGGAGCCGGCGCATGCGAGGACGAATCACGCTCGCGCAGCAGACGCGCGGTCACACCGCGAACGGGCTTAATCTGCCCCGCCAAAATGCGATGTGCCGTACGCTCGGACATCTCAAGACCCAAACCCGAACAGATGCGGATAAAGTCCTCGGCATCAGAGGCAAGGCCTAGACGATCAACAACCGGAAGCTCGCTCTCGTCATCAATAAACAGGAGACGAGACGTATCGAGCCGACTTGACGCCTGAGCATAAAGGGTCGCGGCAATCTCAGACGGAGAACCAAGATAGACATCGCAACCACGCAGCTCCTCGAGCGCAAACTCACAGGCAGCGCGAATAATATTATGCGGGCCGCGAGCACAGACATAACGTCCGTCCTCATCCTTGACGGCCTGGGGCCAGCTGGACTGATCGGCACGCTCACTGAGGCGGTCGGCCGCAACGCTCACCTTAAAGGCTGAACCAAGATCGACACCGGACGTGACCACACGGGCCTCGTCGGTGTTCTGCTTGATCGAAAACAATGCCATGCCACGACCGTGAACGCCCCAACGGTCCATCTTCATGCTCTCGAGCTTGGAGGTAACGCGAGCATCGAAGATTCGCTCTTGCATATCCTGCGGAACGCCCGAACCGTTATCCAGAAAGACAAGCGTGCGGACGCCATCTTCCTTGGTCGTAGCGAGATAGACTTTGTCGGCGCCAGCATCGCGAGCATTACGGAGCATTTCGATGACGATATCCTCGACATGCTGAATGTCGTGCTTTGCCTGGCGACGCTCGGCCTCCGAAACGCGGAGGCGGACATACCCCTCGCCAAGGTTCTCCTCGACGCGAAGGTTGCCCTCCCCCGACATCGACGCGATAAATGAGATGAGCTCGTTCGCGTCGCTCATGTTATTTAGCGATATCGACAGCGCGGCTCTCGCGAATCACGACGACGCGCACCTGACCGGGATACTCCATCTCTTCCTCGATCTGATGGGCGATGTCGTGAGCCAGGACCGTGGACTGGGCATCGGAGATCTTGTCCGGCTGAACCATGACGTGGACCTCACGACCAGCCTGCATGGCATAGGTACGCTCGACGCCTTCATGGGAGTTGGCGATCTCCTCGAGCTTCTCAAGACGCTTGATGTAGTTCTCGGCAGACTCGCGACGGGCACCGGGGCGAGAGGCAGAGACAGCATCGGCGGCCTGTACCAGGACATCGAGCACCGTGTTGGGATCGACGTCGGCATGGTGAGCCTCGATAGCGTGAACGATAACGGGCTTCTCGCCATAACGGCGGGCAAGCTCGGCGCCGATGACGGCATGCGGGCCCTCGACGTCATGGTCGATTGCCTTGCCCAGGTCGTGCAGCAGGCCGGCGCGCTTGGCGGTCACAACGTCCAGGCCAAGCTCGGAAGCCATCACGCCGCACAGGTCAGAGACTTCGAGGGAGTGCTGAAGCACGTTCTGACCAAACGAAGTACGGTAGCGCAGGGCACCAAGGGTCTTGACGATCTCGGGGTGCAGGTCGTGAATGCCGGTATCGAAGGCAGCCTGCTCGCCAGCCTCGCGCACGCGCTGTTGAACCAGGTCGGCAGCCTTGTGATACATCTCCTCGATGCGGGCAGGGTGAATGCGGCCGTCGGCGATGAGGTTCTCGAGGGCGACACGGGCGGTCTCGCGACGGACCGGGTCGAAGCTCGAAAGAACGACGGTCTCTGGCGTGTCGTCGATCACGAGGTTGACGCCGGAAACCTGCTCGAAGGTCCGGATGTTGCGACCCTCGCGACCGATGATACGGCCCTTGAGGTCATCAGAGGGAATGTGCACGGAGGTAACGGTGACCTCGGCTGTGTGGTCGGCAGCGCAGCGCTGAATCGCCAGGGACAGAATCTCCTGGGCGGTCTTGTGGCACTCGGCGCGAACCTGCTGCTCGGACTCGCGAATGATCGTGGCAGCCTCGTGGGTGACCTCGCCGCGAACCTTATCGAGGAGCTCCTTGTGGGCGTCCTCGCGGGTAAGGTCGGCGATACGCTCGAGCTCGGAGGTCTGCTTGGCGCAGAGCTCCTCAAGCTCGCGGGAGCGCTTCTCGACCTGACCGGCCTGGCTGGACAGCTGGTGCTCACGCTTGTCGAGGGCATCGTTTCGGCGATCGAGGGACTCCTCGCGCTGCATCACGCGGTTCTCGAGCGTACGAATCTCGCTCTTACGCTGCTTGTCCTCGGCCTCGGCGGCCTGCTTGTTCTTGATGATCTCCTCTTTAGCCTCGAGCAGAGCCTCTTTTTTGAGGGTCTCGGCCTGACGCTTAGCATCACCGATCAGGGACTCAGCCTGTGCGTGTGCCGACTGGATCTTTTCGTCGGCCTCGTGAAGACTACCCTGCTTGGCGGTGCGCATGTAGGCAATGGCGGCGATGGCACCCAAAACGATGCCAACGAGCGCTGCGATGATAGGCATGCTCACTCCTTTTTATGGATTCGTTACACAACAAAGCGAACCGTCCTTACGAACGGCTCGCGACATTTGAGTAATATGGGCGCAGCTTATGCGGGTCGGATACAGATAAACATATAAACAAACTCATCACAGATGAGCACATATCACAAAGCAAATGACAGTGTTTATCGTACGTTGAACCACAACAACTGTCAAATAAATGGCCCCGGCACGGCGGCTAAAACGCGGTGAACGGCAGGGTCACAAAACGCATACGCCTAAACCGCACATTCCTCGCGTTCGGCATCGAGACGTGCCTTAACGGCATCGGCGGCGATGTGATACGAGAAGCCCTTGCCCATCAAAAACCGAACCAGTTTTTCGAATCCGCGCGTCTCTGGAACACGCCGCTTGGCGAGCAGGGCTGACGCACGCGCCAAATCGTCTTCGACGGCAAAATAATCCTCGGGATAACCGGGAATGTCATCGAGCACGACATGACGGCGCTTGAGCTCGGTCTCGATTTTGCGCTGTCCCCAACCGCGCCGCTTGCGCTCCTCGATAAAGTACGAGCAAAAGCGGTTGTCGTCTAAAAAGTGATACTCGGTGGCGCGCTCGACGGCGAAATCGATCGCGGGCTGGTGAAAGCCGTAGCGAGCCAGCTTGTCACGGACCTCACCCGTCGCATGGTCGCGGCGCGATAGCATCTCGGTCACCATGGTAAGTGCACATTTACGCTCGATGAGCTGCACCGCCTCACGGAAGTTGTCCCAATCACAGGGAAGATCGGGGCGGTTTTTGACATACAGCCACGCGACCCGCACGGGAATCCAAATGGACCGCTCAAAACCGCCCTCAAGCTCACAATCGATATGTGCGCAAGGCTTTTTGGACGCATACCCGCTCGAGAACGAGGAGGCCGCCTTCTTATCGGGAAAGACGACCGTGGCCTCGGTCACCGTATACGACATGAGCGTAACCGCTACTCGTCGTCATCATCGAGCATGGCGGAACCATCGATGGCGTAAAGCTCGTCAAACTCCTCAGGCGCAGGCTGATCGGTCAGCTCGACCTCGGACGGAGCATCGTCATCAAACTCAAGTCCACAGGCAAGGCGGACCTTATGCTCAATCTCGTCGGCACAATCGGGGTGTTCGCGCAGGAACGCCTTGGCGGCCTCGCGACCGTTGCCGAGCTTATCCTCGCCATAGGCAAACCAGGAGCCCATCTTCTTGCAAATGCCGCACTCGACAGCCATGTCCAGAATCGAGCCCTCCTTAGAGATGCCCGTACCGTACATGATGTCGAACTCAGCAGAACGGAACGGAGCTGCCACCTTGTTCTTAACGACCTTGGCGCGCACGCGGTTACCGATAACCTCGTCCTTAAGCTTAATGCTGTCGATGCGGCGAATGTCGATACGCACCGAAGAGAAGAACTTAAGGGCGCGGCCGCCCGTCGTGGTCTCGGGGTTGCCGAACATGACGCCGATCTTCTCACGCAGCTGGTTAATGAAGATGCACGTCGTGTTGGACTTGGACAGCGAGCCGGCGAGCTTGCGGAGCGCCTGGCTCATCAGGCGAGCCTGAAGACCGACCGTAGTGTCGCCGATTTCTCCCTCGATCTCGGCACGCGGGGTCAGCGCGGCGACGGAGTCGACGACGATAGCATCGATGGCGCCGGAACGCACGAGCATGTCAACAATCTCGAGCGCCTGCTCACCCGTATCGGGCTGGGAAATCAGTACCTCGTCGATATCCACGCCGATGCGCGCGGCATACGTGGGATCAAGCGCGTGCTCGGCATCGATAAATGCCACAACGCCACCCATTGCCTGGGCCTCGGCCAGGATCTCGAGCGAAAGCGTCGTCTTACCGGAGGACTCAGGACCGTAAATCTCGACGATACGGCCGCGCGGCACGCCGCCGATACCCAGCGCGGCATCGAGGGCCAGGGCGCCCGTGGGAATGGCCTCGACCTCGAGCTCGGGGCCACCGTCGCCGTACCTCATGATGGAACCCTGGCCGAATTTCTTCTCGATCTCGGCCTTGGTGGTGGCGATCATCTCATCGCGCTCTTTACCCGTCGTGCGAGCATGAACGGTACGTACGGGACCTGAATTCTTGGCCATGAATAGCCCTCCTCTTAACAACCTGCATCGATAATAAACGAACGGCTGTTCGTGGTCAACCGTTCAGGCCAATCATATGCAGGCGGTCTTTCCAAAACCCAACCAAACGCCGACCAAACACTGACCAAATACTTGACCACAAAGGACCAAATATGAACAAGGCAGGCAAAAATACATCTACAACCAGCACAAACGCTAAATTTGTCAGAGGTCCCTATCTCCACAATTAAGGGGCCCTAAGGCCCCTTAAAACATGTCTATTCCATAGAGTTGAGCACAAGGGCAATGCGCCCCAATGCCTCCGCGACCGCATGGGCACGAACACACGAACGGTCGCCCTCATAGTGGCAGCGCACAGAGTCCACGACCGGCACTCCCCCATCGGCGGAACGATGTGCCCAGCCAATATAGAAAGTGCCAGCAGGATCGTCCTCAGTACCACCGCCGGGGCCGGCATAACCCGTTGCGCTCACTGCAATATCGCTCTGGTACAGCTCCAGCGAACCCGACGCCATCTCGCGCGCAGTTTGATGCGACACCGCGGTGTAGCGGTCGAGCGTCTCCTGCTCAACACCCAGCACGCGATGCTTAATCTCATCGCAGTAGGTCACCGCACCGCCACGCAGCACCGCCGAGGCGCCCGGGATATCCGCAATCGTCGAGGCGATCATACCCGCCGTCAGCGACTCAGCCGTCGAAACCGTCACACCCCGGGCGCTCGCGCGCTCGACGATATCGCGCGCCAGCTCCTCGTTATGTGCGGAAATCTGCTCAAAAGAGTCCGTCATACCCACCAGGACCTAGACCGAAAAGACGATCTTGCGGCAGTTCCAGAAGTACTGGGCGCCCGAGATAACGGTCAAGACAACGGCAACGGCATACAGGAAGCGCGACACCGAGTAGATGCCGAGCGTCAGCGCCACCGGGCCAAGGTGCAAGCCGGCCATAGCAAAAACGCACAGGTAACCGCAGATGGAGACCATCGTGGTCGCCGTCTTGTACTTGCCGAGCTTATCGGCCGCAACGACCACACCGGCCGCACTCGCGACCATGCGAAGGGCGCTCACCAGAAGCTCACGGAACAGGATAATGAACACGGACCACACGGTCACCGCGCCAAAATCCAAGAACAGCAGCAGGGCCGAGAACACGAGCAGCTTATCGGCGATGGGGTCCAAGAATTTACCGAAGTCGGTGATCTCGTTGCGCGAACGCGCCAGATAACCGTCGACCTTATCGGTGCACGACAGGATCACATACAGAATGAAGGCAGCGGCGGCGAGCGGGCCGTCGAAGGTGCTCCAATCCGTACCGGCAACACTCGTGTGAGAAAGCGCCGACACGATCATGAACACCGGGATAAAGACGATGCGAACGCACGTCACGATGTTGGCGGGCGTCCAAACACTCGTCAGTTCCT
Organism: uncultured Collinsella sp.; assembly: GCA_902494245.1. Taxonomy (GTDB): domain Bacteria; phylum Actinomycetota; class Coriobacteriia; order Coriobacteriales; family Coriobacteriaceae; genus Collinsella. The sequence continues at coordinate 13,715 of CABUSR010000023.1, forward strand.
TATTGCTCTCGTTTGCCACGATGCTCTCCTACTCCACAACATGGCCGATAAGCTCATAGCAGAAGCTATCGGTAAACTCGACAGTCAGAATATCGCCCACAGATGCCTCGCTGGCATCCAGATGCACCGCGCCATCGGAATCGGGCGCCTGGAACCAGGCATGGCCGATCAGCTCGGCGCCGTCCTCGGTTTCTTCGATACCGTCGACGATCACCTGGGCGCGCTCGCCCACATGTGCGGCGGTGGCGGCAAAACCGAGCGACTCGGCCAGGTCCATGGCCTCCTGGGCGCGCTCGAGCTTGACCTCTTCGTCGACCTGACCCTCCATCTTAGCGGCCAGGCTGCCCTCCTCCTGCGAGTAGGCAAAGACGCTCGTGTAGTCAAAGCCGACGGTGTCCATAAAGTCGATAAGATCACGAAACTCGTCGTCGGTCTCGGTCGGGAAGCCGACCATGGCCGTGGAGCGAATCACGATACCGGGGATGCGTTCGCGAAGGTCGCGGAACAGATCCTCGAGCTCCTGGCGCGAACCGGAGCGACGCATGGCCTTGAGGATGCGCGCGTCGCAGTGCTGCACGGGGATATCGATATAGGGCAGCACCTCGGGCGTATCGCGTATCGTCTCGATGAGTTCGTCAGTCATGCCCTCGGGCTGCAGGTAGAGCACGCGGACCCAGACGTTGTGCGGGCGCACGGCCTCAGCGACGGCACGCAGCAGCTGTGCCAGATTGCGCGGCGAGCCCTCGGCGACGTCCTCGTCGGCAAAGTCGGTACCCCAGATGCCCGTGTCCTGGCCGATCAGCACGATCTCGCGCACACCGCCGGCAACCAGGTCGCGCACCTCGGAGATGATGCTCTCGGCATTGCGCGAATGATAGCGACCGCGAATATAGGGAATCATGCAGAAGCTGCAGAAGCGGTTGCAGCCATCGGAAATCTTGACGTAGGCGACAGCACCCTCGACGGTACGTTTGACCTGCGGGATATAGGCTGCAATCTCGCGCTCGACACCCAGCACGCCATCGATGACCGCCACGATGCCGTCTTCCTCGTCGGCCTTCACAAAGGCAGCGACCTCGGGCAGCTCGTCAGGCAGGTCATCGCCATAGCGCGACGGCACACAGCCGCACATGACGATGGGGCAAGAACGAACGCCGTCCTGAACCTCGTTGGCGAGCTCGAGCGTGGTCTCGATGCTCTCGGACGTTGCGGAGGCAAGGAACGAGCATGTATTGACGATGGCGATATCGGCATCCTGCGGGTCGAATGCTTCCTCGTAGCCTGCAGCGGTCAAAAGAGAACGCATGCGGTCGGTGTCAACCTCGTTCTTAGCGCACCCGAGGGTGATGTAGAGCACGGAGCCCAACGGTGTATCCATGTTGGAGAGCGGTCCTTTCGAATGATATTAGCGGTAGTTGGTGAACTGCAGCGGCTGGCCGTAGTCCTGGTCGCGCAGGAACTGGATTACGGTCTGCAACACGTCCTTCGAAGCAGAGGAAACACGCAGCTTGTCGGCCTCGATGGTCACCTTGACCTTGAGCTTTTGGTCCTTGATGTCCTTGTTGATCTTCTTGGCGGTCGCCTGGTCGATACCCTCGACGATATGGCCGAGCACGCGCACGGTGCCGCCCGATGCCGCCTGCGGAGCATCCCACGAGACAGCCTTGAGGTCGATGCCGCGCTTGATGAGCTTGGAGCTCAGCACGTCGACAATCTGCTTGGAGACAAAGTCGGCCGGGGCGTTGATCGTAAAGAGCTTGTCGCCCTTCGAAAGCTCGATCGTGGCGCCGGAATCCTTAAGGTCATAGCGCTGGGAAATCTCGCGCGTGGTCTGCTGGAAGGCGTTGTCGACCTCTTGCATGTTGACCTCGGACACGACGTCGAAGCTGGAATCTTTAGCCATGATGTTTCCTTTCGCGTACGAGCGGCTTAGTAGCTATCGTACGAATAGTCGGTAGAATCGGTGGGCGTCTGACCGTCAGTTGAGGTATCGGCGCCATCCGTGGACTGGGCATCGGTACCGTCGGTGGTATCGGTACCATCGGTGGTGTCGGCACCATCAGAACTTTCACCATTCTCGGAATCAGTCGTCTCCTTCTTGGGAACGGTGATCGTCACACGCGCCACGCCCGAGGTCTTGGTATCGTAACGGACCTTTTCACCGTTCTTGGTAACGGTGACATCGGAAGGCTTGGACGTGGTGATCTCGATCGAGGACTCGGGCGTGTACTCCTGCTCAAAGGGGCCAGTCGCTTGGGCGCCATAGACCGACTTGCCGTCGACCTTGACCTCAATCCACGCGGTCTTTCCCTTGGCAACGGAGACTTTGACCTTCGTGACCTCGTTCTCTTCCTTCTTGGCCGTCGTCTTGGTAGCGTCCGAGTCAGTCGACTCATCCGTCGCCTCATCGGTGTCTTCGTCCTCGTCGACCGTTTCGGTCTTCTTAGAAGACTTCTTGGTCGTCGTCTTGGTAGCAGTGGGCGTCTCGGGCGTGGTCTCGGGCGCCGAAGATGCGCAGCCGCGCAGAAGCACCACGATGAGCACAATCAACAGCAGCGCAACGGCACCGATGCCGGCGTAGACGATACGCGGATCGAGCCCGTTGTTTTGAGGAGTACGTGATCCGCCGCGTCCACGATTGGAACTGCTGCGGCCGCCTCCCTGAGGCATACGACCACGATTGCTATCGGAACGGCCGCGATAGCCACCCTGGCCCTGAAGGCTGCGCTGACCCGAGCGAGGCGCAAGTTCACCGCGGCCTTGATAGCCACGCTGGCCCGAACGCGGAGCCGAAGAGCGCTGGCCATACGGCTGTGATTGAGAGCGAAGACGCGGCGTCACCTGCGTGGTATCGGCATCCGCATAGCCACCGCGAGAGCGTCCCGTAGAGGCACCACGGTAACCGCGATCGGAATAGCCGCCGTCGCCGTAGCCGGCACGAGGGTCACGCGCCACGCCTCGGGCAGCGGGAAGTGCACGGTCCTCGGGCATCGGCGTACTGCGGAACCGGTCACGCTGTGAGCGAATCTCCTCGCCCGAACCCGTCTCGGTAATATAACCGGCCTGCTGAGGACGCTGTCCATAGCGGGTCGAACGACCGCCCTGAACCATAAGGAAGCGCCCGTTATCGACCGAGGAACGCGAATTGACGTAGCCGGCGGCGTCCTGAAAACGACCGCCCTGCTGCGACGTCTCGCGTTCGTATGCCATCAGATCGTCAAAGTAGGCATTGACGACCTCGCGCGGATTGAGGCCCAAAAAGCGAGCATAGCTCGAAATCATGCCCTGCGCATAGCCGCGCGGCGGCATCGAAGCAAAGTTACCGGTCTCGAAAAACTCGATGATCTGCGGCCTGATTTTGATGGTGTTGGCGACTTGCTGAATGGAAAGGCCCATTCGGCGACGCTGCTCAAGCAGCATGTCACCAAAGCGTGCAGCCATCAGAATCCTCCAAACTCACGATCTTCACGTGCCATCTCGGCGTCGACAGACTCCAGCGCGGCAAGCCCCTCCTCGTCCAACAGGACCTCGCGCGGCTTGGAACCGTCGGGCGGGCCGACGACACCCTTTTCTTCCAGCATATCCATAATACGCCCGGCACGCGCATAGCCAACCTTCAGACGACGTTGCAAGCCAGATGTGGAGCCAAGCTGCGATTCCACCACAATATGGGCGGCTTCCCAAATGAGCGGATCATCGTCTTGCGGCTCGGCGACTCCGGTACGGACAATGCCGCCGCCACCCGCCATGGACATGGAAGCGGGCGCCACGGCAGACAGGATCTCCTCGTGGTAGTCGGGCTCGCTCTGCGACTTGACGAACTCGACGATCTCGTTGATTTCATCATCCGAGACAAAGCAGCCCTGGATACGGCGGGGCTTGCCCCAGTCGACCTTAGAGAACAGCATGTCGCCCAAACCGGTGAGCTTTTCGGCACCCATCTGGTCGATGATGACGCGCGAATCGATGCCCGTGGCGACGTTAAAGGCGATGCGGTTGGTGATGTTGGCCTTGATGAGGCCCGTCACCACGTTGGAGCTCGGGCGCTGCGTAGCCACAATGAGGTGAATGCCGGCGGCACGGCCCAGCTGAGCAATACGCACGATCGAGGCCTCGACATCCTTACCGGCGACCATCATCAGGTCCGAGAGCTCGTCGATGATGATGACCAGGTAGGGCATCTTTTGCGGCGGGTTATCGTAATGCTCAAACTCGCCGGCGGCCTGCTTTTCGTTGTAGGTCGAGATCTTACGCACGTTGAGACGCTCGAAGACCTTCAGGCGACGCTCCATCTCGGACACGGCCCATTGCAGAGCGCTCGCGGCCTGCTTGGGCTCGGTCACTACAGGCACGTAAAGATGCGGCAGACCGTTATAGCCCGCAAGCTCGACGCGCTTGGGGTCGACCATGATCAGGCGAACGTCCTCGGGAAGGGCGCGCATGAGCAAGGTCGTGATGATGGAGTTGATCATGACCGACTTACCGGAACCCGTGGTACCGGCGATCAGCAGGTGGGGCATCTTGGCAAGGTCGGCGACGACCGGCGTACCCTCGGCATCTCGACCGATGGCGAGCTCGAGCGGACCGCCCTTCACATAGGGAAGCACGTCGCCCAGGTTGACGTTCTGGCGCTTGCGATTGGGGATCTCGATACCCACAAGCGAGGTGCCGGGGATCGGGGCAAAGATACGCACCGACTGGGCAGCGAGCGATAGCGCGATATCATCCTCGAGACTCGAAATCTTGCTCACGCGCTCGCCCTCGCCAGGTTGCAACTTAAAGGTCGTCACCGTGGGGCCGGCGATCCAGCCAACCACGCGGGCACTACGACCAAACTCCAACAACGTGGACTGAAGCGACTCGGCAGTCTGTTCCAGCTCCTTGTCAGAAGACGCGGAGGACGACGACTGCGGGTTGGCATGCAGAATCTCAAGTGGCGGAAGTTTGAGGCCGTCCTCTTCTTCGCCCTCGTTATCTGCGGCGCCGCCGTCCGCTCCCCCATCGCTAGCCGCAGCCGATTCGACAGCACTCAAGGCAGGCGCATCGGCAACGTTGGGATGCTTCAAGAAGTCGGGGATCTGAGGTGCTGCCGAGACAGGATTCACGGCAAACGGCGGCTCGGACTCGTCGATCTTATCGGGGTCGTCTTCCATCGAAAGCTGACCGGTTACCTGGTCGCGCTTTGCATGGCGACGCGGCAGCAAAGTTGTCTTTGCGGTCTCAATCGGAGCCTCGTCGTCCTCGTCATCGCCCTCGGTGAGCTCAATCTCGCTCTCGGACCAAGACGGGTCGGGCTCACTCGTATTGAGTTTGGGCGCAGCCTTGCCCTTCTTGGCATGGCGGCGCGGCAACAGCGTCGTCTTAGCGCGCTCAGCTTCCACGGCATCGGACACGTCGACAAACGGATCCTCGTCCTCGTCGTCATCGTCCAAAACCGGGTCCACATCGTTGCCCATGACCGTGGTCACGGCAGCATCGGAGCCCTTTTGACGAAGAATGCTCAGGTGAGGACGGGCAACGCCGGGCACCGACAGGGCCTCATCGTCACCCCACGGACTCGCGTTAACATCGGCACGACGGCGCTCGGCAAAATCAGCCGCACGGTCGCGAGCAGAGCGCAAAACGCCGCCCACCGAAAAGCCGATGATGACCAGGCCCACGACGACAAGGCCCAACAGGACCACCATCGCGATAGGCTTACCCAGGGCATTCTGCAGCGCACTCGCAATAAACGCACCAATGTAGCCACCCGAGGCGGACAGATTTTGCGGCGTGAACATAAGGTCGCACGAGTCGCTCGTACCTGGCACCATCAACGAAAGAATGGAGACGACGGCGATAAAGACCACGGCGCCGCCCGCAACAGAGCGCGCGTTGAGCGGCGAGTCCTCGCCTAAAAAGAGCGTGGCGGCAAACAGCAAAATGACGATCGGCAGCACGTAGGCGCCCAGACCAAAGCCCAAGTGGTAGAAACCGGCAACCGCAGCCGTAACGGGCGCAGTCGCCGGCGAAATCACGGCAATAAAGGACGCAATCGCCAAGACGGCAATGACCACGCCGGCGATATCGCGGTTGGCCGAGGGCTCGACCAAGGGCTCGAAATCATCGAACTCGGACTCGTGACCCTTATTGGCACGCAGATGGGAACCGGCACCCTTAGCAGATGCCGGTTGGTTGTTGGCCTTATTGCCTTTAGCGTTTTGTGCAGATCCGCGCGCCAAACTAAACCTCCATGACGACCGGGATGATCATCGGACGAGTGCGCGTACGGCTCCAGATAAAGTTGGAGAGCGAGTCGCGCACGGCCTTGCGAATGGCATCGGAACCGCTGCTCGTAAAGCTGAACTTGCCCTTCTCGATCGTCTTCATAATGGACGCGGAGGCATCCTCGGAGAACTGGTCGTCGATGGCAAACGAGACGCCGCGGCCCGAGAACTCGATGGCCTCGATCTTCTTGTGCTTGAGCGAGACGATAGCAACAGCGGTAACCATTCCGTCGTTGGCGAGCTTCTGGCGATCGCGCAAGACGATGGGGTCGGTATCGCCGATACGCAGGCCGTCGACGTAGACGACGCCGGACTCGACGGGCGTACCGCGCTTGACGATACCGCCGCGCATCTCGAGTGTGTCACCGTTATCGAGGATAAAGATATGGTCGTCCTTAAGACCCATCTTGCGGGCCAGCTGGGCATGGGCGCGCAGATGCACGGCCTCACCATGAACCGGCATAAAGTACGTGGGTTTGGCCATGGCCATCAGGAGCTTGAGCTCCTCCTGGCTACCGTGACCGGAAACGTGAACGAGAGCGCGGTTCTTATCCCACACGTCGCAGCCGAGCTTGGCCAGGCTGTTGACGACCTGCTGGACGGCTTTCTCATTGCCGGGAACAGGAGTTGCCGAGAGGATAACGGTATCGCCCTCGTGGATGGAGAGCGTCTTGTGCTCGCCATTGGCCATGCGGGACAGGGCCGACAGCGGCTCGCCCTGCGAACCGGTGCACATGACGACAATCTTGTCGTCAGGCAGGTTATCAATGTCAAAGGCATCGATGATATCGGCGTCGTCGATGTTGAGGTAGCCAAGTTCGCGCGCCACGCGGGTGTTAGTGAGCATGGAGCGACCGGTCACAACGACCTTACGGCCGCACTTGCGGGCGGCATCGCAGATCTGCTGCAAACGATGGATGTGGCTCGAGAACGATGCGACGAACACGCGACCCGGGGCGTTCTTGATGGCGTGCAGCAGGTTGGGACCAACCTCGGCCTCAGACTTGGTAAAGCCGGGAACCGTGGCGTTGGTGGAGTCAGAAAGCAGCAGGTCGATGCCCTGCTTGGCAAAGCGGCTGATAGCGGCATAGTCGGGCGTGACGCCGTCGATGGGCGTCTGGTCGAGCTTAAAGTCGCCGGTGTGCATAACGGTGCCCTGATTGGTGCGGATGAACACGCCCAGAGCGCCGGGGATGGAGTGCGTCATCGAGAAGAAGTCGAGCGAGATGCCGCCAAGGTTGACATGGCTGCCACCCTTGACCTCGCGGAATTTGGGTGCGCGGATGCGGAACTCAGAAAGCTTGCCCTCGATAAAGCCAAGCGTCAGCTTGCTCGAGAAGATGGGCACCTTATTGTTGAGGTCCCGCAGCAGATACGGAAGCGAACCGGTGTGGTCCTCGTGGCCGTGGGTGACGACGATACCGCGGAGCTTCTCCTCGTTCTCCAGAACATAGGTGTAGTCGGGAAGCACCAGATCGATACCGGGCTGGGAGTCATCCGGGAACATGAGACCGGCGTCGACGAGCACCATGTCGTCGCCGCACTCGAAGACCGTCATGTTCTTACCGATGCCATCAAGGCCGCCGAGCGGGATGATCTTCAAGGGAGATGATTTTTTAGCTGCCATAGGTTAGTGTGGTTTCCTTTCTTCGAAACGGGTCTGGAACAACCGACGGGGCGCTTCTGGCAAACCGACCGCCGGGAACGTACAACAATGCATCGCAGAGTCGATGCAATAACCACAGTATGATACCCATTTGCACAACAACAGACCACCCATGCATCAAAGCCCCATCTGAACCTGTGTATCCCGCCGGTCAGGGCTCAGCGGCCCCGGCACGGGCTAAGTTTCCTGCTCTACAATCCTGCTCACGACGGAGGCCACATTAAGTGGCCTCCTGTTCGTGCGGAACTCGCGATAAACTTCATCAGTGCCCGCCCCACGGGAAACCTGCCAATAAGGGATAGGTTTGTTTTAGTAGGTTTTATCTGCGGGAATGCCGAGGCTATGATCCAATTGCCTCGTTGTAGGCATTCAGCTGGCCTTGCCAGAGCTTGCGATCGCTGTCGGTAATCTCTCGAATGATATGAGCTGGATTGCCGCCGATGATGACGTGGCTTGGAACGTCTTTAACAACAACTGAACCTGAGGCTATGACCACATCGTCTCCGATTGATACGCCCGGATTGATAATCACCCCGCCGCCCATCCAGACGTTGTTGCCGATTACGACAGGCTTAGCATACTCGAGGTCTAGATTGCGCACATCGGCGTCAATTGGATGCCCAGCAGTAAATATACTCACATGGGGTCCTAGAAAGACGTTGTCGCCAAAGGTCACGTAATTTTCGTCCAGAATCGTCAAACCGGTATTCGCATAGAAATGGTTACCAAACGAAACCCTGTCGCCGTGATCAAAATAAACGGGAGCCGTTAAGACCATATCGTCCGGAGCAACGCGAAAACACTTCTTTAGTTCCTCAAAGGCGCTCGAATCAGCCCAATACTCCGACTCATTAAACAACTTCTGAGCCGCATGCACCCTACTAAACGAATGGTCGTTAACCCGATAGGGGCTATAGAGCTCCCCGGCAATCATGCGGTCCCTTTCAACCTTATTTGTCATGCCAACCCCCTAGACTAAGCGTTAGATGCGAAAAAGTATATCAACTAAGAACAGAAGACCAGCAAGCTACCAACAGCGTTAACCAGCCCTTTTGCTTGCGCCCGGGAGGAACTCATATGAAGTTTATCGCGAGTTCCGCACGCAAAGGAAAGCACTTAATGTGCTTTCCGTCTTGCGCAGGACTGTAGAGCAGGAAACTTCATATGCGGCCCTCCCGGGCGCAAGCAAAAGGGCGACCCCTGTACGGAGTCGCCCTTGTTGAGCTGCTTATGTTTAGCTGTTACTCGGCGTCGTGGTGACGGCGGGGCTTGCGGCCTCCGTTGTCGCCGGGACGGCGCGGACGGTCGCTGCGCTCAGAGCGCTCGCGACCCGGACGCTCACGGCGCTGGAAGTGCTCGCCGTCACCCTCGGAGGCACCCTCAGCGCGAGCCGGGGCCTCGGGCTTGTCAAGACGATCGAGCGAGATCTTGCCGCGATCATCGACCTCGATGACGACGACCTTGACCTCGTCGCCCACGTTGAGGACGTCCTCGACCTTCTCAACGCGGCCCTTGGCGACGCGGGAGATGTGCAGCAGGCCGTCCTTACCGGGCAGCAGGTTGACGAAGGCGCCGAAGGGCTGAATGGAGACCACGCGACCGGTGTACTCCTCGCCCGGCTCGGGAACCTTGATGATGAGCTTGATGCGCTCGACGGCCTGGTCGACGGACTCGCCGGTGCCGCCGACAAAGACGGTGCCGTCCTCCTGGATGTCGACCGAAGCGCCGGTCTCGTCCTGGATACCGCGGATGACCTTACCGCCGGAACCGATGACGTCGCGGATCTTGTCGGTCGGAACCTGGATGGAAACGATGCGCGGAGCGGTGCTACGCGTGGTGTGGCGCGGCTCGGGGATCACATCGAGCATCTTCTGCAGGATGAAGGCGCGACCCTCCTTGGCCTGCTGCAGAGCGCGGGCCAGGATGTCGAAGGTGAGGCCGGTGGCCTTGTTGTCCATCTGCAGGGCGGTGATGCCCTCGGTGGTGCCGGTGACCTTAAAGTCCATGTCGCCCAGGAAGTCCTCGAGACCCTGGATGTCGGACAGGACCACGGTCTTGCCCTCCTCCTGGATCAGGCCCATGGCGATACCGGAGACCGGGCGCTTAATGGGCACGCCGCCGTCCATAAGGGCGAGCGTAGAACCGCAGGTCGAAGCCATCGAAGATGAGCCGTTGGACTCCATGACCTCGGAGACGACGCGGATGGCGTAGGGGAACTCGTTCTCGTCGGGGAGCACCGGAAGCAGAGCGCGCTCAGCAAGGTTGCCGTGGCCGATCTCGCGGCGCTTGGGGCTGCCCATACGGCCGGTCTCGCCGGTGCAGAACGGCGGGAAATTGTAGTGATGCATGTAGCGCTTGCCCTCGGTAGGCTCGATGGTATCCAGACGCTGGCCCTCGTTGAGCATGCCGAGCGAAAGAACCGAGAGCACCTGGGTCTGGCCACGCTGGAACAGGCCGGAGCCGTGAACGAGCGGCAGGTAGTTGTCCTTCACCATGATGGGGCGGATCTCATCGGCGGCACGGCCGTCGACACGCTCACCGGTCTCGACGACCATGGTGCGCATGGCCTTCTTCTCGAGCTTCTTGAGCGCCACGGGGATCTCGCGCTCCCAAGCGGCCTGCTCCTCCTCGGTGAACTCGGCGCGGATGGACTCCTTCAGAGCCTCGACCTTACCGATACGGGAGAGCTTGTCGGCGTCACGAAGGGCGGCTGCCATCTCGTCGTAGTGGGCGAAGATGCGCTCCTGGACCTCCTCGACGGGCTGGTCGAGCGGGTACTCCTTCTTGACGATGGGGCCGTTAACCTGCTCCCACTCGGCGACGAACTCGTCCTGAGCCTGGCAGAAAGCGGCAAGGGCCTCCTGGCCAAACTTCATGGCGGCGAGCATGTCGTCCTCGGAGATCTCCTCGGCGCCGGCCTCGACCATCGAGATGAAGTCGGCGGATCCGCCCAGCTCCAGGTCCAGATCCGAGTTCTCGCGCTCCTCGTAGGTGGGGTTGACGATAAACTCGCCTGTCTCCACGTTACGGCCGATGCGCACGCAGGCAAGCGGGCCCTCGAAGGGCACGCCGCCAAGCGTCATGGCCAGGGATGCACCCATGACGTTGATGACATCGAACGGGTTGACCTGGTCGGCGACGAGCGAGGTGGCGACGATGTGCACCTCGTTGCGGAAGCCATCCGGGAAGCTCGGGCGAATCGGGCGATCGATCATGCGGGCCGTGAGCGTGGCCTTCTCGCTGGGACGGCCCTCACGCTTGAGGTAGCCACCCGGGATGCGGCCGGCTGCGTACATCTTCTCGTTGAAGTCGACGGTCAGCGGGAAGAAGTCGTAGTTCTTGCGCTCCTTGGAGACGACCACGGTGTCGAGCATCGTGGTGTCGCCCTGCTTGACCAGGCAGGCGCCGGTGGCTTGCTTGGCAAGCTCGCCCGACTCAAAGGTGTAGGTCTTGCCGTACAGCTCAAAGGTCTTGGATACGAGTGTCATTGTTCTCCTTAACCCCGCAGACCCCTTGTCTGCGGGCTTCTCATGTGACGCGGGCCCCCTGCCCCCGCCACGCTTCAGAGCGTGATTGTTCGCGCCCTTACACAAAAAGAGCGCCCCGCTGCGCAGGACGCTCTTAGCATGTACAAATCCTACTGGATGTTGTCGCGGATGCCCAGAGCCTTGATGAGCTCACGGTACTCGACGATGTCGTTCTTCTTGATGTAGGAGAGAAGACGACGACGACGGCCGACGAGCATGAGCAGGCCACGACGGGTGTGGAAGTCCTTCTGGTGGGACTTCATGTGCTCGGTCAGCTCCTTGATGCGCTCGGACAGGATGGCGACCTGAACCTTGGGGTTGCCGGTGTCGACCGGGGTGTTACCGAACTGGGCAGTCAGCTCCGCCTTGCGCTCTTTAGAAACAGTCATTGTTTCACCTTTCGTTTTGCGTCGCCCACGGGCGACTCGATTCGCCTCGGACTGGGAAGCCGCCGGTGGAGCGAACAACCAAGGTCGAGGTACCAACAGGTCGGTATGTTACCACAAGCAGCCCGCGCCTGCGCATCATCACCGACCCAACATGAATTCCATCGCACGGAGGCGCTGGTCGGTATGCGTCGCAGCCCAAACATGCGAAAGCCCGAGCAGGAATGCCGCCGTATGCGGGTCGATTCGCTCGGCCATGAGCGCATCGAAGGTCATGGACATGAGGGCGCGCAGCCATGCGGTCTCACCGGTCGACACCAGTTCGGCACCTGGAACGCTCGACGCGCACGACCCGCACATGAGACCGCCCGCCTGGGCTGAAAAATACGACAGCATGGGGTCTCCGCACAGTACACAGGCCGAAAAATCGGGACGATAGCCAACGTGCGATAGCAGCTTAAAGACATATGCCGCCACAAGTAGGTCCATATGTGCCGTGTCAAGCCCGCTGCCCACCAGGGCAAGCGCTCGCTGCGTTATGGCAAAGGTAAACGGGTCCTCGGCGTCCTCGAACGAGCACACGCGCGCGACCTCGGCGATCGCGCTTGCGGCGCAGGTCGTCTCGTAATCGGGCGCAGCGCCGAGCGGCGCCTCCAAAAGCTCGGCCTGAGAAACCACGTCGAGTGACCGTCCATGTGCGAGTAGCATATCGACCGTACAGAACAGCTCGCAGCGCGCAGCCAGGCGTCCGCCGGGTTTGCGGGCGCCCTTTGCCACGGCACGAACCTGCCGTCCCCGCTCGTCAAGCATCGTCAAGATCAGGTCGGTCTCTTTGAGCTTCGTCTTGTCGAGGACGAGCACCTTGGTGCGATATGTCCGGGAGCCTGCCATGCGCGCCGCGCGTCCTTAGTCCTCGGCGTTGTAGCCAAAGCGGCGAATCTGGGCCTCGTCGTCACGCCAGCCGGCCTTGACCTTCACGTCCAGCTCCAAAAAGACCTGCGTGCCAAAGATGCGCTCAAGATCGCGACGGGCGTCGATACCGATATGCTTGATCATCTCGCCGCCCTTACCGATGATGATGCCCTTTTGGCCCTCGCGCTCGACGTAAATGGTGGCGTGCACGCGCAGCACCTTCTTGGTCTGCTCGAGCGCATCGCAGATCACGCCAACGGAGTGCGGAATCTCATCACGGGTGCGGCGCAAGACCTTCTCGCGCACAAACTCGGCAACGAGCGTCTCATCGGAAGCGTCGGTACCCATGTCCTCGGGGAACCAACGCGGACCCTCAGGCAAAAAGTGCGCAACGGTCTCGATAAATGCATCGACGTTGAAGTTCTTGACCGACGACGTCACGATCTCGTCGTCATATTCCATGAGTTCGTGGGCTGCCTTAAGCTGCTCCATGACCTGTGCGGGGTCGGCCTCATCGGCCTTGGTGAGCACCAGGACCTTCTTGGAACGAGCGTTCTTGACGCGCTCGGCAACCCAGGCGTCTCCCCTGCCGATCGGTTTGGTGGCATCAATCAAAAACGCGACAACATCAACATCGTTCAGCTCGAACAACGCACTCTTGTTGAGCTCGGAACCCAGACCGTCCTTGGGCTTGTGGATACCCGGGGTATCGACAAAGACCAGCTGGTAGCCGGGACGGTTAACGACGGCGCGCATGCGGCGGCGGGTCGTCTGGGCCACCGGCGAGGTGATGGCGACCTTTTTGCCATAGCAGGCATTAAGCAGCGTGGACTTGCCAGCGTTGGGACGACCGACCAGGGCCACAAAGCCGCTGCGGAAACCGGGCTCCACGTCGCCAAAGCCCGCGAGGTTGTCGTCCTCGTCGCACAGGGCGTCGAGTTCCTCGTCGCTCATACCCTCAAACGGGTCGAACTCCTCGACATCCTCGAGCTCCTCGGTATCCACCGCGTCCAGGGACTCGTCGTCCAAAATCTCATCGGTAGGCTGCATATTGTCGGACATGGGAATCCCTTTCTAAATAAAGCCGAGCGCGTGGGCAAATACCAGCAAGCCCACAATCGCGGCGGTGATGGAAAGAACGTATACAGAGGCGGCGGCGATGTCCTTCGCACGCTTGGCCAGCGGATGGAGCTCCTGGGTCGCCAGGTCGACGATAGCCTCCATGGCGGTGTTGCAAAGCTCGCCGTGAATCACCAGGCCGCAACAGATGATAATCGTGGCCCACTCGGCAATGTCGAGCCCCACGACGCAGCCGGCAATGACGGTGCACACGCCCGCAACGAGCATGACCTTAATGTTGCGCTCGGTCTTGACGGCGGTGACAAAGCCCTCCATAGCGTAGGAAAACGACTTCAAGAAGGACGGATGGTCCTTGTTCGATCCGGGAATCATAGACGGCTCCTAGTCGTGGGCGTGGTTGGTGATGGGGCCGACGTGGACTAGCTTGGGGTCCTCGCCGCGCTCGAGCGCCAGATCGCGCAGGATGGCGTCCTCGCGGGCCTCCATGACCTCGGCCTCGTCGTCCTCGATGTGGTCATAGCCCAGCAGGTGCAGCATGCCGTGAACGAGCATCAGACGGCACTCGTCAGCGGGGCTATTGCCAAAACCGGGGGCCTGACGGGCAATAACCTGCGGGGCCAAGATAATATCGCCGAGCTCGAGCGTCTCATCGGCGGGAATGTCATCGTCAAAGGCCGAATCGCACTCAAACGAGAGCACATCGGTGGTGCGGTCGATACCGCGCCACTCGTGGTTGAGCTCGTGCATCTCGTCCTCGTCGACATACGAAAGGGAAATCTCGACTTCACGTTCAACGCCCTCGGCAGCAAGCACAACCTCGCAGATGTGCTCCACCTCCTGCGCGTCGAGCAGCGTATCGAGCTCGGCATCGTTGCTGATCAATACACTCAACGGGACTCCTTTCGGTCACGTACGCGTTTCTCGCGCACATCATCATAAGTATCGTATGCCTCGACGATACGTCCCACCAAGGCATGGCGCACCACGTCGGCACGCTCGAGGTGCG
>CABUSR010000024.1 GCA_902494245.1 uncultured Collinsella sp.
CATCGACCTCGCGGGCCGCAGGGCTCAAGAACATGTAGCCGAAGAGGGCGAGCACGACGCCCAAGGTAATGCCGATATCGGCCACATTGAAGACGGGAAAGTCGATGAAGGTGGTGGCAATAAAATCGGTCACGAAGCCAAAGGCCAAACGATCGATAGCGTTGCCGATAGCACCGCCCGCAACCATCGCCATGCCCACAACCTCAAGATGGGCGAGCCGGGGCGCACGAACGAGGTACACGGCAATAGCGATAATGACCGCCAACGCCAGCACGGCAAACGCGATGCCATGCCCCTCGCCCATGCTAAAGGCAGCTCCGATATTGCGGACAAACATAAAGTCGATGACACCGGGGATAACGGTCGCATGCAAAGCGTCGCCCACGGCACGAACCGCAAGCTTGGTCAGCTGGTCGACAAGCAGCACAACGAGCGCCACCCCGCCAGCAACACCCAACCGCCAACGCAAAGGCGGCGTCATATCCCCAGTACGACCCAAATCAATCCCCTACCCTCAGATAATCAAATTCCGTTTACGCAATAATCCATCTTATATTGCCATACGCAGAACGCACGACATATCCACCAACGCAAGCGAAATAACCAGCTAAAAACGAAAGCGGCATTCCGAAAAACAGAATGCCGCTTTCGTTCAGCGGAGCAAATGAGCCGAAGGCGCCCAAATTCTCCCTATAACTAAAATGCCGAGCTACCGTACCTTAAAGGGCGTCAGCGCAGCGCTTGCAAATATGCGCGTGGCCGTTGTACTCGCCGACGGTGGTGCGGTAGTTCCAGCAACGGTCACAGCACTCACCCTCGGCAGCCTCGATGGCAACGGAGAGCTCCTCGCCCTGGGTAAGCTCAACATCGGAAACGATGTAGAACTCGGCCAGGTCGACGGCCTTGTCGCCGGTCAACAGCGCATACATCTCGGCGGGAACGCCCGCCTTGACGCGGACCTGCTGGCTCTTGGTGAAGGTGCCGGCAGAACGGGCATCCTCAAGGGCCTTGGTCACGACGCTACGGAGCTCGAGCGAAGCCTCGAGAACACCCTCAAACTCATTGGCCTCGTCAACCGTGATGGGCGACTTGTACCAATCGAGCAGCGCGGCGTACTTCTGGTGATCGACGCAGCCGGCGGGCGCATAGGCCATGGCCTCGTCGACCGTGTAGGACAGGATCGGCTGCAGGTCGCGCATGAGCATCGAGAAGAGCTCGGCCAGCACGGTCTGGGCGCTGCGGCGCTCGAGCGAGCCGGGCTTGTCGCAGTACAGACGATCCTTCAGGGCGTCGAGGTACACGTTGGAAAGCTCGGTAACCACGAAGTCGTAGAGCGCACGGTAGGCGCGCGGAAACTCGTAGCTGGCGTAGGCATCGTCGACCTCGGCCTGAACCTGGGTCAGACGGGCAACCATAAGCTTGTCGAGCGGCAGCAGGTCGGCAAAAGCGACGCCGTCGGTCTCGGGCTCAAACTGACCCTCGAGCTCGGAGAGCAGGAAGCGCAGCGTGTTACGGAAACGACGGTAGGCATCGGACGTACGAGCGAGGATCTCGTGGTCGATGGACACATCGGAGCTGGTATCGACGGAGGCAACCCACAGGCGGATGATGTCGGCACCCATCTCGTCGCAGACCTTATTGGGGTCGATGACGTTACCGAGCGACTTGGACATCTTGCGGCCCTGGCCGTCGAGCGTGAAGCCCTGCGAGACGACGGCCTCGTACGGAGCATGGCCGTTGGCGCCCACCGAAGTGAGCAGCGAGCTCTGGAACCAACCGCGGTGCTGATCGGAGCCCTCGAGGTACACGTCCGCCGGGTACTCAAGCTCGGGGCGATACTCACAGACGGCCTTCCAGGAAACGCCGGAGTCCCACCACACGTCGAGGATGTCCTTATCGGCCTTGAGGTGATGGCCGCCGCACTTGGGGCAGACGCAGGCCTCGCCCAGGTAGCTCTCGGGAGCGTCGGTGAACCAGGCGTCGGAGCCCTTCTCGTGGAAGAGCTTGATGACGGCGTCGAGCGTGGCGTCGTTCATGACCTTCTCGCCGCAGTCGGCGCAAGTGTAGCTGGGGATAGGCACGCCCCAGTTGCGCTGACGGCTGATGCACCAGTCGGGGCGCTGCTCGACCATGGCGCCAATGCGGTTGGCGGCATGGGCCGGATACCACTTGACGTTCTCGCGAACCTCTTTGCCTGCCTGCTCACGCAAACCGGTCTTGTCCATCGAGACAAACCACTGGTCGGTAGCACGGAAGAGCACCGGGTGCTTGCAGCGCCAGCAGTGCGGATAGCTGTGCGTGATCTTCTTCTCGAGGACCAGGGTGCCGCGCTCGCGCAGGAACTCGATGATATGAGGGTTGGCCTCGTCGGTATCCATGCCGCTGAAGGGGCCGCCGGTGCCAAACTCCTCGCCGGTGTAGAACTTGCCGTCGTCATCGACCGGCATGCAGATGTCGGTGATGCCTTCCTTGAGGCAGGCGAAGTAGTCGTCGACGCCGTGGCCGGGCGAGTTGTGGACGATACCGGTACCGTCATCGACACCGACGTAATCGGCCAGCAACGCCACGCCCTCGACACCGTCAAAGATCGGCTGCTTGTAGTGGATGTGGTGGAAGGTCTCGGCGGGAACCACATAGGGCTTGCCGTCGACCATGACCGGGGTGTACTCCCAGCCAAACTCCTCGCAGCACTTGGGAGCCAGGTCCTCAAGCATGACCTCGGCGCGGCCGTCGTGCTCAACGGCGACGTAGGCGGCGCCGGGCTTGAGGGAAACTGCCTGGTCGGAGGGGATGGTCCACGGCGTGGTCGTCCAGATGATGAAGTCAACCGGGCCGTCGAAGTTCTCGAGGCCGGCGGGCTTGGAGGTCATCTCGAAGCGCACGAAGATGGATGGGCTCGTCTCGTCAGAGTACTCAATCTCGGCCTCGGCGAGTGCGGTGTGGCAGTGCTTGCACCAGTGGACGGGCTTATGGCCGCGATAGATCATGCCCTTGTCGAACATGGCCTTGAAGACCTCAATGTCGGCGGCGTCATGCTGGTGATAGAGCGTCAGATACGGGTTGTCCCAGTCGCCGAGCACGCCCAGACGACGGAAGCCAGCCTTCTGGAGCTCGATGTTCTCGACAGCGAACTTGTTGCAAAGCTCGCGGATCTTAGCCGTGGAGGTCTGGTTGAACTTCTCGGTGCCGAGCTTCTCCTCGACCTTGTGCTCGATCGGCTGACCGTGGCAGTCCCAACCGGGGACATAGGGAACCTCATAGCCCTGCATCATCCAGTAACGGTTGATCATGTCCTTGGAGATCTTGTTCATGGCGTGGCCGATATGGATCGGGCCGTTGGCGTACGGAGGACCATCGTGCAGCACGAACTTCTTGTGACCCTCGTTCTTCTTCAGAACCTGCTCGTAGACCTTGTTGTCCTGCCAGTCCTTGAGTCGCTTGGGCTCGGACTTGGAAAGACCGGCACGCATGGGAAAACCGGTCTTGGGCAGATTCATCGTCTGCTTGTACTCGTTTGCCACGGTACCCCTTTCATGTCGTGGGCGCGCACGCCCGTTGGGCACCAAAAAAGCGCCCGTCCCTACAAGCTGGGACGAAGCGCCACAAACGGGCTGTACGCCCGTAAAAGCTCTTCGCTTAACCACCCAGCTTAGATGCCCTCGCCCACGTATTCGCGCGCTCGCATCCGTTACTCGGCTGGCCTGTATCGACGACCACCTCGGCGATATCTACTAAGACGTGCCTGTGCGGCGCGCCCGTTGGGACCGCAGCTCCGGGGTGATTTTCATCGGTCGCATGCACGGGTTCTCAGCGCTCCCCGCTCTCTGTAGCATGCGGACGGCCGACTACTCGTCCCCATCAACGCTTATGCGGAGTATGCTAGCACGTTCCGCGCCGTCGAAAAACCCTAAACATTGGTTTTATACGTTCGAAATTTCTTGCGGCCGTGAATCTACTCTTGGAGCAAAATACCTGTAAGCACTTTATCGAACGAAAGAAGGTTGCTATGCGCACGATCGGAATGAGCGATTACACCGTCGGCGAGGATTGCTTTGATGAGCTGCCCGGCGCGCTGGCTGAATACGGAGCGAGCAAGGTCGCGATCATTGGTGGCAAGCGAGCACTGGCCGCAGCCCTACCCGGTATCGAGGCTGCGCTGGCAGGCACGGACGTCGAGGTTCTGGAGACGCGCGTCTACGGCACCAACAGTACGCGCGCCAATATCGCCAAGGTCGTAAACTCCCCCGCCTGCCAGGAAGCCAACGTGCTCATCGCCTGCGGCGGCGGCAAGGCACTCGACACCGTCAAGACAGCTGCCATCGAGCTCAAGAAGATCGTCTTCACTGTCCCGACGATCTGCTCCAACTGCTCCGCCGCGACCGCCATTGCCGTTGTCTACAACGACGACGGCTCGCTCGAGGGCTATTCGTACCCCAACCGCCCCGCGCACATCTTTATCAATCCCAAGATCATCGCCGAGGCTCCGGCGGAGTACTTCTGGGCCGGCGTGGGCGATGCCCTGTCCAAGCAGCCCGAAGTCGAGTACGCCACGAGCGCCGGCAACCTGGAGCACACCGCCGGTCTTGGCCTGGCACTCGCCCACACCTGCTCCGAGCCGCTGTTTACCTATGGCGTACAGGGTCTTGAGGACGTGCGCCAGGACCAGTCGACCGAAGCCGTCAAGCAGATCGCGCTCGATATCGTGGTCAACACGGGCTATGTCTCGAACCTGACCAACCAAAACGATTACTACTACAACTCGAGCGTGGCGCATGCGTTCTACAACGCCACCTGCAGCATTCCGCGCGAGGGCTCCTATCTGCATGGCGAGGTCGTGAGCTTGGGCGTGCTGGTGCTGTTTGCCTATACGGGCGATACCGAGAACCTTGAGCGCTACGCCGCCTTTAACAAACAGATGGGCCTGCCCGTGACGCTTGAGCAGGTTGGGCTTTCTGAGGCCGATATCCCGGCCCTGTGCGAATACGCACACGCCACCAACGAGTGGAAGCAGGGCAACCCGGAGCCCTTCACCGACAAGAAGTTCGCCGCTGCCATCAAGGCCGCCAACGCCTACGGCCACACCCTCCTTGCCTAACCTACCAAAAAGGGACAGGTTTATTTTGGCAGGTTTTATCTGGGCAAAAGCCATTGAACATTTGTTGAAATAGTTTACCTTGCCAGCAAAGGGGGCGACTATCCACTCGATGGCCGCCCCGCCTTCATTTGCTATTTCAGCATGCTCGGGTCGAACTCGCTAGCCGGAATCACGCGGTACCCGTGACGTAGCAGCAGATCGACAAAAACACCATTACCCGTTGTGAGGGTGCCGCTGAATGTTCCGTCGTAGATGCGCCCTGCACCACACGAGGGACTGCGGTCCTGCAAGACACACGCGGCGATCTCTTCCGGACCGCCCGCCTGCTCACACATATCGAGCGCACGTTGAGCGCCCAGGCGGAATTCTCGGTTAACGGACACGCCCTCGCAGGTACGAACCTCGCCGTTCACAATCTCGGACGGCTTGCGCGGCGTGAGCAGGCCCCCAAAGACCTCAGGGCACACCAAGAGGACCTCGGTCCCCGTACGCTCGCAGGACTCGACCAGCTCGCGATGGTAATTATCGAGACCGTTATACTTGCAGCTCTCGCCCATCAAGCAGGCGCTCACCACGATCTTCATGTGCATCCCCCTCAAGCAGAACGCCCCATTTGAGATAGGCACTCAAATGGGGCGTCGATATTTACTGTCCCGAACGCAACGCTACTGCTACTTAGGCATCAGCGGATTCTCGCGAGTGAGGAGATTCATGAACTCCTCGCCCGTGATCGTCTCCTTCTTGTACAGATAACGAGCCAGCTCGTGGAGCTTGAACTTGTTCTCCTTCAGGATCTGCAGAGCGCGATCATGCGCATCCTCAATCAACTTGGTGACAATTGCGTCCACGCGCTCGGCCGTGCCGGGGGCGCAGGTGAGCGATGTATCCTGGTTGAGGTACGCATTCTGAACGGTACCGAGCGCCATCATGCCAAACTCGTCAGACATACCAAAGCGCGTCACCATGTTGCGGGCGAGTTTGGTGGCCTGTTCGATATCGTTGGCGGCACCGGTCGTCATCTCGCCAAAGATGAGCTCCTCGGCGGCACGTCCGCCGCAGTAGACAGCGAGCTTGTCCAGCACCTCCTGGCGCGTGGTCAGGAAGCGCTCATCCTCCTCGACCTGCATGGTGTAGCCCAGAGCACCGCTCGTGCGCGGCACGATGGTGATCTTGGTGACCGGCGCAGAGCCCTTCTGGCGGGCTGCGACGATAGCATGGCCGATCTCGTGGTAGGAAACGACCTGCTTCTCGTGGTCGGACAGCACCGTGGACTTACGCTGCTGACCAGCAATGACGACCTCCACCGACTCCTCAAAGTCGTCCTGGGTCGCTCGCTTGCGACCTTCGCGGACCGCGCGCAGGGCGCCCTCATTGATGATGTTGGCCAGGTCGGCACCCGAGGCGCCGGGCGTGGCGCGGGCAATCGCGGTCAGGTCAATCGGCGGCTCCGTCTTCACGCTCTTGGCATGCAGCTCAAGAATGTTCTTGCGGCCGGTCAGATCGGGCAGCTCAACGGGGATGCGGCGATCAAAACGACCGGGGCGCAACAGGGCGGGATCGAGGCTGTCGGGACGGTTGGTGGCAGCGAGGACGACGATGCCCTTGTGGTTATCAAAGCCGTCCATCTCGGTCAGCAGCTGGTTGAGCGTCTGCTCGCGCTCGTCGTTGCCACTAAAGCCGCCGCCATCGCGCTTCTTGCCGATGGTATCGATCTCATCGATAAAGACGATGCACGGGGCCTTTTCCTTGGCCTGCTTAAACAGATCGCGAACCTTAGCGGCGCCGCGGCCGACGAACATCTCGACGAACTCAGAACCCGAAATGCTAAAGAACGGAACGCCCGCCTCGCCGGCAACGGCCTTGGCGAGCAGGGTTTTACCGGTACCCGGAGGGCCGACAAGGAGAGCACCGCGCGGCAGCTTGGCGCCGATTTCCTCGTAGCGCTGCGGCTTCTCCAGAAAGTCGACGACCTCCTTGAGGGATTCCTTGGCCTCTTCCTGGCCGGCGACGTCCTTAAAGGTCACGCCCACATCCTTGGAGGCAATCACGCGAGCGCCAGACTTGCCCAGTCCGCCGCCGCCAAAGCCGCCGCCGCCAAAGTTCATCGACGGGCCGTCATCGCCCATAGCCTTCTTCATACGGCGGTTGAGCCACCAACCGATGAGGAAGAAGATCGCCATGGGAAGGATGAGCGTGAGCAGGTAGTAGGTCATCAGACCCGAGTTTTTATCGGGAACGACCGACTCCAGGGACGCACCGGATTCAAGCACGCGATCGGTAAAACCCGCATCATTCGGCACGCCGGTTGTCTTGTAGGCGATATTCTCGTCCTCGCCCTTCTTGGTGTAGTAAATCGTGTAATCATCCGTGTTGTACTCGACCTTGTCGACGCTCTTCTTATCGAGCGCTTTGACAAACGTCGAGTAATCGGTCTTCGTAATCTGCTGCGTGTGACCGATGTTGGGGAACAGAACGGTCGAGAGCACGAGGTAGACGACGAAGGCGATGAGCACGTAGAGGATCATATTCCGTCTACGTTTGTTGTCATCCATCTCCATCTGCTTGAACTCCATCTACTGGGGTTGATAATGCTATCTAGAATACCCAACCCAGACGGCGATAAACCGACGCCGGGCACGAAAGGACAGAGATGGCATCACTGGAAGTCGGCAAGGTTCAAATCTATACGGGCGACGGCAAGGGCAAGACGACGGCCGCGCTGGGGCTCGCGCTGCGCGCCACGGGCTATGGACTTAACGTGCTCATGCTGCAGTTTGCCAAGAAGCTACACTGCGCCGAACACGATGCCGCACCGCGCCTGGGACTGCGCATTGTACAGGCCGACCGTGACACGCCCGAGGCTTGCGCCGCACAGATCATGGAGCTCGCATGCGAGCAGATCTTTAAGGTCGACGTTCTGATTTTGGACGAACTCGGCGAGGCCATGCGCCGCGGCTTTGTGACGCGCGAGGATGTGGAGGGGCTGATCGCGCTGAAGCCTGCCACCACGGAGCTCGTGCTCACCGGCCGCGGACTGCTGCCACTGGCCGATCTTGCCGACCTAGTCACCGAAATGCGTCCCATCAAGCACTACTTCGACGAAGGCCTCCTAGCCCGCCAAGGCATCGAATACTAATTGATCCAAAGGGGACGGAGGAAAACGGATCATTTCGCCTTATCGCCGGGCCAATGATCCGTTTTCCTCCGTCCCCTACGGGTCATTAGGCAGTGGCGCGGCCGAGCCAGTTGCCGCTGTGGTGGTAGATGGTGAACATCGTAGCTGTGATGAGCCAGGTTACGGGGTAAACCAGCAGCAGGTGCTCAAGCGACGGATCGAACGGCATAATCGCAAACACCCAGATCACCCTGAGCACGACGGTGCCAAAAATCGTGAGCAGCATGGGCTGCAAGCTCACGCCGGCACCGCGAATGGAGCCCGACGCGTTTTCGATAATCGAGAAAATCGCGTAGAACGGCGCGATAAAGTGAAGAATCGTCGTGGTGTACGCCGAAATCGAAGCATCGTCGACAAACAGACGCGACAACGGACCCGAGAACACCAGCAGCACGGCAGACAGGCCACCAATGAGCATAAACGACAGCACGAGCGACGTATGGTAGCCCTTGCGCATGCGCTCGTAATTGCGCGCGCCAAAGTTCTGTGCCGAGAACGTGGTGATCGACACGCCGAGCGCCTCGGTAACCATCCAGACAATGCCATCTAAGCGGCCCGAAAGACCCCACGCCGTGGTGACATCGGCGCCAAACGAGTTGACCGACACCTGAATCAAAACGTTGGAAATCGAATACGCAGCAGACTGAAAGCCAAGCGGCAGACCACACGAGATCATGCTCTTACAAATGCCAGGATCAATGCCGAGTTTGGACAGTGAAAGCCGCCACGCACCCGGTGCGTGCATCATACGAATCACGATCATCGTGGCATTGGAGCAAATGGTCAGCGCCACCGCGATGCCGCAGCCCAGAGCCTCCATATGAAGCACGGCAACGAAGATGACATCCAGCACCGCATTAACAAGGCAGCCGGAAGCGATGATCACAGCAGGCCCGCGCGTGTCGCCCACGGCGCGCAGCAGTGCCGTTCCCATATTGAGTAGCAGCGCCGCAACCATGGCGGCAAAATAGCAACGAGCATAGGCCACGCCCTCGGCCAATAGTTCATGCGGCGTGTTCATAAGCACCAGCATGGGCTCAACGAACACTATGCCAAGAATCGAGAAAACGATACCGCCCACCAGCGCGAGCGTCATGGCCGTATGGACCGAACGGCTCAGTCGCTCATCATCGTGCTGGCCAAAATACTGACCGGTAATGACCGCGCAGCCGGCGCCGACGCCAACGCAAAAGCCAATGCAGAGCTCGGTGAGCACCATCGTGGCCTGAATGCCGCCCAGTGCGAGCTTGCCGCCAAACTGACCGACGATATAGGTACCGATAAGCGTGTAGGCCTGCTGAAAAAACGAACTAAAAAAGATGGGAACGCACAGCGAAAGCAGCTGCTGCCAAATAACGCCCTGCGTTACATCGATAGCCGTAGATTTCTTAGCCACACGCCCTCCCCAAAAGCGCACGTCAACCGACAAAACAGCAAATTAAGACAAAGCCAGTACCAGCTTAGCACCGACCGGCGTCGACCGAAACACCCCGAATAAGAGCCCGGAGCGAACTATCTGCCTAGTGATACAGCCCCGGCTGGTAGTGGTACTCATTGCTAACGTGCGGGCACAGCTGCCAAAAGGCGACGGCACTCGCCGCGGCCACGTTAAGCGAATCAACCCCGTGCGCCATCGGAATGCGCACGGCCCGGTCACAGCCCGCGATAGTCTTGGCGCCCAGGCCGGCACCCTCGGTACCCATAAAGATTGCAAGGCGGTCAATCTCCTGCAGTGCAGGATCGTCCAGCGAAACAGAGTCGTCCGTCAGCGCCATAGCGGCACAGGAAAACCCGGCATCGTGCAGCGCAGCCAGGCCATCGTGCGGCCATACGCGCGCCTCGCTGCCAATACGCGTCCACGGCACCTGAAACACTGTGCCCATGCTCACACGGGCAGAACGACGATATAGCGGATCACAACACGTAGGGCTCACCAGAATACCGTCAACATTCAACGCCGCCGCCGAGCGGAAAATCGCGCCCACATTGGTATGGTCGACAATGCCCTCAAGCACGCACACGCGCACCGGACGCTCCCCCGCAGCTTTTACGACGCCGCCCAAAAACTCATCAACCGGAATCTGTCGCGGGCGACGAAACGCCGCGAGCGCACCGCGCGTCACGTTAAAGCCCGTCAACTGCTCCATGAGTTCCATGGAGGCCACGAACACAGGAACCGGACCTGCGCCCTCGCGCACAACCAGGCGCTCAAACAGCGGCATCATCTGGTCGAGCCAGCGTTCACCCAAAAGAAAGCTCACCGGCTCGTATCCGGCACGCACCGCGCGCTCGATAACCTTGGCGCTCTCGGCGATAAAGATGCCCTTTTGCGGCTCCAGCACGCAGCGCAGCTCGCGCTCGGTCAGTCGCACGTAGGCATCGAGCCGCCCGTCCTCGAGCGAGTCGATTCGCAGAACCTCAACGGCATCAGTCATAGCAGCCAGCCCGCACCCTTCTTTGCAGCACATCTATACCAAACGAGGCGACGCTAAGCGCCGCCCCGCCACTCATTCCAACACGATAATACCGAAGCGATAATCGGGTTTACGCATCAACGCGACGATACGTCACGAACTCATATTTGAGGCCCTCATCGCCCTCTCCGGCAGCGACAACCGCCGATTCGCTGGCCCGCGCAATCTCCCAAGCGGGATCGGCATCCAGATCGGGAAAGTACGTATCCACGTCATGCACGCAATGGTTATGCGTAACCTCGGCCTCGACGCAATACGGCAAAAACTGTCGATATACCTCGCCGCCGCCAATCACCCACGCAACGCGTTCATCAGCTACCGCGGCGAGCGCTTCGTCGATGCTATGCACCACGTCGACGCCCTCGGGAGCAAAGCTCTCGTCGCGGGTGAGCACGATATTGCGGCGGTTCTTGAGCGGACGCCCGCCGGGAAAACTCAGCAGGTTCTTGCGCCCCATAATGACCGGGCAACCTTTGGTGCACGCCACAAAATGGCGCATGTCGGCGCGATTAGACACCACCATATCGCCCTCGCACCCAATGCCCCAGTCGTCACACACGGCGACGATGGCAGAAAGCTTACACGTCATGAGCGCCACCTACACCGCAATGGGAATGTTCTTGACCTGCGGGCCGTGCTCGTAGCCCTCAACGATGAGGTCATCGGTCGTAAACGCATAGAAATCGTGCACGTCGGGGTTAAGCGTTACCTTGGGCGCCGCAAACTGCGGACGCTCGATAAGTTCACGGACAATATCGACATGACGGTCGTAAATGTGGGCATCGGCAATCACATGCAGCAGCTCACCGGGAATCATATCGACCGACTGCGCGACCATCATCAGCAAGATGGCGTACTGGCACACATTCCAGTTGTTCGCGGCCAAAATGTCCTGACTGCGCTGGTTGAGAATCATATTGAGTGTTGGCTTATCGTCCTGCGGGCGCTGCGTGACGTTATAGGTCACGCTGTACGCGCACGGATACAGGTGCATCTCGGACAGGTCGCTAAACACATACGTATTGGTCATGATGCGGCGACTGTACGGTGTGTGCTTAAGATCGTACAGCACACGGTCCATCTGGTCGAAATCGCCCTCGGCATAATGGCTCTTCTGGCCAATCTGGTACCCGTAGGCCTTGCCGATGGAGCCGGTCTCGTCGGCCCACTCATCCCAAATATGACTGTTGAGGTCATGGACATTATTGGACTTCTTTTGATAGATCCACAGGATCTCGTCCATGGCAGACTTAAGCGCCGTACGGCGTAGAGTGAGCGCGGGGAACTCCTCACGCAGGTCGTAGCGAGCCGTAACGCCAAAATTTTTAATGGTATAGGCAGGGGTGCCGTCCTCCCACACCGGTCGGACCTTTTGACCCTCGGTGGTGGTGCCATGGTCCAGAATATCGCGGCACATGGCTACAAACTGCTGATCAGCTTTGCTCATTGACCCTCCTGTCAGTCGCCTATAAGCGAGATTCATTGTAGCCCAGGCGCACGCGGCCCCACAGCCCAAACATAAGCCCTCATTTTCTGACATATGCCAAGAATACCTTGCACGGTTCCGCTCGCTCGATATTCTATTGTTGACATATGTCAGATTTGGAGAGTGTATGGCAGGAAGACGCGAAAAATTACGCCGTGTTGGGATCATCCCCGAATATCGCGGCTTTACCCCCGACGGCCTTGCCAGCGGAGACGCCATCGACATGACGGTCGACGAGCTCGAAGTCCTGCGGCTGTGTGACCTGGAAGGCCTCAATCAGGAGGCCGTCGCCCAGCACATGGGCATTGCCCGCGCCACCGTGGCGGCCATCTGCAGCCGCGCACATCGCAAGGTGGCAAACGCGCTGGTCAACGGGCGCGCACTGTGTATCGAAGGCGGCAATATCGCATACTCCCCCATTACCACGACGACGGCCGCATGGCCAGCAAAGGAGGTCGGCACCATGAGGGTGGCAACGACGTACGACAACGGCAACATCTTTATGCACTTTGGCCGCAGCGAGCAGTTCAAGATCTACGACATCCAGGGCGGCAAGGTGCTCAACGAGCAGGTCGTAGGCACCGGCGGCACCGGTCACGGCGCCCTGGCGGGTCTGCTTGCCAACGGTGGCGTAGACACGCTCATCTGCGGCGGTATCGGAGGCGGGGCCATCAACGCGCTCACCCAGGCTGGCATCACGGTCTATGCGGGCGCCCAGGGCAGCTGCGACGCCTGCGTCGAGGCCCTCATTGCCAGCACGCTCGCGCAGACCGGCGAGGCCACCTGCGACTGCCACGGCCACGACCACGAGCACACCCACGAGCAAGGCGAGTCCTGCGGCTGCCACGGCCATCACGAGCACGAGGGCCACGAGGGCTGCGGCTGCCACTAACGGCACGGCACCGCGAGCTCGGGGTGCGACGCTGAACGCAACCCAGCAATCAAAGCCAACAACAAAGGCCACCCGGTAGCTTCCGAGTGGCCTTTGCCATATCAAGCTGGAATTACAGCCCTATTTCTTATTGCGCATCTGCGCTTCCATCTGGCGCAGCAGATCCATATCGGACTTGGGGCCGCCCGTTCCCAGGCCGCCCATGCCGCCCAGACCCATAGCGTCCAGGCCAGGGATATTGGGCATGCGCATCCTCTTGCCCTTCTTACCCTTTTTGCCCTTCTTGCCGCCGGCCTGCGCCTGATTGGCCATCGTGCGCATGCGGCCCATCATCTTATTCATCTCGCCCCACTGCTTCATAAGGCTGTTGACCTCGGTGGGGGTCACACCGGCACCCTTGGCGATGCGGGCGCGACGCTGGCCGTTGATGATGGAGGGACGCAGGCGCTCCTCCTTGGTCATCGACATGATGATGGCCTCGTTCTTATCGAAGATGCCCTCGTCCAGGTTGCCACCCATCTGGTTGAGTGCGCGCTGGCCGCCGGGAAGCATACCCAGAATGCCCTTCATGCCGCCCATCTTCTTGACGGCCTTCATCTGGTCGAGCATGTCGTTCATGGTAAAGCCCTCGCGCAGCATGCGCTCGGCAGCCTCGAGCTGCTCGGCGTCAGCCGCCTCCTGGGCCTTCTCGATGATGCCGACAACATCGCCCATGCCCAAGATGCGCTTGGCCATGCGGTCGGGGTAGAACGGCTCCAGCGAATCGGGCTTCTCGCCCATGCTCACGAACTTGATGGGCTTGCCGGTCACCTGGCGCACGGAAAGCGCGCCGCCGCCACGGGCGTCGCCGTCGAGCTTGGAGATAATCACACCGTCAAAGTCGGTGCGATCGGCGAAGGTCGAGACGACGTTGACGATATCCTGGCCGGTCATGGCATCGACGACCATCAGCACCTGATCGGGCTTGACGGCCTTCTTGATATCCACGGCCTCCTGCATCATCTGCTCGTCGATCTGCAGACGGCCAGCGGTATCGACGATGACCACGTCGCGCAGGTGGTCGACGGCCTCCTGAATGGCGCCCTTGGCGATGTCGACCGGGTGTTCGCCGTCACCGCGGAAGACCGGCACGCCGATCTCGCCACCGAGCGTGGCCAGCTGGTCGGCAGCGGCGGGACGGTAGACGTCGCACGCGGCGAGCAGCGGCGAGCGGCCCTGCTTCTTGAGCAGGTAGGCCAGCTTTACGGCCGCCGTAGTCTTACCGGAGCCCTGCAGGCCCACGAGCATGATGACATTGGGAATGCGGTTGCTAAAGACGAGATTGCTCTCGGTGGAGCCGAGCATCTCGGTGAGCTCGTCGAGCACGATCTTGACGACGTTTTGCGCCGGCGACAGCGACTCCATGACCTCGGCGGTCATGCAGCGCTCCTTGGTCTTGGCGACAAACTCCTTGACAACCTTGAAGTTGACGTCGGCTTCGAGCAGCGCCATACGAATGTCGCGCATGGCCGAGGTAATGTCGGCCTCGGTCAGCTTACCCTTGCCGCGCAGGCGGTCAAATGTGTCGTTGAGGCGATCGCTCAGAGAATCAAACACTAGTCACTCCTTAATTGGACTCGCCCACCAGGGCGCGGCAGAAATCTTTGGCATTGAACTCTTGCAGGTCATCGACCTGCTCGCCCACGCCGATGCGCAGGATTGGGAGCTTGAGCTTCTCGGCCACGGCCATGGCGATGCCACCCTTAGCCGTGCCGTCCAGCTTTGTCATGATAATACCGTCCAGGCCAAGCGCCTCGTTAAACTCGAGCGCCTGGTTCAGACCGTTTTGGCCTGTCGCGGCATCGATCACAAGCACAACCGAGACCGGCATGGGACCGGCGGCCATATTGGCGGCGCGCTTACGCGTCACGTTGACCACCTTGGCAAGCTCGCGCATGAGCTCGGGGCTCGTGTGCAGACGGCCGGCGGTGTCGATAAGCACCAGGTCGCTGCCGCGCTTGTCGGCCTCATCGAGCACGTCATAGCAAACGCTTGCCGGGTCGGAGCCGCGGTCGCGCTTGATGACGGGGACGCCGGCGCGCTGGCCCCACACATCGAGCTGCTCGATGGCGGCGGCGCGGAAGGTATCGGCCGAACCGATCACGACATTCTTACCGCGGGCAGCCATGGCGCTCGCGATCTTGCCAACCGTCGTGGTCTTGCCAGCACCGTTAATGCCCACAAACAGCACGCAGCTCGGCGTGTCGGAGAACGGATCGCGCTCGACGGACACAAAATGCTGCTCGAGCTGCTCGGCCAGAGCGCGACGGAGCTGCGGGGCGGTCTTGAGGTTCTTCTTGGCCGCGGCATCGCGCAGGTCATCGGAGACCTGAATGGCGACCTCGGCACCCATGTCACCCATGACGAGGGTGTCCTCTAGGTCCTCCCAAAAATCCTCGTCGACCTCGCCGCCAAAGTAGAAGACCTCGTT
The DNA here is from genome assembly GCA_902494245.1 of uncultured Collinsella sp. Classification (GTDB taxonomy): domain Bacteria; phylum Actinomycetota; class Coriobacteriia; order Coriobacteriales; family Coriobacteriaceae; genus Collinsella. Next base: position 15,593 of record CABUSR010000024.1, read on the forward strand.
AAGGGCCTCGCGGCTGCGCTCAAGTCCGCGCGAGAGAGCATCGAAGAATCCCATTATGCATTCACGACCTTTCCGGTTTCGCGATCGAGTTTTTGCGAGACGACGCGACTGACGCCGTCGGCTTGCATTGAGACGCCGTAGAGGACGTCAGCGTCCTCCATAGTACGGCGCTGGTGCGAGATAACCAAGAGCTGCGTATCGGAACGCAAAACGTCGAGCGCGCCGATAAGCTTGGACAGGTTGGCGTCATCGAGTGCCGCCTCGACCTCGTCCAGCACATAGAACGGCACTGTGCGCGTGCGATACACGGCAAAGAGCAAAGCGAGCGCTGTCAGGCTCTTCTCGCCACCCGACATGAGCATCATCTTGGTGATGCGCTTGCCACGCGGCTGCGCCACGACCTCGATGCCCGTCTCGGCTGGATGCTCGGGATCGGTCATCTCCAGATGTGCCTGGCCACCCGGGAACAGCATGGCGAAGATCTCGCGGAAGTTCGCATCGACCTTCTCGAAGGTCACCAGGAAGGCCTTACGCATCTTGCGGTCGATGGCCACGGTGATCTTGGTGAGCGCCTTGCGCGCGCTCTCCAGATCGGCCAGCTGCTCCTCGATGTAATCGGCGCGGCTCTTGAGCTGCTCGTACTCCTCCATGGCAACCTGGTTCACAGGACCCAGGTTGTTGATCTGGCGCACGAGCTGGTTGAGCTCACGTTCGGCGGCATCGCGGTCAGTGGGAGCAGGAAGCATGAGCGCTTCCTCGAGCACCGTGGTGCCATCGGCGGTAATGGCCTTGATGGCCGCCTCTACCTGCACCTCGAGCTTGCCACGTGCGACCTTGAACTCGTTTTGCGTCACCGTGGCGGCATCGACCCGCTCCTTGGCACGAGCAACCTCGGCCTTGGCGTCTTCGATGGTCTTCTTAAGCGAGGCCGAGTCCGCCTCCTCGAGCGAAGCCTGGTCACGCAGACGCGCAGCCCAATCCGACGCGCGCTCCAGCAGGGCCGAATAGCGCTCGTGCATGGGATCGACGCGCAGGCGCAGCAGCTCGAGTGAGCGCGAGGCCTGGCGTGTTCCGCGGATACGGCGGTCGATGCCCTCCAGGCGATGCTCCAGGTCGGGCACGCGGCCCTTCAGCGAACGCAGACGCTCGCTCGTCTGAGCCAGGCGGACCTTGGCATCGGCGAGCTTGCCGGCTGCGTCGGAATCGTCACGGCGCACGCGATCGAGTTCGTCGTTGGCTTCGGCAATCTGAAGACCCAGGTCGCTTGCCTGCGCACGGGCCTCGTCGCGCGAACGGGTGAGCTCGTCAACGCGCGGGCGCGCAGCGCGAACGGCCTCGGCGGCCTGCTCGCGGCGCTTGGAAATGCGCACGCGCTCGACCTCGGCATTGTTGGCGCTTTGCTCCAAGCGGCCAATCTCGGAGAGCAGCGAGCGGCGCTCGCCCTCAAGACGGGCAATCTCGCCGGCAGCATCGCCCTCGGCGGCACGTGCCTCCTCGACGGCCGCATTGGCCTCGACGACCTGATCCGACACATGCTCAAACACGGCAGCCAGATCGGGCTCCAGGCCCTCCAGCTCACGAATACGACGCTTGCGCTCCAGGGCACCCGAAGCCTCGCCGGCATCGAGCCCCACCCGCACCAGGCCGCCACAGCTCACACGGGCGCCATCGGGCGTCACATAGGTCACACCGTCAACGACAGGTGCCGCCAGAGCGGCAGCCAAATCATCAACCACGTAATAGCCGCCGAGCAGGGCCTCGACAACCGGGCCATAACCGGAGCGCACGGACAGGTGATCGACCAGACGCGAACCGGCAGCACCCTTAGCGGCAGCAGAGCCGCTCACGCCGCGCGCCATCAGCAGTGCCTCGCCCGAGGCCTTCTTTTGATCCAGAGCCGCACGACCGGCACGCTCAAGCGTGGCGGCGTCATCAAACAAAAGAGCATCGATATCGCCGGCAAGCAGCTGCTCGACCAGGCCCTCGAGCTCACGAGGAGCCTCGAGCACGTCGCCCAAACGACCCGAGACATCATCGCCCAGCGCACCCATCAGACGGCTCACCAGCGGCGAGCTGTCAGCCATGCGGGCATCGAGCTTCTTTTGGCTGGCAAGCTCCGAGCGCACCTCGGACAATTTGTTGCGCGCCTCGCTCTCGCGATTACGCAGGTCCTTCAACGCCGCACGGGCGACCTCGGTGGCCTCGCGCGCATCGACCTGGGCCTGGCGGGCCTGATCAAGCGCGCCGTCGAGCTCCTCAGCGCGGTCGCGACGGCTCTCGAGCGAAGCCATGACCTCCTCGAGCTGCTCGTCAATCTGCTCCAGGCGCGAGGCGTACATGTTGTCCTCGACCTCGGCGTTGCTCAGCGAGTCCTTCACCTTGGCGAGCTCGAGCGCGGCGTTATCGGCCACACGCTGGACATCGCGCTGCTCGCGCGTAAGCTGCGAAATCTGATTGTCGAGCGTCACGCGACGCTCGTGGAGCTGGGCGGCGGCAGGTCCGGCGGCGTCAACGTCGTCCTGGGCCTGCATGTGCGCACCGGTCACTTCCTCAAGCTGGGCACGCGCATCCTCGAGCTCCTCGACCACGCGACGACGCTGATGCTCGGAACTCGAGATCTGGCCGCGCATGTCGGACAGGCGCGACACCATGTTGTGGCCCTTTTCCTCGAGCAGGCGCATATCGGAGTTAATGCGGCCGACCACGTCTTGCATATGGCGGCGCTGCTCGCCCAGATCGCCCACAAACAGGCCCTTTTCCTCGAGCATAACCTGAAGCTTCTCGAGCTCGCGCTCTTTTTCGCCCAGGCGGTACTGCGCAAGCTCAAGCTCGGCAGCGCCCTCCTTGGAGCGACTCTCCAGGTCGTTCCACTGCGACTGCAGCGAACGAAGTTCGTCGACGGCCAGCATCTGCGTAAGCTCGTTCGCGCGCGAGGAAAGCTCTTTATACTTGCGCGCACGATCGACCTGACGCTCCAGCGGGCGCAGCTGACGGGCAATCTCCTTATTGATGTCGCGGGCACGGGTCAGGTGCTCGTCCATCGATTTAATCTTTTTGAGCGCACGCTCCTTGCGGCGCTTGTGCTTGGAGATGCCGGCAGCCTCCTCGATCAGGGCGCGGCGCTCCTCGGGGCGGCTCTGCAAAATGGCATCGAGCTTGCCCTGGCTGATGATGGAATGCGTATCCTTGCCCAGACCCGAATCGTGCAGAATGTCCTGAATGTCCATCAGGCGGCACGGGCTCGAGTTGATGAGGTACTCGCTTTCGCCCGAGCGATACATACGACGGGTGATGGCGACCTCGTCAAAGTCGACGGGCAGCATATGGTCCGAGTTATCGAGCACCAGGGTGACCTCGGCGACACCCACCGGCTTGCGCGCCGACGAACCCGAGAAGATGACGTCCTCCATGGCCTGGCCGCGCAGCTGCTTGGCGCTCTGCTCGCCCAGGACCCACAGAATCGAGTCGGAGATGTTCGATTTTCCCGAGCCGTTGGGACCGACGATGACGGTCAGGCCCGGCTCAAATGACATATGGGCGCGGTCGGCAAACGACTTGAACCCTTTGAGCGTGAGGGACTTGAGATACACGGTTCCTCGCTTAAACAGGCTTCTTGTTGAGAATCACGCCGTTGGTGGTGTAGCCCATGCGGTCGAGTGCCTCGAGTGCAGCGGCTCCCTCGGCCTCCTTCTTGGAGGAACCGGTGCCGCGGCCCTGGCGAATACCGTCAATGAGCACCACGGCGGTAAAGGTGGGCGCATGCGCGGGGCCCTCGGAGCCGACCAACTTATACGCGGGAGGCTCGTGGCCGTCTGCCTGCACGCACTCCTGCAAGAACGACTTGGGGTTCGCGGGGTGCTCGGCACGCTCGGTGGCCAGGTGCGGCTTAAGCGTACGGTGGATAAACTCCGCCGCCGCATCCAAGCCGGCATCCAGGTACAGGGCGCCCACGAGCGACTCGTAGACGTTCTCGAGCGCCGAGTGCAGGCCGCGGGCGCCAGTACCGGTCTCGGAGGCGCCAAAGATGATGATGTCGTCGATACCCAGCTCGTGCGACACCTCGGACAGCGTGGCGCCCGAGACAAGGGAGACCTTCAGACGCGTGAGCTTGCCCTCGTCAAACTCGGGATAGGACTCAAAGAGCGAACGGGCCACCACGGCGCCCAAAATGGAATCGCCCAAAAACTCAAGGCGCTCATAGCTGGCAGAGACCGGCTGACCCTCGACGGCCGAGGGATGTGTGAGCGCCGCGCGCAGCAGCACCTTGTTATTGAACTCATGGCCCAGAATCTCCTGGGCGCGCGTGAGTCGTTCAGACAAAGCCAAGACTTAGGCCTCCTTGGCGTTTTCGATCGCGTCGACAGCGTCGGCGACAGAGTTGAGCGACAACAGGGTCTCGTCATCGATTTCGAGGTCGAACTCGTCCTCGATGGCCGTCACCAGCTGCAGACGCTCGAGCGAATCGGCATCGAGATCATCAAAAGTGGTCTCGTCGCTAATATCGGCGACATCGACGCCCAGCACGTCAGCGGCGACTTCGGCGATCTTATCGAAGATTTCGGAGCGGTCCATAGCGCTTCCTCTCGTATGTCATGGAACACAACGCAACACGGCAATCGGAGCCGCGTTGTAATACGGCTCCGATTCTACCCCACGCGGTACAGGTTGAGCCACGTAACGCGGCCTTTATAAAACGATACCGTCCATAGAATTGGCAACGTCCTGGACGAGCCCGGCGCGTACGGCCTGGGCCGCGGCAAGCGTACCGTTCTTGACGGCCTCGACCGACGTGGCACCGTGGCCGATCAACACGACACCGCGCAGGCCCAGCAGGATCGCGCCGCCCTTGGCGTCGCCCGAAAGCTTGGCTTTGATCTCGCGCATCTGCTTTTTGATGAGCAGCGCGGCAATCTTGGTGCCGAGCGAAGACATAAAGGCACCCTTGAGCTCCTGCAGCAAAAACTTGGCAGCGCCTTCGGTGGCCTTAAGCGCGATGTTGCCTGACATGCCATCGGCGACCACGACGTCAAAATTACCCGACGTAAGATCGGTACCCTCGCAGTTGCCCACAAAGCCGGGAACCGCGGCCTTCATGGCCGGGAAGCACGACTTGGTAAAGTTCGAGCCCTTCTCGTCCTCGGTACCGTTGGCAAGCAGGCCCACGCGAGGATGCTCAATACCCAAAACCACGCGGGCATAGGCAGAGCCCATCTGGGCGAAGCGCACCATATCGTCCACCGTGACATCGGGATTGGCACCCATATCGCACAGCACCGTCAGGCCGCCGGCGCGATTAGGCAGTGCGTTGGTCAGGCACGGACGGACCGGCTGCTTCTTGCCCTCTGCCAAATACCTAAACGGCGTGACGTAGGCCGTGGCGGCAGCGGTCATGGCACCGGTCGAGCCGGCCGAGAAAAACGCGTCCGCATTGCCCTTCTTAATGGCACGGCACGCAAGCACGATCGAGGACTTGCGCTTGGTCATAACGGCGCGGATGGGATCGTCCTCCATGCTGATGACGTCGGGGGCCTCCAGAGCCTCCACGCGGGCATGAGCTGCGGCAAAGGGGTTGACGATTTCGGCAGGACCGACGGCCAAGACCTCGATCTCGGAATCTGCCGCAAGTGCAGCCTCGATACCATCGAGAACAACCTGGGGCTTCTCGTCTCCGCCCACAACGTCTACACAAACGCGAACGTTACTCATTTCATATGCTCCTTATACAAAAATGGCCGACTCATTGAGCCGGCCATTGTGGTTCCAGTTGGAACGGCATCGCATCCAGAGTATACAGTTACTCGGTAACGATAACCTCGCGGTCCTTGTAGAAACCGCAGCTGAGGCACACGTGGTGCGGGAGCTTGACAGCGCCGCAACGGGGGCACGTGGACTGAGCCGCAGCCGAGATCTTCATGTTGGCGGAACGACGGGTATGGGTGCGGATACGACCCTGCTTTTGTTTAGGTACGGGCATAGTGACCTTCCTTATGAACTATCCAGTGTGGCGATTACGCGCAAGTAGCGATACTACCACAGTTTTACTCGTCAAGCTTGAGATTCTTTAATGCTGCAAATGGATTTTCCGTGGCAGCGGCCCATTCGGCCTCCGCCTTGGCGGCGCAATCGCATTGCTCGACGTTGAGATTGATGCCGCAGGTGGGGCACAGGCCGCGGCAATCGGGCTTGCACAGGACAACGAACGGCGTGTCCATGACAACTGCGTCGTTGATGGGCTCACCCAGATCGACGATGCGATCCTCGCCCAGCAACTCGTAGCCGTCTTCGTAGGCCTCGGGGTCCTCGGGCTCCTCAAAGAGGTAGAACTCCTCGATCTCGCCCGCGATATCAAACGAGGCGGGCTCCAGGCAGCGGTCGCACTCGCCGGTGGCGTGCGCGCGGACCATGCCCGAGAGCAGAACACCAGTACCGGCGTTGGTAAAGACCACGTCGTAGGCAATGCCGTCCTGCAGCTGGTACTCCTTCTCGCCCACCGTGTAGGTGGCGACATCGACCTTGCCGGTCAGCGGATAAGAGTCTCCGGGAAACTCGAGCTGCTCGGAAAGATCGACGGTTACGCTCGGGAACTCAGTCATTACCACTGACCATTCTGCTGGGCGGCACCCTCGTTGAGCTGCTGACGGCAACGGGTGACGGTGCCGGTCAGGCTCTTGAGGTTCTCCTCGAGGTGCGTAAAGACCTGCTCGGCGTAATCCTCGGCGGCATAACGCGTCTCACGCTCGTACTGCTGGGCACGGTCGCGGATGTCGTCGGCCTGCTGCTGGGCTAGGCGAACGATCTCCTGCTCACCGGCAATGGTGAGCGCCTGCTGCTGAGCATCGGCAATGATGGAATCGGCCTGAGCGGCGGCGGAAGCCATAAGCTCCTCGCGCTCCTTGAGGATACGGCGGGACTTCTGCCACTCCTCGGGATAGCTCATGCGGATCTCATCGAGGATGTTAAAGAAGACGTCGGCGTCGATAACCTTCATCTGGGCGTTCTTGCCGAACGGCGTCTTAGCCTCTTCGATGAGCCCCTCGAGCTCGTCGACAAGACTCACGATCCTGTCGCCAGGAAAATTCTCGCCCGGCATCCGGTCTCCTTTCATAGGTAACATATCATCGTGTTAGTTTACCACATGCCACCAGGCAATAAAAAACGTCACGAAAAGCGATGTTTAAGTGCTTCGACCACGTTGGGCGGCACAAACGTCGACACGTCGCTGCCAAGCGACGCGATCTGGCGTACCACCGAGCTCGAGATGTAACCGTACTGCGGAGCACTCATGACAAAGATGGACTCCAGCTCGCTATCCAGGCGGTAGTTGAGGTCGGCCTGCTGCAGCTCGTACTCAAAGTCGGTCATGGCGCGCAGACCCTTAACAACGGCACCTGCCCCCTGTTCACGTGCAAAGTCGACCAACAGACCGGTGAAGGGCAGTACCTCGATGCCGTCCAAATCGCCGAGGGCCTCGCGCGCCAGCGCCACGCGCTCGTCGAGCATAAAGGTGGTACCCACGCCGTTTTTGCCCTGCGATTCGGCCACGGCGACGATCACGCTAGGAAAGATGCGGCGAGCACGGCGGATCACGTCTATGTGGCCAAAAGTGATGGGATCGAAAGTGCCCGGGACGATCACGCGGTTGATGGTGTCATTCATGGGTGTCCTCCGAAGGCGCATCCTCGTCATTTTCGTTCTCGTCAGCATGGTCGTTCTCGTCCACGGCCACCCAGCGCAGCAAGTCAACCGAGGTAATGCCGTAGCGCTTCTCCCGCACGGTCTCAAAACCAGCCGGATGAGCGCCCGCATCAGCCGCGGCATGCTCAAACAGGGCAAAGGCCCCGGGTGCCAGCAATCCCTGCTCGGAAAGATTCTGCAGCAGCTCCTCGACCGGCTCGGCGCCAAAGGCATACGGCGGATCGAGCAAAACCAGATCGAAGGGGCCGCCCGGCACGCGACCGCGCGAGGCACTCGCCAGCACATCACCGGTAACGACACGCCAGCGCGAGCGGTCGCGGCACAGTGACTCGATATTCTTGGTAATCAGACGGGCGGCATTGCGATCGATCTCAAACGTGGTGAGCGAGCGGGCGCCACGCGAGAGCATCTCGATTCCCAGGGCACCGGAGCCGCCAAAGGCATCCAGCACGCGGACCTCGTCCAAATCGAAATCGAACGCTGACATGACCATGGATGCACATGCCTCGCGCACGCGATCGGTCGTGGGACGGGTAACATCGCGCCCGCGCGGCTCTTCGATCTTACGGCCGCGCCATTCACCGCCAATGATTCTCATCCTCCGCTGACCTCCTTAAAGATATGTCGATAGCGCGTGGCGACCGCATCGCGCAAGGGGCGCGTCGCCACGGAGTCAAGGTTGCAAGCATACCGCAAGAGCTCGACCGCGTCCAAATGAGCCCATTCGATAAGATCCTCGTCGGCGTCTAGGTCCACAAAGCGCAGGGTCACGCCGCCATGCTGGCGATACCCCAGGATCTCGCCCTCGTGGCGCAGGCGCAGGTCCATCTGGGCGAGCGTAAAGCCGTCCGAGGTCTTTTCGAGCGACTGGAGACGGTCTTGTGCCGCCGAAGCGCCGCCGTTGCCCTTGGAGTGCGTCATGACCAGGCAGGTGCCCGACACGCTGCCGCGGCCCACGCGACCGCGCAGCTGGTGCAGGGCCGCCAAACCAAAGCGCTCACCGTTCTCGATGACCATGACGGTGGCGTTGGGCACGTCGACACCCACCTCGACCACCGTGGTCGATACGAGCACGTCGATCTCGCCGCGCTTGAAGGCATCGATCACGCGGTCCTTCTCCCCCGCCGGCATGCGGCCGTGAAGGCGCTCAATGGTAAGTCCCGGCAACGCCAGGCGCAGTCTGTCGAGCTCGGTTGCCGTATCGTGGAGCGATACAGGCACGGTCACGCGGCCTTCGTCGTCGCGGGCGATACCGGGTACGTCTTCCAGCTCATCGGCCGAGTCACTCGGCTCTACGAGGGGGCAGATCACATAGGCCTGCTGGCGCTTTTCATGCGCCTCGCGAATGGCGCCGTAGGCCAAGTCGCGGCTCGACTCGGTGAGCACACGCGTCGCAACGCCCACCCCCGGAACAGGCCGATGGCGGATGATACTCGTGTCAAGGTCGCCGTAGACCGAGAGCGCCAACGTGCGCGGAATCGGCGTCGCCGTCATAACGAGCAGGTCGGCACCCGGGCCCTTGACACGCAGGGCATTGCGCTGGCCCACACCAAAACGGTGTTGCTCGTCGATGACGACAAGCGACAGGCGCTTAAACGCCACGTCATCCGAAAGGACCGCGTGGGTACCAAAGAGGACATCGAGCTCGCCCGATTCCAGCTGCGCATGGATCTGCTCGCGCTCGGCCGCCGGCGTGGCACCCGTCAGGAGCGCCCAGGACATGCCAGCCTGAGAGAGCAAGGGGCCGGTCTTGTCGGCATATTGGCGCGCCAGCACGCCCGTAGGCGCCATAACGCAGGACTGAGTTCCCGAATCGGCCGCGACAGCCAGCGCGCAGGCGGCGACGGCCGTCTTGCCGGTACCGACGTCGCCCAGCAGCAGACGGTTCATCACGCGCCCGCCATCGCACATGTCGTGCAGGATGTCTTGGAACGCGGCCTCTTGCTCGTCGCTCAGCGAAAACGGCAGGGCTTCCCTGAACGCTGCCAGGTGCTCGCCCGCGGCGTGAGCGTAGGGAGCAACTTCGACCAGGCCGCCGTCGTTGCGCAGGCGCAGCGCCAGCTGAAGACAGAGGCACTCCTCGTAGGCAAGGCGACGTCGCGCGATATCGCGTTCGGCCATACTCGATGGAAAATGAATTGAGCGCAGCGCACGGGCATTACTCATCAGACGGCGCTTGACGCGTAAGCGAGCGGGAATCGGGTCGAAGGGATTGCCGATGACCTCGAGCGCGCCGCTTACGATGCGGCGCATCCACGCCTGGCTCACGCCATCGCTCACGTAATGGACCGGCAGAATAGTGCCCGCGGCACGCCCGTCCTCGAGCTTTTCAAAGTGGGGCGAGGCCATCTGCTTAAAGCCGTAGGCAAACTCGACCTTACCCATCACAGCCAGGCGGTCGCCCTGTTTAAACTGCTGGGCAATCCAGGGCTGACGGAAAAAGGCGACCTGCAGCACACCCGTCTCGTCCACCAGCGAAACCTCGGTCACCTGCATACGCGGACGGGGCTGCTTTTGAACGATACGATCGACCGTGGCGACAATCGTGCACACGGTACCGATGGGCGCCATCTCGATGGACCAGGAGCGCGTAAAGTCGAGATATCGATGAGGGATATGGAGAAGGAGGTCCCCCACCGTCCGAATTCCCAGACGGCGAAGGGCCTCCTCACGTTTACCCGAAACATATTTGAGTCGCGCGATATCCTCGTCGAGCGCATTGCTCTGGGCAAAGCGCTCCGAGACGCGCGGCACGGAGCACAGCTCGGACATGGGCAGATGCCTACTCGATCGAGAAGATCACGGGATAGAGCGGCTGTTCGCCACGATGGGCGTCAATCTCCAAGTCGGGCTGAGCCTCCTCAATGGCGTCGACGATCTCCTGGAAGGCTTCATCGGACAGCTCTTCGCCGGCCAGAATCGTCAGCGCGTCGCCCTCCTCTTCCTCCTGCATGCGGTTGATGCAGTCGAGCGTGACCTGCTTCACATCGGAGCCGACCACGTCGATGGAGCCGGCAATGATACCCATGATGTCACCGGAGTGAATCGGAGAGCCGTCAGAGGCGCTGGAATCGCGCACGGCACGGGTGACCTCGCCATCGCGAACCTCGCTGATGGCGTCAACCATAGCGGCAACGGCGTCCTCGAGCTCGGAATCGGGCAGGACCGAGAACAGCGCGGAGAACGCCTGCGGGACGGTCTTGGTGGGAACGACGGCGACCTTCTTGTCGGTACAGGCAGAGGCTGCGGCCTCGGCAGCCATGCGGATGTTGCCGTTATTGGGCAGGATGATGACCGAGGTCGCGTTGACCTGGTCCACCGCGCCCAGCAGATCGGCAGTCGAGGGGTTCATGGTCTGGCCACCCGAGACGATCACGTCAACGCCGAGGGACTTGAGGATGTCGGCCTCGCCCGAACCGGCGGCAACGGCGACAAAGCCCAACGCCTTGGCGGGCTCGGCGGCCTTCTCCTGGTCCTCATGAATCTTGGCAGTACGGTCGTGGGCCTCCATCTCCATGTTGTGGATAAAGACCTCGTAGATCTGACCAAGCTGCAGCATGTGCTCGAGCACCAGGTTGGGGGTGTTGGAGTGCACATGGATCTTGTAGTCGGGATAGGCACCCACGAGCAGCTCGCAGTCGCCCATGGAGCCCAGGAACTTAAGGCACTCGTCCTCGTCAAAGGGAGCGTCGGCCTTAAAGAGGAACTCGTTGCAGTAGCGGAACTCCGAGCCCTCCCAGTCGTCGTTGGCCTCGATCTCAACGCGACCAAGGGCCGCGTCACGGGCAGAGCCAGCGGAATCAAACGTGGCGGAGAAATCCTCGACAACGGTGCTGCGGCCAAGCGCGGCGGCAACAAAGTTCTCAAGGAAGATGGCAAAGCCAAAAGCGCCGGAGTCGACCACGCCGTTCTCCTTCAGAACAGGCAGCAGGTCGGGCGTGCGGGCGACGGACTGGTAGGCCTCGACGACGATGGCATCGAGTGCGTCCTCGGCCGAGAACTTCTTCTTTTCGCACTCGTCAGCCTTGGTCGAGACATCACGCAGCACCGTGAGGATCGTCCCCTCGATGGGCTTACGGACGGCCTGGAAGGCGACCTTGACGGCGCGACGGAACGCATAGGCGATGTTGGCAGACGTGATGGGCTCATCGGCAGAGACGAGACCCTCGGCAACACCGCGCAGGATCTGCGAGGTGATAACGCCGGAATTGCCGCGGGCACCCATCAGGGAGCCGTGTGTAATGGCGCCGGCGATGGCCTCCATATCGGCATCGGCGGGAAGGGCGGAAAGCTCCTTGGTCACCGAGGCGAGCGTGAGCGACATGTTGGTGCCGGTGTCGCCGTCGGGTACGGGGAAGACGTTGAGCTTGTTGATCTCCTCGGCCTTGTCAGAAACGGCAGCCGCAGCGATCGGAAAACAGGTGCGAATGGTCTTTGCAATCATGGGTATTTGAATCTCCGTTTTCGGATGCTAGTTCAGACGGCTCTTGAGCGCGTCGATATGGATGCCGATCTTAAGGCTGGCGGGATCGATCTGGGCGATCTCCTGCAGGGTAAAGGCAACGGAGCTCGAAAGATTGTGGCAGACGGACTTCATGTTGACGCCGTTCTCGAGCACGACGTGAAGATCGACCGTAAGGCCGTTCTCGTCGGCGGAGACAAGCACGCCCTTGCGGAGGCGCTGACCGGCAAGCAGGCGCACGCTCTCGGCGCCCTGGAGCTGTTCGGCCATACCGACGACGCCATAGCACGTCATCGCGGCATAACCGGCAATATCGGCAATAACGTCGTTCGAGACGCTCAGGCTGCCGTTAATGGTCTCAGACACAAGAATCTCCTTATCTGGTGCTCGCGGCACCATCTCGTGGGAGCAATCATTGCAATATTCTACAACGACCGCGCCGTGTTGAGGTGGTGGGTCGCGGGATTACATCCTCGACACGAAATGTTGATATGGCAACGTTCGCGCCAGGCGATCGCGGCATGAAAAAACCCGCCGCATAAGCGACGGGTCTTACAACCTGGCTCCCCGGGTAGGACTCGAACCTACAACAGCGCGGTTAACAGCCGCGTGCTCTACCATTGAGCTACCGAGGAATTTAAAAGCCCAGCAGAATGGGCTGAGAAATTCTGGCTCCCCGGGTAGGACTCGAACCTACAACAGCGCGGTTAACAGCCGCGTGCTCTACCATTGAGCTACCGAGGAATAG
>CABUSR010000025.1 GCA_902494245.1 uncultured Collinsella sp.
GCGAGTGCGGAGCCGTTGGGGTTGACGGAAAGATCCATGCTGGGCTTACTGTCCTCGCCCACGTACTGCGTGGCGACCTGGCCGTTGGCGATAAGCTGAGCGAGTACTTCGTCGTTGGCGACAAAGCGGCCCTCGCCGTGGCTGATGGCGACGGTGTAGGGGTCGTCGAGGCTGCACTGCGACAGCCACGGGGACAGGTTGGACGAGATGCGGGTGCGCACCAGACGGCTCTGGTGACGACCGATGGTGTTAAAGGTCAGCGTGGGCGCATCGGGCGTGGCGTCGACGATGTCGCCGTAGGGGACTAGGCCGAGCTTGATTAGGGCCTGGAAGCCGTTGCAGATGCCCAGCATCAGGCCGTCGCGGGCCTTGAGCAGGTCGCGGACTGCCTCGGTGACCTCGGGAGCGCGGAAGAACGCCGTGATGAACTTGGCGGAGCCGTCGGGCTCGTCACCGCCCGAGAAGCCGCCGGGGATCATGACGATCTGGCTTGCACGGATGCGGCGGGCAAGCTCGTGGGTGCTCTCGGCGACGGCCTCGGGCGTGAGGTTGTTGATCACGAAGGTGTCGGCCTCGGCGCCGGCTGCGCGGAAGGCACGGGCGCTATCGTACTCGCAGTTGTTGCCGGGGAACACGGGGATGATCACGCGCGGACGGGCGATCTTGGCGCCGCCGTACACGTGGATGTCCTTGGCGCGGAAGTCGATGGTCTCGACCTCGGCGGTCTCGTCGGCACTGCGGTAGGCGAAGACACCTTCGATGCCGCTCTCCCAGGCCTCCTGAAGTTCGGAGAGCTCGATGACCTCGGAGCCGGTGTCGATGACATAGCCCTCGACGGTGGTACCTAGGGGCTCGACGACAACGCCGTCGGCGACCTCGGGCAGCTCGGCGTCCTCGGCGAGCTCGACGATAAAGCTGCCGTAGAGCGGGGTGAAGAGGCTCTCCACGTCCACGTCCTCGGCAAGCTCGATGCCGATCTGGTTGCCGACGCACATCTTAAAGAGGCTCTCGGCGCCGCAGCCGTAGCCGGGCGTGGAGACAGCCAGGGCGTCACCGGTGGCGGTGAGCGCCTCGACGGCGTCAAACGCGGCGAGCAGCTGCTGGGCGTCGGGGCGGTAGTCCTCGCTATAGGTGGCGGGGGCGATGCGCACGACGCGATGCGTCAGGCCCTTGAACTCGGGGGAGACAGCGCGGGCTGCCTTGCCCACGGCGACAGCGAAGCTGATCAGGGTCGGCGGAACGTTGAGCTCGCCGGCCTCGTCCTCAAAAGAGCCGCTCATGGAGTCCTTTCCGCCGATGGCGCCGGCACCCAGGTCGACTTGGGCCATGAGGGCGCCCAGGACGGCTGCCGTAGGCTTGCCCCAGCGCTCGGCCTCGGTGCGCAGGCGCTCGAAGTACTCCTGGAAGGAGAGGTAGGCGCGCTTGTGCTCAAAGCCGGCGGCCACGAGCTTGGCGATGGACTCGACCACGGACAGGTAGGCGCCCGCAAACTGGTCGGCCTCCATCAGGTAGGGGTTGAAGCCCCATGCCATAGCGCTTGCCGTGGTGGTCTCGCCGTCCACGGGGAACTTGGCGACCATGGCAGAGCTCGGAGTGAGCTGCGTCTTGCCGCCAAAGGGCATGAGTACGGTCGCGGCACCGATGGTGGAGTCAAAGCGCTCGGAAAGGCCCTTGTTGGAGGCGACGTTGAGGTCGGTGACCAGCGAGGTCATGCGCTCGGCAAGCGTGGTACCGGCCCAGCTGGGCTGCCACACGCTACGAGCACACACGTGGGCGACCTGGTGCTTGGGCGCACCGTTGGAGTTGAGGAACTCGCGGGACAGGTCGACGATGGCGACGCCGTTCCAGGCCATGCGCATGCGCGGCTCGGCGGTAACCTCGGCGATGACGGTCGCCTCCAGGTTCTCCTCGGCGGCGTAACCCATGAACTCATCGACGTCACCATCGGCGACGGCACAGGCCATGCGCTCTTGGGACTCGGAGATGGCGAGCTCGGTGCCGTCAAGACCGTCGTACTTCTTGGTCACGGTGTCTAGGTCCACGTACAGGCCGTCGGCAAGCTCGCCTACGGCGACCGAGACGCCGCCGGCGCCAAAGTCATTGCAGCGCTTGATCAGACGGCAGGCGTCGCCGCGGCGGAACAGACGCTGCAGCTTGCGCTCGACCGGGGCGTTGCCCTTCTGGACCTCGGCGCCCGAGGTCTCGATGGACTCGGTGTTCTGGGTCTTGGAGGAACCGGTGGCGCCGCCGATGCCGTCACGGCCGGTGCGGCCGCCCAGCAGGATGATCTTGTCGGTGGGGGCGGGGCACTCGCGACGAACGTGGTTTGCCGGGGTAGCGCCCACGACGGCGCCGACCTCCATGCGCTTGGCCACGTAGCCGGGGTGATAGAGCTCGTTGACCTGACCGGTGGCAAGGCCGATCTGGTTGCCGTAGCTGGAGTAGCCGGCGGCGGCAGTGGTCACGAGCTTGCGCTGCGGCAGCTTGCCCTCGAGCGTCTCGGAAACCGGGACGGTGGGGTCGCCGGCGCCGGTGACGCGCATGGCCTGGTACACATAGCTGCGGCCCGAGAGCGGGTCGCGGATGGCGCCGCCCACGCAGGTGGCGGCACCGCCGAAGGGCTCGATCTCGGTCGGGTGGTTGTGGGTCTCGTTCTTAAACAGGAACAGCCAGTCCTGGTCCTCGCCGTCGACATCGACCTTCACCTTGACGGTGCAGGCGTTGATCTCCTCGGACTCGTCGACATCGGTCATGACGCCGGTCTTCTTAAGGTACTTGGCGCCGATGGTGCCCATGTCCATGAGGCAGACGGGCTTGGCGTCGCGACCGAGCTCGTGGCGCATCTCCATGTAGCGGTCGAAGGCCTGCTGCACCACGGCGTCGTCGATCGTCACGTTGTCCAGGACGGTGCCGAAGGTGGTGTGGCGGCAGTGATCGGACCAGTAGGTGTCGATCACGCGGATCTCGGTGATGGTGGGATCGCGATCCTCATCGCGGAAGTACTGCTGGCAGAAGGCGATGTCCGCTTCGTCCATGGCAAGACCGCGCTCGGAAATAAAGGCGGCGAGGCCGGCCTCATCGAGCTCGCGGAAGCCGTCGAGCACCTCGACGGGCTGGGGCTCGGGGGTCTCCATGTACAGCGTCTCGGGCAGGTCGAGCGAGGCGATGCGCGCCTCGACGGGGTTCACCACGTAGTGCTTGATGGCCTCGATGGCGGCTTCGTCCAGAGCGCCCGAGATCATATAGACCTTGGCGGAGCGCACGGCGGGGCGCTCGCCCTGGCTGATGAGCTGCACGCACTCGCTGGCGGAGTCGGCGCGCTGGTCAAACTGGCCAGGCAGGAATTCGACGGCAAAGACGGCGCCATCGCTTGCGGGGAGCTCGTCGTAGGTCACATCGACCTGGGGCTCGCTAAAGACGGTCGGCACGCAGGAGCGGAAAAGCTCCTCGTCGATGCCCTCGACGTCGTAGCGGTTGATGATCCTCAGGGCCTCGATGCCCTTGATGCCGAGAATCTCGGTCAGCTCGCCCTTGAGCTGCTGAGCCTCGACGTCGAACCCGGGTTTCTTCTCCACGTAGATACGAGAGACCATTGGTTCCTGCCTTCCTGATCGGTTGGGCGTACGGTACGGTATGCGGCAGCGGTCGGTTTGCGGGGTCTGCCCTGCGGTCGCCTTGAGCCACATGTTTGTAAACCTCACTATGATACGACAGCTCGCGGCGCGTTGAGGACGGCGAGGGTGCTACAGTGAAGCGCAAACAAGAGAAAGGCATCACATGGCATTCGTTTCACTCGCCATCATCGCGCTCGTGGCCTTTGCAAGCCCCTTCATCGCCTCGGCGATTCCCGGAAAACCCATTCCCGAAACGGTCTTTTTGCTCGTGTTCGGCGCGGTGCTGGGACCCCATATGCTCGACATTATCCATGTAGATGCCGAGGTCTCGCTTGTGTCCGAGCTCGGTCTGGCCTTTTTGTTCCTGCTCGCCGGCTTTGAGATCGACCCCAAGAGCATCACGGGCGTCGAGGGGCGCTACGGCTTGGCGACGTGGGCCGTCACGTTTGGTATCGCCTGGCTTGCCGTGCGCTTTACGCCGTGGTTCTCGGTCAGCCATTTCGACGGTATCGCCGTGACACTCGCCCTTACTTCCACGGCTCTCGGCACGCTTGTGCCCATCATGCGCGAGCGCTCGCTCACCGGCACGCGCGTTGGCGACTCGATTCTCGCGTATGGCACTTGGGGCGAGCTCGGTCCCGTGCTCGCCATGTCGGTGCTGCTGTCTGCCCGCACCGGCATCCAGACGCTCGTGATTCTTGGCCTGTTTGCTGCGGTCTGCGTGCTGCTGGCCGCGGTTCCAAGTCGTTCCAGGCGCGTCGGCAGCCGCTTCTTTTCGTTTGTCGAGGAACGCGCCGACACCACATCGCAGACTTTCGTGCGCCTGACGGTGCTCATCCTGGTCACGCTCGTGGCGTTCTCGGCCGTCTTTGATCTCGACATCGTGTTGGGTTCTTTTGCCGCCGGCTTTGTCCTGCGCTATATCATCCCCGAGGGCAACCATACGCTCGAGACCAAGCTCGACGGCCTGGCCTACGGCTTTTTGATTCCGGTGTTCTTTACCGTATCGGGCGCAAAGATCGACCTGACGGCTGTGGCGTCGCGCCCGGGCTTGCTCGCGGGCTTTATCGTGGCGTTGCTGATTATTCGCGCCGTGCCCATCCTCATCTCTATGGGCATTTGTCCTGCGACGCGCGATGTGTCGGCGTATGGCCGCATTACCGTGGCCCTGTACTGCACCACGGCTCTGCCGATCATCGTTGCCGTGACAAGCGTTGCCGTCAACGCGGGCGCGCTGTCGCAAGATATTGCGTCGGTCATGGTTGCCGCCGGTGCCATCACGGTGTTCTTGATGCCGCTGCTCGCGCAGCTCTTCTACCGCGTGGTCGACGCCGCACCGGTCGCTGCCGTGGCAGAGGTTGCCGAGCATCCATCCGATGCGCTCGACATTCTGCGCGCCCATCACGATTTGGCGAGCCTGCTCGCACGCGAGCATGAGCTTTTGACCTCGCATGGCCATGGTCGCGTATTCGAGGACCTGCCTACGCTCGATACGATTGCCGAGCGTCTTTCCGCCGAGGCAGCGAGCGGCCACATCGATGTCCGCATCGTGGACGCGGCGCACCTGCTTGCCGATAAGACCTATGGAGACGAGGTCGACCCGTCCAAGCTGACTCCGCGTGAGCGCCGCCGCCTGGAGCGCGCCAAGCTCGCCGTGCACGAATACCGCCGCCGCATGCTGGAGCTCTACGCGCGCGATGAAGCCCAGGACGACGACGGCAGGTAGTCGATACCCTCTCGGGGAAGCCGCGTCCCGCTTTGAAGGCTCGGAACGGGATGCGGTTTCCGCATCGGCCCCCATCGGGAAGCCACATCCCAGAATGGACACTCAGAGTGGGATGCAGTTTCCGCTTTGGACCCCTGCCGGAAAGCGCGTCCCAGTCTGAAGGTTCAAAATGGGATGTGGTTTCCGAAACAGGGACCGTTGGGAAGCTGTGTCCCGGAATGGGCGCCTGGAGTGGGATGCCGTTTCCGCAGGAGGCCCATTGCGGAAACGGTGTCCCAGAATCGACGTTCAAAACGGGGTGCAGTTTCCGCAAGGAGGTCCTGGGGAAACCGTGCCCCGTTCTGAGCTGAAATACCGGGACGCAACTTCCCTTACAAATAGAACAAGGCGCGCTGCCTGCGGTTGATGCAGGCAGCGCGCCTTTTGCGTTGGGCCTCGTTGAGGTTCGAAGTCGTGGCTTGCGACCTTTAGGAACGGGCGGCTCCGTCGACGGGGAGCACGGCGCCCGTGACATAGGAGGACATGTCGCTCGCCAGGAAAACGAAGGCGTTGGCGACATCCTCGGGCTCGCCCATGCGGCCGAGCGGAATAGTGGCGATGATGGGCTTGATGACCTCTTCGGGCAGGTTGGCGACCATGTCAGTCTTAGTCACGCCAGGGGCAACGGCGTTGACGCGAATACCCATAGGGGCGAGCTCGCGCGAGAGCGACTGGACCATACCGTTGACGGCAAACTTGGACGTGGGGTAACCGACGCCGGAGGGCTGGCCGTACTTGGCGACCATCGAGCTTGTGGTAGTGATGGTGCCGCCGTGGCCGGCCTCGGTCATGATCTTGGCGGCAGCCTGGTGGCCATTAAAGACGGCGACGACGTTAAGGTCCATGACCTTTGCGAACTCCTCGGCCGTGTAGTCCAAGAGGGGTGAACGCTGGGAGATACCGGCATTGTTGACGACCGTGTCCAAGCCGCCCATGTCGGCTGCGGCCTGGGTAAAGGCCTCGGTCACGGCTTCGAGTGAGGTGAGGTCGCAGGAGCGGCCCCAGACCTTGGCGTCGGGATAGGCGGCTGTCAGCTTCTCAACGGCCGCATCGGCGGTCTCCTGACGCGAGCCAAAGACAGTGACGGAGGCGCCCTCCTCGATAAAACGGCAGGCGATGGCATATCCGATACCGCGCGTGCCTCCGGTGATGATTGCTTTCTTGCCCTCGAGCAACATGGTATTTCCTCTCATCGCGGGCGGACATTCGCAGCACAGCGTAGCCGTAACCGGAATCGGCCGTGTTTGCATATCGGTGAACGGTAGCCCGCGTTACCGATGAGCGGCTCGCGCAAATGTGCCCTGTCGTTGTGCTTAGGGCAGGAGACAAAAGGGCTCCCATCCCACATCGGACGGGAGCCCTCAAAGCGCGTATTGCTAGGCGAGCGTTGGGTTAGTTGGCCATAACGCCTTCGGTCCAAGCCTCAACGTCCTCGATGCGCAGGACGTTGGCGACCTCGGCCACGCAGTCGACGCTGGCAAGCTCGGCGGCGGCAGCCTGGACGTCCTTCTCGAGCGCGCGGTGCGTCAGGAAGATGACCGAGCAGGCATCGCTGACGCCCGACTTGCCGTCCTCGACCTGGTTGATGAGCGAAATCGAGATGTTGTGCTTGGCAAAGATGTCGACCGTCTCGGACAGGGCACCCACGCGGTCGGCGACCTTCAGGCGCACATAGTACTTGGTCTGGAGCTCGTCCATGGGCTTAAAGGCGAGGTTGTGGCCATAGGGCTCAATCTCGGGCAGCGGAGCCACGCCGCGGCTAATCTGCTCGGAGAGCGACAGGATATCGCCCACGACGGCGCTCGCGGTGGGGAAGGAGCCTGCGCCGGCACCGTAGAACATGGTCTCGCCCACGGCGTCGCCTACCACGTAGACAGCGTTCATGGCGCCGTTGACCTTGGCAAGCATGTGGTCGGCGGGGATCAGCGTGGGATGCACGCGGACGTCGACGCCGGCGTCGGTGTTGCGGGCGATGCCGAGCAGCTTAATGGTGTAGCCGAGCTCGCGGGCCTGGGCGATGTCCTCGGCGCCGATGGTACGGATACCCTGCTGGTACACATCGTCGGTGGTAACGCGGGTGCCAAAACCGATGGAGGCGAGGATTGCCGTCTTGCTGGCGGCATCGAAGCCGTCGACGTCGGCGGACGGGTCGGCCTCGGCATAGCCCTTGGCCTGCGCGTCGGCAAGCACGTCGGCGTAATCGGCACCCTCGGCGTCCATGCGCGACAGGATATAGTTGGTGGTACCGTTGAGAATGCCTGCGATGGTCAGGATCTTGTTGCCCACCAGGTCGTGCTCGAGCGTGCTGACAATGGGGATGCCACCGCCGCAGCTGGCCTCGCACTTAATCTGCACGCCGCACGCGCGTGCCTTCTCGGCAAGCGTCTCGACGTGACGGCCCAGCAGGGCCTTGTTGGCAGAGACGACGTGCTTGCCGTGCTCAAAGGCAGTGGTGAAGATCTCGGTTGCGGGATGCTCGCCGCCGATCAGCTCGACGACGATGTCGACGGCGGGGTCGCTGACGACGTCGTGCCAGTCACTCGTAAAGGCCTCGCGCTCAATGCCTGCCGCCTCGGCCTGCTCCCAAGCAAGCGCGCAGGCGCGGGTCAGCTTAAGGTCGATGCCGTAGGCTGCCAGGTACTCATCGTGGTGGCTCTTGATCAGACGGGCCACGCCGCCGCCGACGGTTCCCAGACCGATCAGACCGACGTTCACGGTGCGCAGGGGTTCGCTCATAGATAGCTCCTTCGTGCATCTTATGGATGGATTAACCGCTTAAAGGTTGAGTGCATTCTAGCGTGAACCGAGGGCGCGTGCTCGCCAGGCAACAGGAGTCGCACAAAACGGCACCCCCGAAACGCTGCGGAAACATTGGAAACATGCTCGCTACAAACGGAACTCCGTAACAAACTGTCAACGTTTGCACCATAAGGTTTGCTTTACCGACCCCACCATGGGCACGAGCGCCGCTAAGTATTTGGCCGAGAAGTACGCGGATGCCAAGACCGCCCTGTTCTACAACTCCGGCGATACGTATGGCTCGGGCGTTGCCGATGCCTTTGCCAGGCAGGCCAAGGCATCCAAGCTCGACATCGTCGATACCGAGACCTTTAAGGACGATTCCGTCACGTGCTTTACCAATCAGCTCACCAGGGCTATGCGAAAGATCAAGATCGAGGGCCTGACTGGCGAGCTCACGTGGAACGACGAGGGCCAGGTCGAAAAGCCCGCTACGGCCTATGTGATCCAGGACGGCAAGTACATCGCCGCCTAGGTGCGCGCAAAACGCGACCGGCGAGGCCGTTTTAATCAGGGCAGGGACGCTTGTAACAGAACGGAAACAATACTTTCACACAATAAAGTGGCTAAACTGCATAAACTGATAGAAATACGCACAAATATGGATAAATGGACAAAACAAAAGAAAAGTTGAAATAATCGCCACTTTTCTCAACTAAAGCGTCTACTATTTTGCGAACGCCGAACACGGCGAAGGATGGCCTGTCGGGTAACCGAAACCCGACGAGATTTGAGAGGAGAGCCGCATGTCGAGCCTCACCGGTAAGTCATTGAACCCTGTTATGAATCGCAGGAGCGTTATCGCGAGCGCAGCAGGTCTGGGGGCGATGTCCATTCTAGCTGGCTGCTCCTCCAACGGCGGCGACAGCGGTTCCGCGTCGGCCGACGGTTCCTTTAAGATCGGCACCATCGGACCGCTGACCGGCGCCAACGCGTCCTACGGCAAGTCCGTTACCCAGGGCGTCGAGCTTGGCTGCAAGGATTTCTCGACCAAGGAGCTGCCGCTTGCCAGCAAGGCCGAAGATGACCAGGCCGATGGCGAGAAGGCCGTCAACGCCTTCAACACCCTGCTCGACTGGGGCATGCAGGCCCTCGTCGGCCCGACCACCACGGGTGCGTCGGTTGCCGTTGCCGCAGAGTGCGGTAACGACCCCAAGACGTTCATGATCACCCCGTCCGCGTCCTCCGAGGACGTCACCGACGGCAAGGATTGCGTCTTCCAGGTTTGCTTCACCGACCCCAACCAGGGTGTCAACGCTGCCAAGTTCCTGGCGCAGAAGTATGCGGACGAGAAGTTCGTGCTGTTCTATAACTCCGGCGACGCCTATTCTTCGGGCATCGCAGATTCCTTTAAGGCCCAGGCCGCTGAGTCCAAGCTCGAGATTGTCGACGAGGAGACCTTTAAGGACGACTCCGCCACGAGCTTTACCAACCAGCTGACCAAGGCCAAGCAGGCCGGCGCCACCATGATCTTTGCGCCGATCTACTACACGCCGGCGTCCGTCCTGCTCAAGAACGCCAAGGACATGGGCTACGACGTCAAGATGATGGGCTGCGACGGCATGGACGGCATCCTGGGCGTTGAGGGCTTCGATACCTCTCTTGCCGAGGGTCTGCTGCTCATGACCCCGTTCTCCGCCGACGACGAGAAGAACGCCGACTTCGTCAACGCCTACAAGGATAAGTACGGCGATACTCCCGACCAGTTTGCCGCCGACGCCTACGACGGCGTGCACGCGGTGGCCGAGGCCGTCAAGGAGGCCGGTCTTGGTGTCGACGCCGACCCGACCGAGGCCGCCGAGAAGCTGTCCAAGGCTATGCTCAAGATTACCGTTGACGGTCTGACCGGCAAGCTCACCTGGAACGATAAGGGCCAGGTCCAGAAGGAGCCCACGGCGTACGTCATCACCGACGGCAAGTACGTACAGGCCTAATAGGCCGCCTTACATAGAGCGGTTTTGATCCCAAGCAGGGGAGGTTTTGGCCTTCCCTGCTTGCTTGGTATCTAGGGACGATGTAACGTCCCTGTTTCATACATCAACTGGAAACCTATTCGAAAGGGGGATGTGGAACATGACGGTCTTTATCCAATACCTGGTCAACGGCCTGTCCATGGGCAGCGTCTACGCCATCATCGCGTTGGGCTACACCATGGTCTACGGTATCGCCAAGATGCTCAACTTCGCTCACGGCGACGTTATCATGGTCGGTGCCTATGTCTCGTTCTGCGCCACGTCGTATCTCGGCCTCCCGGGCTGGGCATCTGTAGTTCTCTCTTGTGTGGTCTGTACCGTTCTCGGTGTTCTCATCGAGGGTCTGGCATACAAACCGCTGCGCCAGGCGGGTCCGCTGGCCGTTCTGATCACGGCCATCGGCGTGTCCTACTTCCTCCAGAACGCCGCGCAGCTTCTGTGGGGCGCCACGCCCAAGAACTTCACTTCGCTCGTCACCTTCCAGGTGCCGGAGTTCTTGGCCAAGTTCAACGTAAGCGCCGTCTCGCTCGTCACCATCGTCGCCTGCCTGGTTATCATGGCCGGCCTGATGTTCTTTACAGGTAAGACCAAGATGGGCAAAGCCATGCGCGCCGTGTCCGAGGACAAAGCCGCCGCTCAGCTCATGGGCATCAACGTCAACCGCACCATCTCGATGACGTTTGCCATCGGCTCCGCCCTTGCCGCCATCGCCGGCGTGCTGCTGTGCTCCTACTCGCCGGTCCTGCAGCCCACCACGGGCGCCATGCCTGGCATCAAGGCCTTCGACGCTGCCGTTTTCGGCGGCATCGGCTCCATCCCCGGTGCCTTTGTCGGTGGCATTCTCATCGGCATCATCGAGGCGATGGCGCAGGCTTACATTTCCACGAGCCTTGCCAACTCCATCGTCTTTGGTGTTTTGATCATCGTCCTGCTCGTCAAGCCTGCCGGCCTCTTGGGCAAGTACGTCCCCGAGAAGGTGTAGGTGAGCGTTATGAAGTTTCTTAAAGACAAGCAGACGCGTCACGACTTTGTCACGTACGCCATGTGCATCGTGGCCTTCGCCATCGTGTTCTTTATGCAGTCCAACCACATGATTCCGCGCATGATCGCCGGTCAGCTGGTTCCCATCACGGCCTATATCGTCATGGCCATTTCCCTCAACCTCGTCGTCGGCATCGCGGGCGACCTGTCGCTGGGCCATGCGGGCTTTATGAGCGTCGGTGCCTATACGGGCATCGTCACCGCGGTCGCCCTTGAGAGCGCCGTTCCCTCCGATCCGGTGCGCCTGATCATCAGCATCGTGGTCGGCGCCTTCGCTGCCGCCATCCTGGGCTTCTTGATCGGTATCCCGGTCCTTCGTCTGAGTGGCGATTACCTGGCTATCGTGACGCTGGCCTTTGGCGAGATCATCAAAGAGATCGTCACCTGCCTTATCGTGGGCGTCGACTCGCGCGGCCTGCACGTGATCTTTAACATCACGGGTAACTCCACGATCGACGACCTGCACCTGCTCGAGGACGGCACCGCCATCATCAAGGGCGCGCAGGGTGCATCGGGCGTGTCGACCTATTCGACTTTCCTTGCCGGCGCAATCCTGGTTATGGTCGCGCTCGTGATTGTGCTCAACCTGGTTCGCAGCCGTACCGGTCGTGCCATTATTGCCGTGCGCGACAACAAGATCGCTGCCGAGTCTGTGGGCATCTCCGTCACCCAGTACCGCATGATCGCCTTCGTGGTTTCCGCTGCCCTCGCCGGTGCTGCCGGAGCTCTGTTCGGCGGTAACTTCTCGCAGCTTTCCGCCACTAAGTTCGACTTCAATACGTCCATTCTCATTCTGGTGTTCGTGGTCCTGGGCGGCCTGGGCAACATGCGCGGCTCCGTTATCGCCGCGGCGCTGCTCACGGTGCTCCCCGAGCTGCTCCGTCAGTTCTCGGACTACCGCATGCTCATCTACGCCATCGTGTTGATTCTGGTCATGGTCTTTACCAACAACCCACAGCTCAAGGCGTTCTTCGCACGCATTAAGGATCGCTTTGCTTCCAAGAAGGAGGTGGCAGCCGATGCCCAGTAAGTTTGAGTTCAACAAGGGTAAGATGGTCCCGTATCCTTCTGGCGCCATCGTTCCCGACCGCGACCTGGGCCAGCGCCCGGCGCTCGAGTGCATCCACCTGGGCATTGAATTCGGCGGCCTTAAGGCAGTCGATGACTTTAGCCTGACCATCGGCAAGACTGAGATCGCCGGTCTCATCGGCCCCAACGGTGCCGGCAAGACCACGGTCTTCAACCTGCTCACCAAGGTGTACCAGCCTACGCACGGCACCATCCTGCTCGATGGTGAGGACACCTCGGGCAAGTCGGTCTACCAGGTCAACCGCATGGGTATTGCCCGTACGTTCCAGAACATTCGCCTGTTCAACACCATGACGGTGGAGGACAACGTTAAGGTCGGCCTGCACAACCAGGAGCGCTACTCCGGCTTTGAGGGCGTGCTGCGCCTGCCGACGTATTGGAAGCACGAGAAGGCCGCCCACGAGCGCGCCATGGAGCTGCTGTCCATCTTTGATATGGAACATCTGGCAAACGAGCAGGCCGGATCGTTGCCTTACGGCGCTCAGCGTCGTTTGGAGATCGTCCGCGCGCTTGCCACCAACCCCAAGCTACTGCTGCTCGACGAGCCTGCCGCCGGCATGAACCCGTCCGAGACCGCGGAGCTCATGGAGAACATCGTCAAGATTCGCGACACCTTTGGCATTGCCATCATGCTTATCGAGCATGATATGTCGCTCGTTATGAACATCTGCGAGGGCATCTGCGTGCTTAACTTTGGCAAGGTTATCGCCAAGGGCACGGCAGAGGAAATCCAGAACAACGACGCCGTTATCGAGGCGTATCTGGGCAAGCAGGATAAGGGGGAGAACTAAATGGCAGAGCCGATGCTTTCCGTCTACAACATCAACGTCTGGTACGGCGCCATTCACGCCATCAAGGACATCTCCTTTAACGTTAACGAGGGCGAGATCGTGGCCTTGATTGGTGCCAACGGTGCCGGCAAGTCCACAACGCTCAAGACCATCTCGGGCCTGCTGCGCTCCAAGACCGGCTCCATCAAGTTTATGGGCGAGGACATTACCCATACGCCCGCCGACAAGCTGGTTGGTAAGGGCCTGGCTCAGGTTCCCGAGGGTCGTCGCGCCTTTTTGCAGATGACGGTTGAGGAGAACCTGGAGATGGGCGCCTACACGCAGCCCAAGTCCACGGTGGCTCCGGGCCTCGAGCGCGTCTACGAGCAGTTCCCGCGCCTGAAGGAACGCCGTCGCCAGGTCGCCGGCACCCTTTCGGGCGGTGAGCAGCAGATGCTTGTTATGGGGCGCGCTCTTATGAGTAACCCCAAACTGCTTATGCTCGACGAGCCTTCCATGGGTCTGGCGCCGATTCTGATTGAGCAGATCTTCCAGATTGTCGAGGACCTGCACAAGGCCGGCACCACGGTGCTTCTGGTCGAGCAAAACGCACAGATGGCTCTTTCCATCGCCACACGCGGCTACGTGCTCGAGACCGGCAAGATCACCATGACCGGCACGGGCCAAGAACTCCTGCACGACGATAACGTCCGCAAGGCCTATCTGGGTGGCTAGGAGGTTCCGCCGTTCTACCGAACGGCGGACCAGTCGACGCTGCGCGGGCACCAGAGCGACAACTTGTCATTCAAAGAGGGCGGCATGACCAGAAGGTCTATGCCGTCCTCTTTTCATGCCAATTTGTTCGCTCTGGTGCCCGCTCGCTGTCCGTCGTCTGCCTGCGGCGTTACTTTGGTCTGATACTTGGGGGTAGTCGTTTAAGAACGTCCCCAATGACTACCCCCTTTAAGTTGCGGTGGAATAGGGACTAAATGGGAGTCTCAGAGGCCAAAACAGTCCCTATTCCACCGCAACTTCATGGGGATGTGTGACAATGCCCGTCGGAAAACATCTGCTGTCTTTGGGGGTCTATCTATGGTGTACGAGTTTTGTGCCGAGAACTTTGAGCGGGTGCCGGCGGCTATCGATGCCGGTGCAAGGCGTATCGAGCTGTGCGACAACCTTGCCGTTGGTGGCACCACGCCCTCGGCCGGCGTTATCAGCGCTACGACCAACTATGTCCACGAGCACGATGCACGGGTGATGTGCATGATTCGTCCGCGTGGCGGCGACTTTCACTACAACCAGGATGAGCTGCGCATGATGGAGATGGACTTGGGCCTTGCCGTGAGTGCGGGCGTTGACGGCTTGGTCTTTGGCTGCTGCAAACCCTGCGCTGGCGGATGGGCGCTCGACGAACTTACGCTTGGCGCCCTCGTGATGGCTGCGGGCTGCGCGACCGAGGAATGTAAGCGTGATCCCATCGACATCACCTTCCACATGTCATTTGACCAGCTCTCGCCCGAGGCTCAGCTCGATGCGATTGATACACTTGCCGACTGCGGCGTTACGCGCATCCTCACGCATGGCGGCGCTGCCGGTACGTCGATCGAGGATAATTTCGATTACCTGGCTCGTTTAATCGAGTATGCGGGCGATCGTTTGACCATCCTTCCCGGCGGCGGCATCACTACGGCAAATCGCGACGCGGTCGCGGCGGCGCTAGGCGTCTCCGAGCTCCATGGCACCAAGATCGTGCCGCTGGAGGTATAACCCGTGGCGCTGGTATTTGACGTTCAGCAGGCGAGCGGTAAGCCCGACGATAATCATCGCCCTGGCACCGCGTGCCCCTTTTGCGACACGGAGGGACTTGCCAACATCATCCAGCGCGATGGTGACTGTATCTGGCTCGAGAATAAGTTCAAGACCTTGCGGGCCACACGTCAGACCGTATTGATCGAGTCTGCCAATCACGACGCCGACCTGGTGACCTATGAACCGGATGAGCTGCATCATGTGATGCGGTTTGCCCTGGGCTGTTGGCAGCAGATGATCGATTCCCAACAGTACCGCAGTGTGCTCATGTACAAGAACAAGGGCCCACTTTCGGGCGGCAGTCTGGTCCATCCGCACATGCAGATTGTGGGTTTGGAGCAGGAAGACGGCTATGCTTCGCTGACTTCTGCCAATTTCGAAGGCATCAATGTCTGGCGACAGGGGAGAATCGCGGTCAACATCTCAACCGAACCGATCATGGGGTTCTTTGAGATCAACGTTTCAGCCCCGCAGGGAATCGCCGCCAGCGATGACACGAGAGACCAAGCCGAGGCGGATCTCTTCGCCGATGCAATCCAGGTAGCTCTGCGCTATATCTTGCACGAGCACCATGGCGGTCGTGCAGAGTCGTACAACCTGTTCTTCTATCACATGAGCGGCCGGACCATTGCCAAGGCGCTTCCACGTTGGGTGGTTTCACCCTACTTTGTCGGGTATCGGCTGGCTCAGGTCAATGCTGAGACCACGCTCGATGTCGATGCGGAGCGACTCCGCGCACATCTGGAGGCGCTCACATCGTAAAGTGAGCGCCCGCACACTGCGGACGGTTTAGCGCGCCATTGCATCGCGGCCGGCCTCGACGCGCTTGCGCTGGGCGGCGCGCTCCTCGCCGGTCAGACGCTCAAAGAAGTGCCCGATAAGCGAGGCGAGCACCTGCTGAAACAACGTTCCACACATGACGGGAAACACAACTTCGCCCGGAAAGTATTGCGTGGCGATGACGGCGCCCGAAGAGATATTGCGCATGCCGCAGGTAAAGCACATGGTGGTCGTTTCGCTATATGGCAGATGCAGCGCGCGGGCGACCAGAATGCCGACGACAAAGCCGCTGATGGCGAAGACCAAAATAAAGAGGGCGACTTCCAAGCGCACCGCGTTCATGTGCAGAACGTACTCGCTCATGGCGGTGGAGTTGGAGGCGATAACGCCCATCATCATGAACTTGCAGGCGGGCGAGAGCGCGGGGGAGAGTTTTTCGTGCCCCCATCCGCGCGTGAGCTCGTTGATCACGATGCCGAGCACGGCGGGGATGGCGATCATAAAGGCCATGTTCTGCATCATGCTCGGCATGTCGATCGAGACGGTGGCGCCCAGCAGGAGCTTGAGCGTAAGCGGAATCGTCACAGGGGAGATGACCGCGGACGTCAGGATGATGGTGAGCGCGAGCGGGCCGTTGCCGCCGAACATGCTGATCCACATAAAAGCGGTGACTGCCACGGGCACACTGTATTCGAGCACGATGCCGCAGACAAGGTTGGGGTTGGAACCAAAGAACAACGATCCCATGGCGTAGGCCGCGATGGGAATAAGCGCCGCCGAGACCAACAACGCCAGAATCAGGTGCAGCGGACGGTGGAACACCTCGGCTACCTGGTGAAAGGTGTTGCTGAGCGCACCTTGGAACGTCATAAAGGCAAACAAGGTGGGAACGATGGGCTTGAGAACGCCGACCTGTTGAGGAAAGAGCACGCCGAGCGCCACGCAAATCGGAACGATGATCTGCATGTGCCCCGCGAGAAATTTGCCCAGTCCAACCCATTGCTTCATAGGCTCTTGTGACTCCCTTTGCTCGTGAATCCGTTTTGAATGGATATGCTAGACGCTCGCATGCGTCCGTGTGGCTGAAACGCTCGAATATTTCGAGGCTATTACCGCCCTCGTTTATCGAAACCACGGCGTGCTGGACGTTGTGCGTCCGCACTGCACGGTATAATAAATCCGTTCAACAGATCTGCCTGCCGAAGCGGGCATACACAGAGGACTCATCGCTATGAACCGTGAGAGGTATCGCGGCGACCTGCCCCTATCGGGGGTGGGCGCCTATGTCATCGCTTAAGACGACGCATCGCTGGGCGGTCGCTCAGCAAAACCCCGAGCTCGAAAAGGAGCTTTCGGCTGGCCTGGGCATACCCGGGCTGGTGGCGCGCATTATGGTTGCGCACGGCATTACATCCATCGAGGAAGGCCAGCTGTTTTTGACGCCTTCGCTCGATCGCGACTGGGCGGACCCACTCGTTATTCCGGGCATGGTGATCGTCGCCGACCGCGTTGAGCGTGCTATTCGCAGCCACGAGCGTATCGCCGTCTTTGGCGATTTTGACGTCGACGGCATTACGTCGACCTGCCTGTTGACCGAGGCGCTGCGCGCGTTTGGTGCCGATGTCACGCCGTTTATTCCACATCGCTTTGACGAGGGCTACGGTCTTTCGCGCGCGGCGCTCGACCGCGTTAACGAGCTCGCTCGCCCCCAGCTGATCGTGACCGTCGATAACGGCATTGCCGCCAAGGAAGAGGTCTCCTATCTGGAGAGCCTGGGGATCGATTTGGTGGTCACGGACCATCACGAGCCCTCCGACCAGGTGCCGCAGGGCGTGCCCCTGACCGACCCCAAGCTCGAGGACGAGGGTCCCTCGCGCGAGCTTGCCGGTGCCGGCGTGGCACTCAAGCTGGTGCAGGTCCTGGGCGAGCGTCTGGGCAAGCCGTCGTATTGGCGTTCGCTGATCGAGGTCGCGGCGCTGGGCACCGTGTCCGACATGATGCCGCTCACGCCCGAGAATCGCGCACTGGTCGCCGAGGGCATCCAGCAGATGCGCGTGACGGCCCGTCCCGGCTATATCGCGCTTGCCGCACTTGCCAAGGCCGATCTTTCTACCATTACGGCCGACGCCCTGTCATTCTCGCTCATCCCCCGCTTAAACGCTGCCGGTCGCATGGCCGATCCCAAGCTGGCGCTCGATCTGCTGCTTGCCCGCAATCCCATCGAAGCAAGCGCACTGGCGGCTGAGCTCGAGGAAATCAACCGCCAGCGCCGTGAGATCGAGGCGGAGCTCACGCGCGATGCCATGGCAAAGGTCGAGGAGACCTATGACGGCGGACGCGCGATCGTCGTGGGCGGCGAAGGCTGGCACGAGGGCGTCAAGGGCATCGTGGCAAGCCGTCTGACCAACCGCTACCACGTGCCGGCGCTGCTGTTCTCGATCGAGGACGGTATCGCGCGCGGCTCTGGTCGCTCGGTGGGCAAAGTTAACCTGTTTGACGCCGTCGAGCGCTGTTCCGACCTGCTGATTCGTCGCGGCGGACATGCCGGTGCGGTGGGTGTGACCATCGAGGCATCCATGCTCGATGAATTCCGT
The DNA here is from genome assembly GCA_902494245.1 of uncultured Collinsella sp. Taxonomy (GTDB): domain Bacteria; phylum Actinomycetota; class Coriobacteriia; order Coriobacteriales; family Coriobacteriaceae; genus Collinsella. Next base: position 18,238 of record CABUSR010000025.1, read on the forward strand.
CGTCGCCTTTCCGCCGTGCTATCGGAGATTCCCGCCGAGGACTTTGAAGACATCGACGAGGTTGCCGCCACGGTCGACCTTTCCGAGCTGAATATCGAGACTATAGAGCAGATTTCCCGTCTTGAGCCGTTTGGCCAGGGCAACAAGGTGCCGCTGCTGGCTGCCGAGGGCGTGACGATGTGTGATCGCGCCGTGGTGGGCAAAACCGGTGAGCACATGCGCTTTGTGGCGACCGATGGCGCCGCGAGTGTGCCGGCCATTATGTTCCGCGTGCCGCAAATCGATAAGCTCATCAACTGCGATAGCGCTGTCGACTTGGTGTTCGAGGCCGTTGCCGAGCATTGGCAGGGTCGTGTGAAGCCCAAGCTCATGGTCAAGGATGTTCTGGTCCGCGATACCACGCTGCCCAGCGTCGACGATCCGGCATGCGAGCTTCGTCGTGGCGTGCAGCCGACGGATTCCGGCCTGCGCCTGGAGTCGCGCAAGCGCGAGACGCTCGCCCAGCTTTCCTATACCGAGCTCACGCGCTCGCTTATCCATAGCTTTATCGGATCGAACCAGCCGCACCGCGCGCAGGCTGAGGCGCTCGACGCCTTGGCCGATCACCAGAGTGTCTTGGCGGTTATGGGAACGGGCCGCGGCAAGTCGCTCATCTTCCATGTGCATGCCGCGCGTGAGGCGGTGCTTCGCGGACGTGCGAGCATCTTTGTCTATCCGCTGCGTGCGCTTGTTGCCGACCAGGCCTATCACCTCTCGTCGACGATGGCATCGCTTGGCATTGGCGTTGGCGTGCTGACCGGCGAGACCGTGGAGGCCGCACGCGATGACGTGTTCGCCGGCCTAGCTTCGGGCCGCACCGGTATCGTGCTCACGACGCCCGAGTTCCTATCTATCCACCGTGACCGCTTCGCGCGTTCGGGCCGCATCGGCTTTGTCGTTATCGATGAGGCGCATCATGCCGGTCTTGCCAAGGGCGGCGACCGCAGCGCCTATCTTGACATGCCCGATATCCTCAAAGCTCTGGGCGACCCGGTCGTTATGGCTGCGACGGCCACCGCGACGGCTCCGGTCGTGGCCGAGCTTGCCCGCATGCTTCCGATCACTCACACGGTGGTCGACGAGACGGTGCGCGAGAACCTGCAGCTCGAGGACGACCGAGATCTTGCGAGCCGCGAGAACCGTTTGGTGTCGATCGTGGCGACGGGGGAGAAGACCGTCATTTACGTCAATTCGCGCGACCAGTCCGTGGCGCTCGCCAAGACGTTGCGCAAGCGTGTGCCCGATTGCGCAACCCATATCGCGTTCTATAACGCGGGGCTTGCGCGTTCCGATCGCCGTCGCGTGGAGGAAGCATTCCGAGACGGCAGCCTCAGCTGCATCGTCTCGACATCTGCCTTTGGCGAGGGCGTCAACCTGCCCGATATCCGCCATGTCGTGCTCTATCACATGCCGTTTGGCGGCATTGAGTTTAACCAGATGAGCGGCCGTGCCGGTCGCGATGGCCAGCCCGCCGTGATCCACCTGCTCTATTCGTCGCGCGATGCCCGCATTAACGAGCGCCTGCTCGACTGCTACGCACCCGAGCGCGACGAGCTCGTCACACTCTATCGCGCGCTGCAGACCATGTGGCGCTCCAACCGCGGCAAGACCGGGGATGATTCATTCTGCGCAAGCGATATCGACATCGCGCAGATGTGCCTTGCCATCGATGCCCGCACGCCGGTCGACGAGCGCTCGGTGGAAAGCGGCCTAGGAATCTTCGAAGAGCTTGGTTTCTGTCGCGTTTCGGGGTTTGACGATACGCGTCGCATCGCGATGGCCGAAAACCCCGGCCGCGTGCAATTGAGCAGGTCAATTCGCTATTTGGAGGGCTTGCGCTCGCGCATGGAGTTTTCGGCTTTCCGGAGCTGGGCGCTCGATTCGTGCGCTTCTGATATGCTAGCCAAAGTTAACCGCCCGATCGTACCGCGGGCCTAGGGGAAGGGGACCTCGATGGATGCCGCAGCCCGTACCGCCCATGATTCCACCCTCCAGCCGTTTTCGGAGATGGAGCACTATAAGCATGCCGATGAGCTGCCGCCCGAGATTATGGCGGACAGCTACGACAAGCTGGAGCGTCTGTGCCTCAAATATATGAATGAGGACGACTTTTCTAAGGTTGAGCAGGCCTACTGCTTTGCTGCCGAGAAGCATTGCAACCAAAAGCGGCGCTCGGGTGAGATGTACATCAACCATCCCGTCGAGGTGGCCATCATTCTGGCCGATCTCAAGATGGACTGCGATGTGGTGTGCGCCGCGCTGCTGCACGATACCGTCGAGGATACTGAGACCTCGCTCGCCGATGTTTCCGGCCTGTTTGGCGATACGGTGGCCGAGCTCGTCGATGGCGTGACCAAGCTCACCAACATCGAAGTCGACAGCATGGACGAGAAGCAGGCGCTCACGCTGCGCAAGATGTTCCTTGCCATGTCCAAGGACATTCGCGTCATCATCGTTAAACTTGCCGACCGTCTGCACAACATGCGAACGCTGGCAGCCCTGCGCGAGGATCGTCGCCTATTTAAGGCTCGCGAGACCATGGACGTGTACGCGCCCTTGGCCGACCGCCTGGGCATGAGCTCTATTAAGTGGGAGCTCGAGGACCTGTCCTTCTTCTACCTGGAGCCCGATGCCTACCAGCGCATCGCGCGCATGGTGGCGGAGTCGCGCGAGGTCCGTGAGCGCTATCTGGCTGAGACCATCAAGACACTCACCGACGAGCTCAACCGCATTGGCCTGGAAGGCTTCCAGATCAACGGCCGTTCCAAGCACTATTGGTCCATCTACCAAAAGATGAAGCGCAAGGGCAAGGAGTTCTCCGAGATCTACGACCTGGTGGCACTGCGCGTCATCACGCATTCGGTGCGCGATTGCTACTCCACGCTCGGCGCGGTGCATACGCTGTGGCACCCCATGCCCGGTCGCTTTAAAGACTATATCGCCATGCCCAAGGTCAATAACTACCAGTCGCTCCATACGACGGTTATCGGCCCCACGGCCCGCCCGCTCGAGATTCAGATTCGAACCTATGAGATGCATGAGCAGGCCGAGTACGGCATTGCCGCCCACTGGCTATATAAGAAGTCGGGCGGATCGTCTGCTTCCAAGACCAATGACGCTCAACGTTTGGACGACCAGATCAACTGGCTCAAGCATTCGCTCGATTGGGCGGCTTCCGACGAGATCACCGATGCCAAGGAATACCTGCACTCGCTGAAGGTCGATCTGTTCGATCAGGAGATCTTCGTCTTTACGCCCAAGGGCGAGGTCATGGCGCTTCGTGCCGGCTCTACACCGCTCGACTTTGCCTACGCCGTTCACACCGAGGTGGGAAACCATTGCGTCGGCGCCAAAATCAACGGTGCGGTGGCTCCGCTCACGCACGAGATTAAGACGGGTGACCGTCTCGAGATCCTGACTAACAAGAGTTCCAAGCCGTCGCGTGATTGGCTCAAGATCGTTAAGACGCCTTCCGCCAAGTCAAAGATCCGTCGCTACTTTGCCGCCGCGACTAAGGACGACGACGCTGCCGCCGGCCGCGATATGCTGGCCAAGGACCTGCGCAAGCGCGGGTATGGCATCTCCACGCCGCGCTCCACGCGTGCGCTCAATGCCGTGGCGGAGCAGTTTAACTTCAAGCAGCTCGAGGACCTGTTTGCCGCCGTCGGTGCCGGCAAGGTTGCCCCGCGCGCTGTGGGCAATAAGGTCGAGCAAATCTTGGACCCCAAGCCCGAGGAACAGCTCACCAAGGCCGAGGCTATCGCCGAGGTCGTGAAACAGCCGGCCCGCGGCTCCAACCGCAAGCCGCAAAAGCGTGGCAAGAGCGCAAGTAACGGCATTATCGTTAAGGGCGAGAGCAACAGTGGCCTGCTGGTCCGTCTGGCTCATTGCTGCAACCCCGTGACGGGCGACGATATCGTCGGCTTCATCACGCGTGGCCGAGGTGTCTCAGTGCATCGCGCCAACTGCCCCAACGTCAAGGGCCTCATGGAGCACCCCGAGCGCATGATTGACGTAGAGTGGGATGGTGCTGCCGACACCCTCTTCCAGGTCGAGATCGTGGTCGAGTGCCTGGACCGCATGGGCCTGCTCAAGGACGTCACCATTGCCATTGGCGATGCAGGCGGCAATATCCTTTCCGCCGCCACCTCGACCAACCGCGAGGGTATTGCGACCCTGCGCTTTATGGTCGAGATTTCGGATGCGAGCGGCCTGGATCCGCTGCTGGCTTCCATCAGCAGTGTCGATTCGGTCTACGACGCTCGCCGTCTTATGCCCGGCGAGGGCGGAGCGCAACTCAAGCGCCGTGTGTAGGTGCGAGAGCCTCTCAGCATCATAGATATTGGTTACGCTCGAGGCATCGTTTGGTGCCTCGAGCGTATTTTAGAAGGAGGGTATGCGCATGGACGATATGACTTTGGACCTGACACCCCGAGGCACGGCTTCGATTGAGGCGCTCGTCAACGGCCCGATTCAGACCAACAGCTACGCCGTGATTTCGAATGACGAGTGCTTAATCGTCGATCCGGCGTGGGAGGGCGAGCGTCTTGTGGAGCATATCCGCACCGCGCATCCCGAGGTGCGCGTATTCGGCTCTGTCTGCACGCACGGTCATGCCGACCATGTTGGCGGGGTTGCCGGGGTTCGAGCTGTCGTTGGCGACAGTGCGCTATATGAGTTGTGCGCTAAGGACGTGACGGTACCTCGCGCAAATATCGAGGAGCAGCGTGTCATGTGGGGTATCGAGACGCCCGATCCGGGTGAGCCGACGCGCTTGCTTGCCGAGGGCGATACAATCGAGGTGGGCGACGTCTGCCTGCAGGTGATCGAGACGCCGGGGCATACGCCGGGCGGCATCGTCCTGTTCGCCGCGACCGAGCAGGGAAACATCGCCTTTGTGGGCGACACGCTTTTCCCGGGCAGCCACGGTCGTACCGATCTTTCCGGCGGTGACGAGGCGGCGATTATGCGCTCGCTCTCCAAACTTGCCAAGATGCTTCCGCCCGATACCGTTTGCTTGACGGGCCATGGCGATTCGACCACGATGGCGCGCGAACTTATGCAGAACCCGTTTATGCAGATGTAGGCTCGAAGCCGTCTTCCGAACCACGAAGACCGCTCAATCGTCAAGCTATTTTCCCCAGTGGGTCGATTCTGTGGGGCAAACGGTCAAAATTTGTCCAATCGGATGGTATTCGTGAACAAACGAACGTTTATGCTCGGGTATGTCGTGGTAAAATCTCAGGCGTTATCGGAGCAACCTTACAGGAGGTTTCTTTTATGCTCGTCAACGCAGCAGACATGCTCAAGAAGGCCGAGGCCGGCAAGTACGGTCTCGGTGCCTTCAACACCAACAACCTCGAGTGGACCCTGGCTATTCTCCAGGCCGCCGAGGAGGCCAAGTCCCCGCTGATCCTTCAGTGCACCGCTGGTGCCGCTAAGTGGATGGGCGGTTTCAAGGTCTGCGCCGACATGGTTAAGGCTGCCGTCGAGGCCACGGGCGTTACCGTTCCCGTCGCCCTTCACCTCGATCACGGTTCTTACGAGGACTGCTTCAAGTGCATCGAGGCCGGCTTCACGTCCATCATGTATGACGGCTCTCACGAGGAGACCTTCCAGCTTAACCTCGACCGCACCAAGGAGCTCGTTGAGCTTGCCCACTCCAAGGGCATGTCCATCGAGGCCGAGGTCGGCGGCATCGGCGGCACCGAGGACGGCGTGACCTCCAGCGGCGAGCTCGCTGATCCTGCTGAGTGCAAGCAGATTGCTGACCTGGGCGTCGACTTCCTCGCCTGCGGTATCGGCAACATCCACGGCGTGTACCCTGCCGACTGGGCTGGCCTTTCCTTCGAGCGCCTGGGCGAGATCAAGGCTCAGACCGGCGACCTGCCCCTCGTCCTGCACGGTGGCACCGGCATCCCCGAGGATCAGATCAAGAAGGCCATCTCCCTGGGTATCTCCAAGATCAACGTCAACACCGATCTGCAGCTCGTCTTCGCCAAGGGTGTTCGCGAGTACATCGAGGCCGGCAAGGATCAGCAGGGCAAGGGCTTTGACCCCCGCAAGCTCCTCAAGCCTGGTCGTGACAACATCGTTGCCCGCACCAAGGAGCTCATGGAGGAGTTTGGCTCCGTCAACAAGGCGTAAGTAGCGGTTTAACTTTCCCGTCGGAGGCCCCGTTCACCCTACGCTTTTCCCTTGCACTCACCTGGCTTTGCCAGAAGTCGCGCAATGGGAAAAGCTTCGGGTGAACGGGGCCTCCTTCGTTAACTCGCTACAGGGTTACTGGGCTGAATTCATTTTTTTGACTACCGTTCGGTGGTGTTGATGGCTCCCTTGTTGGGGCTTTCTTTTTTATCTCGCTACAATGGACTTCAAGCGTTCTAGTGACTTGGAGTTTTAGTATGGCTGTTGTTAATGTGTTGCCTTCGGATGGGAAGGTTATTGACGAGGGCCCTGTTGGTTGCTCTGTTGATGTTTGCTGTAATGACTTTCGTCATCTCGATATTGGACTACCGCCCGAGATTCTTCGACTCAAGGATGCCGGATATTTGACGCAGACTGTTGCGGCTTGTGATCGTCTTTTGGGGCAGAATCCCGATCCCTCGCTTGCTGCCTGCGTTCGTGCCGAGCGGTATCGCATGCTTGAGACGCCGCTTCATTTTTCGGTGTCGCGCGATCGAGCTATTGCGATGATTCGCGAGGAGTGGCCTGAGTTTACCGAGGAGCAGTTTAACGATCTGATTGACCGTAAGCGTATTGACTGGCGCTTTATCGATGGTGAGCTGTTCGTTCTCGACAACTTCCTCGATTCGCTTCGCGTATATCCCAAAGAGGTCCCCGGCATGCGTCCCGATTCTACGGACGGAATAGCACTGCGCAACGAGATGCTCAAGGAGATGGAGTCGCAAAACGGATTGACTCGCGTTATTACGCTTAAGGCGTCCTTGTCTGTCCCCGGCGCTCTAGAGGGGGAGACCGTTCGCGCTTGGCTACCCGTTGCCGCCGCCTGTCGTCAACAGTCTCATATCGAGGTTCTCAATATGACGCCGGAGGGTGCTGTTGCTCCCGCGAACGCTTCGGCGCGTACCGCCTCGTGGTCTTCTTCGAGTGATCGCTCATTCTCGGTGACCTATCGCTATCAAATCAATGCCGCTTATCGCGATATTTATGGGGGTGCGCTTCCGTCGCATCCGTGTATGGACGCGCCGTTGCCCGAAGATATTTCTGAGGACCGTCCGCACATTGCATTCACGCCGTATCTGCAGCAGCTGACGGCCGGTGTTGTTGACGGACTCGAGGATCCGCTCGATCGCGCCCGTGCTATCTATGATTATCTGACGCAGCATATCGACTATCGCTATCAGCCGCCGTACTTGCTTTTGGGATCTATTGCCGATGACTGCGCGCATTCGCTCCGCGGCGATTGCGGCGTTATGGCGCTCACGTTTATCACCATGTGCCGTATCGCGGGCGTGCCTGCCCGTTGGCAGAGCGGCCTGTACGTTGCGCCCGATTCGGTGGGGTCGCACGACTGGGCAGAGTTCTATACGCCGCAGACCGGTTGGCTCAACGCCGACGTGTCATTTGGATCTTCTGCTCGCAGGATGGGGGAGGAGTGGCGCCGCCGTCACTACTTTGGCAATCTCGACCCGTGGCGTATGGTGGCCAACAATCGATTCCAGGCAGGGTTTGACCCCTCTTTCGACGGCATGCGCGAGGACCCTTACGATAACCAGATGGGCGAGGCTTCGGTCGACGGTCGCGGATGCCGTCAGCGCGAGATGCTCCGCACGGTCGAACTCATCGAAATGCTCGAAGTTCCATTTTCGAACTAATCGGTAGAAAGCTGTGATAAACTAACTCACGCATTACGTGCCCGAGTGGCGGAATTGGCAGACGCAGTGGACTCAAAATCCACCGTTGGCAACAACGTGCGAGTTCGAGTCTCGCCTCGGGCACCATACATGCAAGTGAGCGTTCAAGGGGGTTGCGGCCCCCTTTTTCGTGCCGAACTCGCGTGAGCGCGCGAAGCGTTAAGCAAACAGGCCTGCGGCCTGTTTGTAGCGGAGCGTGGCGAGGGCGCCGCGCGTCCGAAGCCCGGGGCTTCGCGAAGCGAAGGCCCTTCGAGTCTCGCCTCGGGCACCATACATGCAAGCGAGCGTTCAAGGGGGTCAAGGCCCCTTTTTCGTGTACGTAATGTGATAACGCGCTGTACGTGTTATTATTCGCAAGGCGTTGTTCCCGCAATGCCCTAAAGAGGAACCCGAGGGTTCCCACCTTTTGGCGCCAATGAGCAGCTGACTGGTCATACAACTTAGATTCCCTTCCTCAAATCGAGGAAGTCTATGTGTACGACCTGGTTGCTGAGAAGCGCCGGGTTATTTTTTTATGAATGGAGGTAGGGAAAATAGCTAAGTCTGATGACACCCGCATCAACGACGAGATTACTGCATCTTCGTGCCGTTTGATTGGCGTCGATGGCTCTCAGCTCGGCCTGTTCGCCATCCGCGATGCCCAGCGCGTCGCCGACGATCAGGGTCTCGACCTGGTCGAGATCGCTCCCAACGCGGAGCCGCCGGTCTGCAAGGTCATGGACTACGGTAAGTTCAAGTACCAGCAGGCGATGAAGGCCAAGGCTGCTCGTAAGAACCAGTCCAAGGTCGAGGTCAAGGAAATGAAGTTCCGACCCAAGATCGACGTTGGCGACTACGAGACCAAGAAGGGCCACGTTCTGCGTTTCCTCAAGAAGGGCGCACGCGTTAAGATCACCATCATGTTCCGCGGCCGTGAGATGGCTCACCCGGAGCAGGGCCTTAACGTTCTCGAGCGTCTCGCCGAGGATCTCAAGCCTTACGCTACGGTCGAGTCCAAGCCTAAGATGGAAGGCCGTAACATGCTTATGCTGCTCGCCCCGATTAAGGGCGCCTTCGATGAGGATAAAGCGGCAAGCGATACTAAGTAACTAGTGTTCTGTAACCGATTAAGGAGTATTTCATGCCTAAGATGAAGTCCCACAGCGGCACCAAGAAGCGTTTCCGCAAGACTGGTACCGGCAAGCTTATGCGCGCCAAGGCTTTCAAGAGCCACATCCTGAGCAAGAAGTCCACCAAGCGTAAGCGTGGCTTCCGTCAGGAGACCGAGATTGCCGCTGCCGACCGCAAGGTCATCAAGTCGCGTCTCGCCTAAGTTCGCGTTCCCGTTTTTCGTTTTACCGTCTAGGAGTTGATAGAACATGGCACGTATTAAGCGCGCTGTTGCCGCCAAGAAGAAGCGCCGTACCGTTATGCACCGTGCGAAGGGTTACTACGGTGCCGCTTCGCGTACTTACAAGCATGCTAAAGAGCAGGTCCAGCACTCCCTGCAGTATCAGTATCGTGATCGCCGCAACAAGAAGCGCGAGATCCGTTCTCTTTGGATCACTCGTATCAACGCTGCTGCTCGCCTGAACGACATCTCTTACTCTCAGTTCATGCACGGCCTGAAGGTTGCCGGCATCGAGCTCGACCGCAAGGTCCTGGCTCAGATGGCTTACGAGGACATCGAGTCCTTCAACGAGCTGGCTACCATCGCCAAGAAGGCTCTCGAGGCCTAATAGATTCTCTTGAATCGCTAGGGGAGTGTCGCGTTGTGCGCGGCGCTCCCTCTTTTTATCTGAAGCGCGGTTTACATTGCTAAAAGCGCGGGTAGATAATCACCTACAGGTGACCGATCTCCATATATTCCTGAACCAAAGGGTCATCATCTGATACGTGCGGAAGATCCGCACCAGTCTTTCTATTACCTATAGAAAGCAATATGTTGTGTAGGACTTGTGAAGAGTGGAATTGACGTCCCACAGAGCTTCGCGGTCTGGCAATATATCTCCTTGCCGCGCGGCCCGGTCGGACCGGATGAGCCGCGGGGCGTGCACCTTGAGAACCGGATACTGCGAGGATGGACACTTACTTCAGTGTCGCATCCGGGCAGACATCGAACCATTTGAAATGGTCTAACTTGGATTTGTTTTTCGCAAGGCCGCCGAGAGGCGGCCCCGAGAAATTCCTTTTCCTATACTAGAACCATATGAA